>JBEGJP010000280.1:0-28116 GCA_041184525.1 Pseudomonadota bacterium | reverse complement strand
CATTCGGCTGCGTTCCGACAGATTCCCGCGAGTTCGAATTGAATAAGCCGCTACAGGCGGTCAGAGCGGTGACCAACGAGAAGCAAACCGTTTGCAGATGCTTCATTTCTTTCTCCAAGATTTACAACTATCTACTCAGAATCGGTTGTAGAGAGAAAAAATTTAAGGACCCTGTAATTACCGAGTGAAAACGGTCACAAATCACTCTGCGTAAAAGTTTGCGACTGTCTTCTGTCCTCAATCGAACCGAAAGGCAGACCCACCGGTTGATAGCCAAAGTGAAGCAGCACGGTCTCAAAGGTGTCTTCCACGGCAATCGAGGTCTGTTCCTGAGAGATTGAGGAATTATTCATACGCAGAGAGTTTTTTCGTCTTGATACGTCAAATCTATGAAGGGCAGAGTGGAAGGGATCTTCGCTCAAAAAAGCACCGCTTCCAATTTCTGGACTGCCAGTCTTCGTTTCTCGAACGGCATCAAATTCAAGTTCTTTTGCTTCCAAAGAATTCCAGGAAAACTCTGCACATCAGGCTTGAAAAATTTCTCCCAGTTGGGATTCCCGTTTTTAAAATCAATCAAGAATTTCCTTTCGCTATCGGTAAGGTCTCGTCTCAAAGTATCCACAAGGCGTGTGCCGGCTGCTTTGAGATCATCGCGCGTTACCACTTCCTTGGTCATTCCCAGAAATTCTGTCTCAAATATTTTGGTGAGATCCTGCCAATTGGGATTTAGAAGTTCATTCATCGGGCGATTGTGGCTCATAAGATACACAAGGAATGCTTGTCGAATCCCTGTTGTAATTCCTTCGTTTTGGAGAAGAAAATGAATATCAAAAAGATCGCGAGGGTGCTGTCTATCGAGTGCTGCGCAAATCTTTCCCGCATAAAGGTCTTCAGTGCTCACCATATTGGCTGAGATAGAAACACCAAAATTCTCTGCGCAGTCTCTCGAAAGACTCCTTGTCGCGGCAGGAAAAACCGCGCCGCGAAGGATGTAGTTTGGCTCAATTTTGATGGCAATGTTTTTCATTTCAACAAGGATTTTGATATCTTTTCCGGAGTCAAATGGTTTTGTGGCCTTCACTATGGCATTCGGAATCACATTGGGAATTGCCAAAGCGATTTGGCGCAAAGCGCTGTTGATGTCGGCAACCGAATCAGATCGCGATGCTATTGGCAGATACGCAAGATCGATATCAACCGAGAGTCTTGGAAAATTCCGCATAAAGAGATTGATAGCTGTTCCGCCTTTCAGTGCGAATTGCGGATATCTGCTTATGATGGGAAGAACTTCCAACAGCAAACGCACTTGCTGTTCATAGGCGTTGCCAAACGGATTAGACATCGGGCTCTACCTCGCTCGCAGGAACGGTAATTTGGTAGCGAGCATCGAGCCTCCCACCTTTCACAACGGCTCGTTTCCCGCGACCCAGCTCAATTTCCGATTCGTTAATTCCACTCAACCAAGGATGTGCGTGCTTGTGTGCGAGGAAAAGAAAAATTCTGCAAACGCGAATGGATTGGCAACTTTCAAGAAGCGTTTGCAAAACAGAAGCATCAAGAGTTGTAAGGCTGCCGAAGAGTTCGTCAACTTCTTCAAAACGATGACTCTTTCCGATGAGAAATATTGTTTCTAATATCGCCAGTTCTCTGCGTGATACTGGAATCTCAAATCCGTCAACGAGAACGGCGCGCAAATTGGCGATGGTGCTCTGATTTAGAAATTTGGTTTGCACGAGCCGCGGCCTTGCGCTCCATTGGTGCTTGATAAACCAAAGTGGAAGCTTTGCTTTTTTTGAACTGAATAACCAAGCTGTTTGGCCACTACCTATGGTCAAATACTGGGAGACGCCCTGAAGCTCTAGCGCTGTTCTGCCTCCAATATGCAACGGGAGCTTGAGCTGCTGAGTAAGCGCCTGAACTGCGGAAGCAAAACTTGCCTCCTCGTGCCCGCGCACAAAGGCTCCAACACCCAGCGAAGAGAGTGCGCCCGAGTTTTTGAGGTAGGTTGAAAGTCTTGCGGAGATTCCGAGCGCACGAAGACGATCGGGTGTGACAACCTCGCCGGGCCGGAGTGCCAGTAACAGGCGGCTGGTTGCCGAGGGGTTTGAGTTGTTTGGGTTTACTTTTTCTACCATGAATAACATTATATGTTCTTAAAGGGGGAAATGTCAAACCATCAGTTTGCATTGTCAGCTGTAATTTACGTATAGTGTAACTTATAGGGGAAATTATAAACCGTTGGTTTGCCGCAGTCACGCCTCACGCCGTGTTGCAAGTTCTGAGCCCGCCTAGTCGGATGTTACGCACTCACTTCTGTTGACACCGAGCGAATTCTTGGAACGTCCTGTCGCTCTGATTCCTGCGCCCGAACATGGGGCCGATGGGCAGGATTCACAAACGCGATATCTCGAAAAAGAGAATATCTGGATATACCCTTGGCAGGAATTCATTCAGGAGCTCTGGGCTCCGAATTCGAAATTGTGGCATGTCCGGCACGAAATGAAGAGATGAGTTCGTGAAACTCTGCCGCCATCCGACTGCCGATGAGCGGCAGATTCAATACCGGTGAAGGGTGTTGGCTTTTTTGAAGCAAGGAAGTGACACCCCTGCCCTGAATGCCGCAGGGAACAATGTGAGAGAAGGTGCTCATGGAATTGCACACATTCAATGCCAAGCCATGCTTGCTCACATGATCGGCCACCCGCACTCCGACAGCTCCGATTTTGCTTTGTCCGACCCACACACCGGGATTGATGTCGTCGCGTGCCGCAACAATACCCCAACGGGCGCATTCGCGGATCATGATTTCCTCAAGAGCCCACACCAAACGCCGCACGGTCAGCCGACGCGCGTCCACTCTCACGATCGGATAAAGGACCAGCTGTCCCGGCTCGTGCACGGTCACACTGCCGCCGCGGTCGATTCTTTCAAAATCAACACCACGCGCCTGCAACAAAGCCTCGGGTGTGACCATATCTAAGCCGCGCTCGCGCAGCCCCATGGTGACAACGGGCGGGTGTTCAACAACAAAGAGGATTTCTTCTACGGCCGGATCGGACGCGATCGTGGCATGTGCTTCTTCCATGACGGCCAAAGCGTCTTTGTACTTCATCAGCCCGAGCTGACGCACCTGCATGGGAGAAGTCCTTTTTTACTGGATGGCCTCGCGGACCTTGGCCGAAAGGAAATCCATCGTCCAAACAACGATGAAAATGAGTGCCGCCAAAGTGCCCACCTGAGTCCAATGCGCCAAGCCTTGCTCTTGAATGAGCAAGCCACCAATACCGCCGCCGCCCACCAAGCCAATGATGGTGGCCATACGGACGTTGATGTCCCAGCGGTAAATAGTGAAGGCAAGATAGGGCAAAATAACCTGCGGCACGACGGCAAACCAAGCCACAGCCACATGGCTCGCGCCTGTCGCTTCAAGAGCTTCAATGGGGCCGTCGTCGACGCCTTCAATGGCTTCTGAATACTGCTTCACCAAACTGGACACACTGTGGACCATGAGCGCCAACGCGCCCGCGAACGGGCCAATGCCGATCCACACCGAAAAAAGAATCGCCCAGATGATGGGTTCAATGGAGCGCGTGATGTTGATGTAAAGGCGCACCAGCGAATAGGCCAAGCGGGTTGCGAAGGAATGCCGTGTGAGATTCCTTGCTCCGAAAAATGCCAGCACAAACGCCACAGGCACAGCAAAAAATGTCGCCATAAATGCCAAATAAACGCTCTCGAGAAGCTTCGAAACGGCGTTCCCGTAATAAGAAGCGTCGCTGGGCACACACTCCAAAGAAAACTTTGCCAACGGCTCTGAGGTGCTGCCGACAAGACTCCCGACAGAATTGTGAATGCTGACGAGCACATTAAAAACAACTTCGAGAGCATGAAAGAGAGGTTGCCCGACCACCGGAATGCCGCACGCGAGTTGCAACACAAGCCGACCGAAACTCTGAAGCCCCACCAGTTCAGTCATTTTGGAAATCTCAACCTTGGTGAGCATCCAGCCGGTGAGAATGGTGAAGAGCAGAAGAAGCAAACCTTCCTTGCGGGCAAATGACCAGTGTTTCTGAATACGGATGGAGTCTTCGGGGTTGTTGACCTGCAATTTGGAAATGCTCGCCACCCATGGTCCGAATCCGCGCCCCGTGAAACCCACTGCAGCGCCAATGACGGCACCCACTGCGAAAACAACACCCGCTGCCGACCAGCTGAATTCCGCATAGCGGCTGTCATACTCAAGCGATTGGATGATCGACACAGCCCACGCGCGGGGGACGTCGTCGATGGCATAGCCTTCAACAAAAGGCAGCACCATGTCCCACCAGAGAATGCGTGCGGCCACCAAAGCCAAATATCCCCACACGAGAACTTCGATCACGAAACCTGTGATTTCGCGCGAACGACGCTCCTGTTCAACCATCGGAACGAAAGAAGGAATACGCATGGTCAGTGAATCTCCACTTCTTTGGCCTGTTCGCCGTAGATGTCTTTGAACCATTGGGGCGTGATGTCGAGCGGCTTGCCTTCAAACACCTTTTCTCCGCCGCGCAGTGCCACAACATGAGTTGCGTATTCGCGCACGAGGCTCAAAAAGTGCAGGTTGCAAACGACTGTCACACCGTGTTTTTCATTGAGCAGTTTGAGATACTGCATGACCGAATTGCTTGTGGAAGGGTCCAACGAAGCCACCGGTTCATCTGCCAGAAGTAGCTTCGGCTTTTGCATAAGAGTGCGGGCAATCGCCACGCGCTGCTGCTGGCCGCCGGAAAGGCCATCGGCACGCACCAACGCCTTGTCGGGAATACCGACGAGCTTCAGTGCCTCGTGAGCCTCGTCCACCCACTCTTTCGGCCAACGCTTGAAAATGCCGCCGAAAGGCAGTTCCGACATCTGTCCCAAGCGACCTGACAGAACGTTGGTCAGAACATCGCGTCGTTTGATGAGATTGAAATGCTGGAAAACCATACCGATGTGCTGACGCACAGCACGGAGTTCCTTGGGGCTCAGGGAAGTCATTTCTTGACCGTCGAAGAGAATGGAGCCCGACGTCGGTTCATGGATGCGATTGACGCACCTCAGCATGGTCGACTTGCCGGAACCGGAGAGTCCGATGACGGCAACAAAGCTGCCCCTCGGGACGTCGAAACTCACTCCCTTCAGAGCGCGGGTGCCATTGGGGTAGGTTTTGACAAGATTTTGGATGGAAAGAATGGAAGAAGAGGTGGGGGAATCTCCCCTCTGCGGGTCCGAGGACAAGTGCTTCAGAGAAACCAGGGAGCGCGGGTTGAACACACCAAATCTCCTACTTTGTTCAAAAAAAACGGCACCCTCGAACGGGCACCTGCGCGTATAAATCAGCACGCCGGAAAACGCCAGAAGAACCTTATCAGAAGATTTCCATGTTATTCTTGGGGGTTGGCAACGTTGCGTGCATATCTATTTCAATACCTTTGGCACCCTGCGAGTAAAGACGGCTGTAGATTTCCATGTTGGTCAGCACGGTGGCGACGTATTTTCTGGTCTGGTCGAACGGGATATCTTCCAAAAACGCATCCAGACTCATGTCGGAATTCTTTTTCAACCAACGATCAATCGCCACCGGCCCCGCATTGTAGGCGGCAATGGCAAGGGCCAAGTTGCCGCTGTAGTAATTCATGAGCCGCGACAAATACCACGCTCCAAAGGAAATGCTGACTTCCGGACGGTCCAGATGGGCGGGTTCAAAATCCGGATAGCCATTGAGTTCTGCAATGCGCGCACCTGAAAGCGGCATGATCTGCATCAATCCGCGCGCACCCACATTGCTGACAATCTGCGGCTGAAAGAGCGACTCTGCGCGCATGATGCTCAGAATCAGCCATGGGCTGATCTTGTAGTTGTCGGCGGACTCCTGAATCCAATTGCGGTAGGCAAGCGGATAAAGAAGGCGCATCGTCGCTGCATTTTTTGCGAGAAAAGGTTTCCACTCTTTGTCGCGGCCCACGGGAACCCGGCCCACAATTTTCCGCTGGCTCGACGCAAATTGAACGGCGGCATTGGCATCGCCCGCCTCAACGAGCAACGCGCCAAGCTCAGTGCCTGCGGCTCCCGAGGTCGACTGCAATCGTTGTCTGAGAACCCCGCGCATGAGTCCGCCGAATCCGTTCTCGATCAGGTTGTGATGCACCGCCCACTGCGCACTGAAGGGGGGAACAGTTGAAAAAACCGCAGCATCGTCCGGCTCCAGCCCGTTGAGTTTTTTGGCTGCCAACGACACCGTTCCCCGCGGGCTTTGTGTGCCCGCGCTGCGCCGAGTCTCGAGTTGCCATCGTGCAAACAAGCTGTACTGGAGCGCGCCCTCGTCCATCGGAATGCGCCGGAAGGCTTCTTTAGCCTCCAGTTTGCGACCCTCGCCCTCCAGTGCCCGCGCACGCCAGTATTGAACCCGCGCCCTCTGTTCACGCCCGAGCGCATTCTGCGAAGAGGAAAGAACTCTGCCATATTGTTTACCGAGGAACCGCGCCCAAAACGCCCGCCAAGCCACATCACGCGGGCGCATCGCACCTGTGAGCAATGAGGCTTGCCGTTCGACATCATCATACTTTTGCGCGAAATGGAGCGACATGACGTAACGCGCCCGCGCTGTTTTGCCCGCTTCAAGATTGGGATAATCCCGCATCAAACCACGATACAATTGGGCGGCCTCGACCGGACGGTGCACACCGTTGAGATTCCGCGCATGCAAGAGCAGGAGCCGGTCGCGCATGAACGGAGGTTCGAATTTCACAGATGACATCAGCTTTTCTGTGATCGACATGGCCAAGTTGTACTCTCGGGCCGCGTGCAACCATTCCACCAGATCGAGCATTTCAGAACGTGTTTGTGCTGAAAGCTGATCAGGAGGCGTCTCGGCAAGCTTAAGCACAGGACTCAAACCGACCAAAGAAAATGCGTAGTTCTTGATATCATCACGTGCACCGAGGCGCTGCAGCAACAGTGATGCCCGCGCCTTCTTGTCCAGCGTGTCGGCATACAGGTTGTCAAGCTTGCAGAGCGTCTCCTTGTTCAATCCCGCACGGAGCGCCGAACTGATGAAGGGATAATTTTTGAAGATGATCTTTTCCAACTCAGCCGCTTCTTTTTCGCGCTCCATGCGCCGCAATTCGTCGGCAAGCTTCTTCAGGATGACCTCTTCATCTGAGGAGAGCATCGCACGCTGGAGCTCACTCTGAGCGCGCTCAAATTCCTGATAGGCGCTTAGGGGCAGACCCGCGCGTGTGAAATTCTCGACCGTAAGCATCACGACATCACGGATCGACAAATTCCACTGCAGGGAAAACCCGCGGGAATCCTGATTTTTCACCAGAGAAAAATGCTCACGCAGAGCCGCGGAACCAAAAAAAGCAGATTCGGACCAACTCCCTTTGGCATCCATCAGTTCTGCCGACAAAACATTCCAAATCACCCGGAACTGCGGGTCATTGAGCTGAGAACGTGCTTTGCGCAACAGAGCCTCGGCTTGAGTGTATTGGCTGTCGCCAATCTTGCGTTTGGCATCGATCAGGAGCTCGGCAAGGGGACCACTCTTTTGCACAACGTCGGAGTGCACCTTTGCGGCCTCTTTTTGGACAGCAAAAGCCTGATGCGAATAAGGAACGAGAAGCAGGATTGCCCCAGCCAACCATTTTGTAGAACGCAAATGCATATCGGCATGTCCCCAATTCAATCCTCAAAAGAGTACCTCAAGAGCGGTAGGGGGGAAGCGTCAAACCAGCGAGCTTGAAGTCTCACGGGAGTCGAACCGTGGTCGGTTATGGTTTGGTAATTTTAACTCGCCGAAATTATTAATTAAAAAACAACTCAATTTTCAGGCCGGCGGAACGAAAAGAGGAGGACTTGGCGGGTGGTCGGAGAGCCACCGGAGTTGAAACGCTTTTCACTTGGAAAAGGGCACTGAAATGAACGAAAGGCTCGACAAACAACACCGCTACCCTTGGGAACTGATTGAACTCGCTGTCATCTGGTACCAGCGCGACCACATGACCTACCGCGCCGTTTCGGACAAACTCCAGCAGCACGGTGTTGAGGTGTCACACAAAACCGTCTTCGAATGGGTGCAAAAATTCGGTCAGGTGGTGTCGAGAAAACCCAAGCGGGGCCACAAAACATTGAAGTCAGGACTGACGGTCGAAGAGTCCTACGTGAAGGTGAACGGGGAATGGAAATACATGTACCGGACCACCGACAGCCGTGGAAACATCCTCAATGCCGTCCTGCGCGACAGACGCAATTTGGCCTCGGCCAAGTCTTTTCTTGAGAGAGTTTCAGAAGACAATTGACTGCCCGTCCGAACAATTTTTCCATACCACCAGAATCACGCCTGATTGTTGGTTTTTTTCTTTCCATTGCACCAGATCTTACAATTGGGTAAGCGTCCGCCCGAAGTCTGGCGTTTCGGAAACGATTCGTTCAAGAACCTCCTCAGGAAAGAAACTTCTATTTCCATGCGTCAGATATCTGGAGGAAAAATGCAGCAATTGGCAGGCAATCAATACGTGATCACGCTCGATGACGATCCGATGGTGTCCCGCATCATTGAGAAATCTCTCTCTCTGCGCTCGTTGGCCTTTGCAACGACAACAGAATTCTCAGCACGTATTCCGACAGCAGAGCCTCTGGCTGTTTTCGTCGACATTCACCTTGCGAACGACCAATCGGGACTCGACATTGTTCCCCAACTCCGTGCGCGCTGGCCTTATTGCCCCATTATTGTGATCACAGCCGATCCGGCAGACGAATGGCTGGTCGATGCGTTCCACAAAGGCGCCGACGATTTTTTGCTCAAACCTATCAAGCCCCGCGAAGTGCAGGCCCGTTTCCAAACCCGACTCGCTCACCTGCAGGACCGCGCCGCCAAAAGCGCTCTGATGGCAGGTGATGTCAGTCTGGACACGGCCCACCGTGTTGTGACCGGTCCCATCGGCCGCCAGTTTCTTGCACCCGTGGAAACACTCCTTCTGGCTCAACTCATCAAAGCCAAAGGAACTGTGGTTCCAAAAGAGACTCTCAAGAGAGAGGCATGGGGACCCGTGCGCGTGAGCGACAACGCGTTCTACCGCAAATTGTTTGAATTGAGACGCGCACTCGAAGGTGTGTCGAACAGCGTGAAAATCCAGTCTGTCTACGGCGCCGGACTCAGCTTGGATGTGCAGACCTCCGTGACACCCGCATTGGCGGCACTCTGATGTACTTGGATATGAACGTTCTGCGTGGATTCGAAGAACTCTCGGGACCCGACGACGACGGTTTTCTTTTTGCAGAGATAGCTGAAATTTTCGAGCAGACCACACCTGAGCTGCTCGGCAAGTTGGAATCAGCGATTGCCGGCGGCAACAGCGAGACCGTGCGGCAGATTGCGCATCGTCTGAAGGGATCTGCTGCGAACCTCGGAGCAAAAAAGATGTCGGAACTTTGCTCTGCCGCTGAGTTGACGGCCAAGTTGAATCCGCTGCAAGTGACCAATATTGACGTCGATCCTATTCTCGATAGCTATACAAAAACCTGCGCAGAAATCGCCCTCTATTTGACCTCAAAAAACCAACGAAAAAGCTTACCCAAAAAAGAGATTTTTTCGTTCAATTGAAGGCTCAATTTCCTTAAATTCTGAATTGCCATCACCCGCGCTGTTCAAAGAAGAATGGAGTACATCCCATGAGATGTTCCGATTCGTCATGAACAACGTCCCGCCATGCTCACCCGCCACCTCAGGAGGTGACGCTCCCTTGTTGGACGTCTCCTCCCTCGCCCTATCCAGACATGTTCGGGAGGTGAAAGATGAGGCTCAGACTTTGGTCCGCATGCTCTCTTCCGTTTGTGGTTGTTTCGCTGGGATCCGGTGCCCATCCGCGCAGTGGCTCGGCTCAAGATCAAGAGTGTGCATGGGTGTGGCAGCAGCTGGACGTCGCTCCGGCACTGGAGATGATTCACTCCGAGCGCGGCGAGAACCCGGGAGAGGGGATCACCATCGGGCATCTTGACACCGGCATCATACCGATTCCTTCCCTGCGCAACAGTCAGAACACCGCAAGTGGACTTTCAGGACTCCAATGGAATTTCGATCAGCTCATGCCGCAAGCAACTTTCAACTGGGTTCAGCCGCATTTGCCGCCGCTCGACAACGACCCCAAGGCTGCCAACTTTTCTCATGGGACGGAAACAGCAAGTCTGCTCGTGGGGTATCAGAACAACGACACGTTCAATAAGGCGCAGGACAACTTCCGCGGTCTGGTGCCTTGGGCGAAACTCATTCCCATCAAAGTGACCGACAGTGTCGTGATGGTCGGAAACATGTCGACCGGAGGAGCCGCAGACCTGCGCAATCTGGCTGAGGGCATTCGCTTGGCAACCGCACTGGGTGTTGATGTCATGACCATCAGTTTGGGAGCTGTTTTCGACCGAGAACATTTGATCGAAAAAGCCGTCGCACAAGCAGAGGAGAAAGGAATCATCGTCGTCGCAGCCGGCGGACAAGCGCTTCCGGTGGATGTCATTCCCCTGCCCGCCCGACTCCCTGCCGTGATTGGAGTCACTGCATCGACGCGCACTCAAACTCACTGGACGCCTGCCTTCAGCGGTCACGCCATCGCATGGGCCGCACCCGGCGAAAACATTTGCCATCTGGGCGTTCAACGTCTCACGCCCTCCCCGTTGACGGCGATGGCAAAAGAAAACACGTCCGCCGCGAGACCCATGCGCATTGTCGGACGTCGGGGGGAAACCATCCTCTTGGAGGAAGTCGTGAAACAATCGAGCGGCACCAGTTATGCCACGGCCTATTCTGCAGGGGCTGCTGCTCTTTGGCTTCAGTATCACGGTGCAGAGGAACTCAAGCGTCGCTATGGTCAAAAAAACATCAGCACACTCTTCAAAGAAACAGCCACGCGCTGGGCCACCGAAACACCCGCAGGATGGAATTCCGATCGGAACGGATCAGGAATTCTCAATATCCGCAAGCTTCTGACAGCTCCCCTCCCCTGCACAAGCGAGGACACACCCGAAGCCTGCCTTGTCAAGACAAACCAATTTCTTGAAACAGCATCAAGATGACGCCCGCATTGTGTTGCAAGCAACGTTTTACCTGTAGACTCTCGGCCATCACCCCCGAGCACGTGGAGTCTTTTTTATGGTTGCGTTGTGCTTCTATTTCCAAGTCCATCAACCCTACCGTTTGCGTCAGGTGCGCGTCGATGAGAAAGCCTCATCCGACACACTCTTCAGCGATGAAAAAAACCGATCCGTTTTTCACAAGGTGGCTGAGAAGTGCTACTGGCCGATGGGGAAACTCCTCGAGCATCTGTTGCTGAAATATCCGAACGAATTTCGGGTTTCATTTTCCTTCAGCGGCACTTTCTTGAGCCAATGCAAAGAATATGACCCCCATCTTTACGGGCTCTATTCCTACCTCGGACAATTGAGCAACAGTCACATCATCTGTGAAACGTCGCACCACTCTCTTGCCGCTCTGCGTTCTCCGGCAGAGTTTGCAAGCCAAGTTGAAGAACAGCTGCAGACCTTGAAAAATATGTTCGGTAAAACACCGCGCGTCTTCCGCAACACGGAACTCATTTACTCCGACGCCATCGGTTCGCTGGTCGAAGGCATGGGATTTGAGGGTTGTCTTCTTGAAGGCTGGGATCCTTGGCTCCCGCACGGCTGGAATGCACATCACGTTTTCCGGCACCCGAGCAGAAGCCGGCTGAAGCTCCTTCCCAAGAGCTATAAACTTTCGGACGACATGGCGTTCCGATTTTCCGATCGCAACTGGCCCAGCTGGCCACTGACAGCAGACCGCTACGTGAATTGGCTGGAATCGCTGCTCGACGGACAGCACGAATTCGTCGGACTTTTCATGGACTACGAAACTTTCGGTGAACACCAATGGGCCGATTCCGGCATCTTCCATTTCTTTGAAGATCTCGTGCACCGCGTGGTGGCACACCCGCAATTGAATTTCGTTGGTGTGAACGAAGCACTCGCATTCGAAGCGCGCAGCCCGATGACAGTTCCCGTCCCGACGAGCTGGGCCGACACAGAGAGAGATCTTTCCGCATGGTTGAGCAACCCGCTTCAGGAGGAAGCGCTCGACAAAGTGATGGCACTGGAACCGCTGGTCGTCTCATTGAACTCGCCCGCACTCAAAGAGCAATGGCGTCGTCTCCAGACAAGCGACCACTTCTACTACATGTGCATCAAGTACTCGCATGACGGCGATGTTCATAAGTACTTCAGCCCCTATGATTCACCCTACGATGCTTATCTTGATCACCGGAGCGCCGTGGAAGCCTTTGAGCGTGTGTGCTTGGAGCAGCAAAAGATTCAAACGCAAACGAATCGTTTGCTCTCATTGGAATCTGAACAACAAATCACATTTGTTCCTTCTGAAAAAGAACTCGCGCCGATTACTCTGCAATGACTGGGATGGGGATTTTCCCCGTCCCTTCATTTCCGAGGGGGCGACGTCATGACTGCACCTTCGACTCGGCTTCAGTTCTTTCGTTCACTTCGATGTTCCCGTCCGGTGAAGCATCTCTTAAAATCCGCACCGATTTTACTCTTGTTTTTTCCAGTCCTAGCCTTCATTTCGGCGTGTTCACGCGAGGATGACATCAGCAAGAAGGCGCGCGTCTTCGAAGCTTGGGATGTGATCAACGAACCGTCCCGATTCGGTCGCAGCTATAGCGTCACGTACCGTGATCTGCCCCGATCAGGACGGCTGTCGAACATCCCGTGGTCCGACTCTTATTGGGCCACCCAGCGCGCGGGTATCGCCTACCGCTGGATGAACCCTGTCGTCAGTTCATTCTTCTACACGCTTCCCTCCCGTCAGACGGTGCAATCGATGTCCCGAAACGAACTCGCCGCACTTTCGCCGGCCGAAAAGCTGGATATTTTTTCCGGCCGTTTTGATTTCCCCACAGTCAAATCAGAAAGAATCAGAACCTCTCCGGCAGCTCCTGCATGGGAAGGGCTCTGCCACGGTTGGGCGCCTGCGGCACTCGCTTTTGAAGAGCCGCGCCCTGTCACTTTGAAAGGGCCAAGCGGAATTTCCGTTCCGTTCGGTTCCTCCGACGTCAAGGCCCTGCTGAGCTGGCACATGGCGTTGCGCAACGGTGCTCCGGCTGTCGGCTTGGGCGCACGGTGCAACACCTTCGGCACCATCGGCCTGAACTCTCCCGCATGTCGCGACACCAATGCAGGCTCATTTCACATTGTCCTTGCCAACCAAATTGGAAGACTCAAAGAAGGATTCGTTGCCGATATTGCCCGCATGGGCGAAGTGTGGAATCAGCCTGTGTACGCCTTCGAAAGCCGAGAGCTGGGGCGTCAGGGACCTTCGCCGGGTGCTGCCGTCGGAACAACAGAGGAAGTTCTCGTCGAAACGCGCATGGACTACACCACCGAAATTGAGCCGCAGTGGAATGCGCTCGGACAATCTTTGGAATCGCCTGCTGTGGGATCGGTCTTTTACCGCTACCGGCTTGAATTGGACGCACAGGGCCGCATCCGCGGCGGATTCTGGCTGCAAGATGCGCGTCCCGATTTCATTTGGTTGCAACCGAGCGGCGGTTTTCTGGGCGACGACGCAACCATCGGAAAGATTTACGCGGCCTCGACCCGATAAGAAAAACAGGAACAAGGAGCAACACCACGCCCGATGCAGGGCTGTTGGAGTGAGCTGAGGACAGCGCAAGGCTGCCGCAGAAGACACTCCTGCGTTGGAGAGGCTGATAAAGACTTCCCGCAAAGGGAGGGAGCGCTGATTTTCCTTCTCCCGTGAACGTCACCGGAGTGCGGGGAGTTTGAATCAACGGCAGTTTGCTTTCCTGCTCTTCAAGAATATCTGCCGCTTTGAGCGGGTCGCTCGGCGGCGGACAATTTTCTCCGGCCGCAGGTGTCGAAGAAGAAAAAAAGGCGCGGCTCACCAGCTCTGTCGTGATGGGGCCGCGCAGACTCCCTGCCGTGAGCTTCTCGGATTTTTCAAACGTTTCAGCCTGAAGGTACAGTGCACACGCGAACTGGTAGTACGTGGCCAGAGTGGGCAGAAGATCGACGGCATCCCAGACAATTTTGTCCATTTGCTTGTAGCCTGTTTTCCAATCCGTCGTCTTGGCCCGCAAACTCCAGAGAGTCGAACTCAGAATGGTGCCCAAGTCGTAGTCACGACCCAAGTCGCCTCGCTCGAGAATGTCATTGCCCAATTTTTCTGTGGAATCGCCTTTACGGAGAGGTTCATTGCCCAAGGTACTTTCACCGAGTGCATTATTTCCGGTGATGGCAAAGGCAAAGTAATCTGCCAGTCCTTCCTGAAGAGCGCGTGCCTGACTCGGACTGCTCTTGGGTGCGACGGAACGGTAGATGATGTGATGGCTGAACTCATGAAAGTAAACGTCGGAATCTTTCGAAAGGTAAGACAGGACGTCTCCGAGGCCCTCTTTCTCACTTCCCGTCGAAACCACAATCACCGGATTGCTGCTCTCCACGGCTGTACTGCGCGGCACATAATACGGGGCATTCTCTGCCTTGGCGCGCACAAAAACATCGATGGGGCCTTTGAGTGCGAAATTTTCGAAATAGGATTTTTGCTCCGCACTTTGAATGTCGCGATGCCAAGTCATGGCCCGTTGTATTGAGTAATACCCCGCCATTTCAGAGTATTCGACAGAATCAAACGGGTAGCTGTACACACCGTCTTTCGCACGCGCATAGTTGCCGCATTTCTCGAAAGAAATCGACTCACCGAGACAATTCAGAATGCGAAAGAATTTACTCCTCAGGTAAGTCATATCGAGCAAATCCTTCAACGGGATTTCCTCCAGCCCCGTCGAAGCTGACACCACCTTATTTTCTCTGTAGAGGAGCGCTTTTGCATCGGCCTGCAAGGGCAGCGGCAACTCTTCGCCCCACACACCATCGCTGTCGCGCAACCAGAAAACGCGGCCCTGAGGCAACGTCAGTTTCCACCAATTTTCAGCCGTGCTGCCATTGATCTGCAAAACAGCTCCGGGCCTTGGAAGTTGCCAACTGCCCAGCCGAAGGTTCTGTGCAAAGAGGGTTTGCGCTTGCTCAGGAGAAAATCGAAACTCTCCCCGCGAAGACAGGACATAAAGAAGTTCCTCCGACACCGGATGAGCTCCGGCAAACCATGACGGCAAAACATCCGTTCGGTTCCTCACCGTTTTGAACGGAGTTCCTTCAATGGGAATTCCATTCCAATGCCATTGGCCGCTTTGGATGATCCGCGGTGTCCCGTCGGCCGACTTCAATTGCCATGCCGGACCGACAAGAAGGGGCTGCAAATCTTCCACACTGCGATCGCCGCTGAAGGACTGCGGTGACAAGAACAGTCCTGCCAGCAGAGCCTGTGAAAGAACCCCATTTGCAAATAGCATGGTCACCACCTCAGCGTCAGTTTACGAAATGTGCCCAAAGCTTGCCCTGCAAATTTTTACCTTGTTGATTTTCCAGCAATAAAAGACAATGCCGTTATGAAAAATTTGCGTGCTCCAAGCACAAACCGATGCCTTTTTGCGCGTCCGTCGGCATGGCGCATGGTCATTTTTTTGCTTTTGCCGGCGGCGCAAGTTCTGTTGTCAGTTCCCTCGGCTCAAGCCCAAGAGGAAAAAGATTCCAACATTCCGTCAGGAAAGATCGGCAAAGGCAAGCGCGAGATTCAAAACAAGTCGTGCCTCGTTCCGGTGAAAGTCCGCGGCCTGAATGAAGGCGATCTCGCAGAAGTGGTGGACAACTCCAACGCCCGTGTCGCTGTGGTGCGACTGGAACGATTGCCGCCTCAGACCGGACGACTTGTGGCCAACGTGCTTGTGGGGGGCGAAAACTGCAATACGCTCCGTGGTCTCAACGTGAGGCCTTTGGCCCCGTCGGGAGCCTCATTCACTGGGCTCATCAAGAAACCTCAGCCGACTCCATTGATGTCTGTCTCTGTGCAATACGCACTGGCGCAGAACAGTATCCCCGGTCTGGCCATGAACAAATTTCTCACACCCATCTACACGACGCGCGGTATCGGTTTGCGGGCCTCCGGCAGCTTTCCTCAAGAGGCCAAAGTCATCTCGGGCGGAAAATATAAAGCTTTGGGTGATGTGCATTGGGCAACGACAGAAACATCTCCTCCGCTCGACCTTGTCAAGGACGGAAAAGTCGCAGGCAGCCAAAGTCTTTCCTCACAGAACCTGCGTGTGCGGGCCGGAGCACAGTACATCTCCAAAGACTCCAAATTCTGGACCAACGCAGGTGCACTTCTTTACGATACACTCCGCACGAAGACGGTGCTGACTTCACTCACCGGAGCCTCTGAGCCCGCGTTTCCGGTGGTCCGTGCTATCAGCAGCAAGAGCTTCGGGGTTTTCCTTGAGCAGGGCTTTGTCATGCCCGGAGAGGCGCGCATTGCACTGCATGGCGGCATCAACTTCGGTACAAGCGCAACAACGCCGATTCTCGAAGACGGCGATGCCACCAACACGTCTGAAAAATTCAAAATCACAGGCACTCCGCTTCTGGCAGGCCTGCATCTTAAAATTCCATTCTCGAATTTCGTCTTCGTTGAAATGCAATTGGACTATCGAAAAGTGGAACTTCAACTGCCCTTGGTCAATGAAAAATTCACCAAGGCGCAATGGGAGAATCTCTCACTCGCCACCGGACTGGGCGTGCAATTCTGAATCAGGCGACGCCTCTCAACGACGGGACTGTCCCTGTGCCCTGACTGCCGGACTCCTCTGAATTTTCTGCAACCGACGGCAAAAATGAAAATCGCGCGACAAAACGCGGATGATGAGCGGATTCGTCATACCAAATATCCCCGCCCACCGACTCGACCAGTTGACGGCAGATGGTCAGCCCCAAACCCAAACCGCGACCCGTCCTTTTGGAGGTGAAGAAGGGCCGGAAGAGATTGGACTGAACACGGCGTGTCAGGGGAGCTCCTCCGTTGCTGACGGAAAATTCGGCACGCCCGCCCTTCTCGGCAATTTCCAAACGAATCCAGCGCTGCTGCGTTGAAGGCAGTCCGGCGACAGCATCCACTGCATTTTTGATGAGATTCAACAGAACCTGAGTGTGGAGCGTACGGTCGCCGGCAATTTCAATTTGAGGAATTGTTTGAGGCCATGTGACAGTGACACCCGATTCCGCCGCCCACGTTTCGCTCATATCGCGCACGAGATGAATGACCTCAGCAATCTTCACAAATCCCCAATCGCGGTCCTCGGACGAAGAAGCGAACGTCCTGACGGATTGAGACAATTGAATGAGATGATTCAGTTGGTTCTCGAGACTGGTGAAACACTTTTGAACAGCCTGCCGATCTCCGACGGCATCTGCCCTCTTCAACTCCTGCAGGCGAAGCAAAATGACGCCTGCCGGCTGATTGATTTCATGGACGAGACGCGCGGAAAATGTCCCGAGAATTTTCAACCTCTCCTGATGCAACTGCTGTTCATTCAAACCTTCTTGTGCGCCTTGCTCTTCGCTTTCTCTTTCCTCATGGGTTTGAAAAAAAGAAACTTCAGGATTGCGCGTCAGAACCCATCGCATAAATGAAAAACTCAAGACCATGACCATGGCTGAGAGCAGTTGCCAGTCGTCAGAACTCATGCCGGAACTTTGCAGCATCAGAGCGTGAGCAAAAGCACCCAGCAGGGCACAGCACACCACGTCGGCCCATTCCCTGATTCTCTCCGACTTCGACAGGAGAATAAAAAAACAAAGAGAAACGCTGGCAAGCAGCAATTCGTTTCCTGTGATGTGAGTCAGAACATTCATCGCGATCCCCGAACCGGCTCCACCGGAATCCTCAATCCTATCGGCAGAGAATCAGAGTTCAGGCATGAATTTATTTCACCGTATCAAAGGGAATGTCGTTTGACTGAAACAACGAGCCAACAAATTTCATCTTCCGGCTCCTGCGGGGGAGTTGCCCAATTTCCGCCCTTGACTCCCTCTGCGGAGGTGCCCGTCGGATTTGATTCGCAGTGTGTTGTCAAAGCGCCGGCGTCTCGCCAGTGTTCGTCGCCTCGGGCTGCCTTTTCGACCTCAAACTCGAAAGACACCCATTCATTTTTGCACCTGACACTGCAGGTATAACCGAGAGCGTTAGCCTCAATTTTTCCTTGCAGCAGCATCGGCTCCGGCGCACCCTTTGTGTGCTGTTTTTTTCCGGAAAGCACATCGGCATTGCCTGTTTTGAATCCCAGAACAATACCCAGAGCAATCAGAAACAAGACACCCCAAGCATCCGGCACTCTCGCTGAATTCCTCGTTTTTTTCTGGAACATGAAATGCCTTCCCCTGTTTTGCGGACTTGTAGCAATTCCGTCAGAGTCTCGCGCGGGAAAAATTTTGCCATCCACAAAGATTCGTTTGGGTCGAAGGACTCACGTGCGGAATGAAGGAGGCATCCCATGAAGAAAACCGAATCTGCCTGCATCGCATCCATACTGTTGTGCGTGGCAATCAGCGGATGCAAGCCGCGCGAATTCAATCAGAGCCGCACAAAGGATCTGACCGGTGCCGCCGGCGACATGATCACCCTCTGTCAGCTTGTCGCTCCCAGTTTTGAAACGGCCTCAGGCGACGCGAAGGCAGCATTCCGTGTTTCGTGCACCGGACAATGCAACGGCGCCGACTACCGCGGCAGAAAATTTTATATTTTAAATGAAGAGAAGGTCGCCGGCATTGAATTTTCAGTCGCCACAAACGCAGGAAATGAAGTCAGGAACCTCTATATTTACTCACCTTCAGAAAACATCATGTCGACAGTCAAGGGACTCGCACTGGATTCACCCGATGTGCAGCGCTCATTGCTGCAATACGGGCTTGATCCTGCTGTCATCACAAGCCTCTCACTGCCCGCAGATGCCAAGGTCTTGCTTCTCACCGGCACACAGGCATCTTTGTCGAACTCAGGACTCTTGGATGGAGGAACGCTCGACTGCGGAGGTCAGCCGGTGGAAGGATCGGTCGACATGGAGCAATTCAAGTCACAGAATCTCGATGATGTCCGCAATGCGATGACAGCACCGAAGTGATTCAAAATTCGGTTTCAAGACCGCCGCCGACAGAAAACCATGTGCCGCTTCCGAGCAAGAGATCGGCTCCCCCGATCGCATACATCCGCTCCAGTGCCGGCAGCGGCCAACGCGCGAATGCACCGGATGAAAGCGCAACACCGTAGGCACGCGACTCCTGCCGGCGCGGGCCCTTTTCAGAAACAAGGCGCTGAACACTCAAACCACCCAGAATGGAAAGCTCAAGACCGCTGAGAAACGGATTCATGCTCAGACGCATTTGCGGACCGATGCTCTGCACACTCCATTGGGTGTCGGCCGAGACATCAACACCACTGAATGTCTGATAAGCAGCTCCGACTGAAACGTCTTTTCCATTCACCAGCGGCAAATTGAATTCCTTGAGTGTCCGGCCTGCAAACAGACCAAATCCCAGCCTGTCGGATTTCATATTTTTTGCCGAGCTGTTGTGGCCCGCGCCCAAGCCCAATCTGGAGTGGTACAACCAATCGAGGGCATTTCCACTGCTCTTTTGTTTTGCCTTGTGCGCTTTTGAATGTTCGGCCTCATTCTGCTCTGACGCAGGCGCAGGCGCAGGCTCTGACGCAGGTGCTGATTCGGCCGCGGGTGCGGACTCTGCCGCAGGCGCACTCGCCTCAGAAGCCTCCTCTGCCGCCATGACCGGTGTGACGACAGTGCCCCCGATGCCGACCGCAGCAACCACAAACCAAAATCCACAGGAGCTGAGTTTGATTCCAAAAGACATCTTTCAAACCTCACAAGTCATGCACAAAAAACAATCCACGTTCGGCCTGTGGCCTGCTCAGAATCCGGCGGATAAAATCCAGACTCTCTGGTTTTTCACGCGATCAAAAAACAAGTCGGGCTCGATGTAGGATGCCAAGCGCAATTTAAAAAGCGCACGGAGTTCAAGTCCGGCACTCCATCCTCCGTTGCCCCAGCCGGCAGATGCCGTTGTTCGGATGAACATGGAGCGGAATCCGCCTTCGACAGACGCAGCTGGCTTGAGTGCAGCCGGCGTGGGCCGATTGACCCCGCGCAATTCACCCGACACGCGGACAAAGGCCGGACCGTCGACAGGAGCAATTGAAAATCCCGCATTGACAATTTGTTTGATGGGATCAGGAGCTCCCACAAGCTCAGATCCTGAAACAAAAGATGTGTTTGAAAAAAGTGATTTTGCGGCGGCACGGAGGCGGGTGTCACCCACGTTCAAAATCGCGAGGCCGAAAGTCGGAGACATGGCTGTCACAGGACGGAGCATCACGCCGAGGTCGAGGCCGAATCCTTGTCCAACACCCACGAGATTCTTGAGAGACTCCTTAGGATTCAGCCCCTCGGACAAAGAAAAATTGGCCCTGCCTCCCTGCGAACGAAGCCTGTAATAGGGCGCCGCACCGACACTGACCTTGCCGTCGAAAAGCGGATGAGCGTAACCGGCACGCACATCAAGATCACCATACAAGCCCAAATCGGCCACTTCAGGCAAAAGCTTCGCGTGAATACCCAGCCCCGTCTGCATGCCGAAATTCAGCGCCAAACCCCAGCGCTTCCGAACGAAGTAGGATTGCGCCCTGAAGCCCAAAGAAGCTGTGCGCGACGAAACGAGTTCACCCAAGCTGGCAATATTGTCTACCTGCGAAGACACATCTTTTTCACTGGCGACCTTCGCCGCAGCTTCCGAGACGGCGTCGAAGTCATCCACAAGATCACTCAAACCGCCGCTTCCCAAACTGCCCAGCACTTCGGTATCAAGAAGAGCGGCAAACGTAGAGTCGATGAAACCCAAGCCTGCCGGATTGAAATACAGAGCATTTTGATCGTCGGCCACGGCCGTGAAGGCACCGCCGAGTGAGGCAGGATGGGCTGACATGATTTGCGCAGGAATGCGCAAGGTCGGTGCTTCCGCTCGCGCGATCATCGCAGTGCTGCTCACAACGAGCGCAGACGCAACAGACAATAACTTCAAATTCATTTTCAGGAACTCCCTCATCGTAGGGGCAGCACGGGTCATTCGCAACCAAGGATATGGTACTGAGGGCGGCGCGAAATTCTCAAGTCGGGTCGTCAAGAGGGTGTCAATGCTCAGCGTTGTGCTCTTCATAGCGAGTGACAATCGCCTTGCAGTAGTCGAGCCAATCGCGCGTGGCACGGGTGACTCGTCCCGCAGGTGAGCTCTCTGCCGCCATCTTCAAACCCTCGCGCACCTTTTGCAAATCGCGTTCGGCGTGCTCCGCTGCCGACTCACATTGTTCAATGAGCGACATCAATTTCGTCTTGTTGACGAAACCGACGTAGGGACTCCGCGAAGTGAGCATTCTTTCATTTTCAACAACCAACGGCTGCCCTGTTCCCGTGTCATTCGCGACCGCAGAAGCACCGACCACCAATGACGCAGCATTCGTGATTCTGATTTCCAATTCAGCCAGCTTGTGACGGATCTCTTGCGAGTCGGTTTCAATTTTCTCACCCTGCCGCCACAGCTCCGTCATGGAGTCGGAGTAAGCCTTCTGTTGGGTTTCATCGAGATGTGTTTCCGACAGTATAGTTTCGGTCGTTGTGCTTCTGTCGAGACCCATGGTTTTTGCAAGAGCCACGAGTCGGGTCCGAGCGGCTTCAAGAGCTTCATGCTTGTAACGTGCTTCGTTCACCTGATACTGAAGCGAGTGCTTGCGCAGGTTGGCAAACATGGACTTTGAGAACCAGTAAAGACGCGGAAGGCCAGAAAGTGCGGCATTTTCTGTTCTTTTGAGAACTTCCTTATACTGCTGACGTGCTTCAGTCAGCTGCGATTCAATGTTGTTTCTTTCACTCACATAGTCTTTCCAAAGAGGCGCCATGCGTCCCGAGGCTTCCAGCCAGACCTTGAGCATTTCATTTTTCGCCAGAATCTTGTTTTTTATCTTCTCACATTCTGATTTGAGCAGCTGCGGTTCTTCCCGCACTGCTTCCATCAAAATCTCCAGAGTTGCTCTCGACATGGGAAAAACTCTCCTCTGCAGTTTGCAACAAACGCTTCATCTGTCCCACCGCCTTCGTCCAACGCTGGCGGGCATCATCCTGCTTCTCCATTTCCAACGAATTGAGAACCATAAACTCCTGAAAAATCAGCTTCTCTGCAGCTTCGATATTTGCATCCGTCTGACCGTCGACAGTTTTTGTCAGTCTGTTTTTTCTATCCGTAATCTTTTTCACTTCCAGCAGACTGGAGCGCGATTTTTCTTCGTATTGGAACATGAATTCACTGTTCTGTTCGTTGGCCTGCTGATACTCGGACTCGAGGTTGGCACGGATTTCTTTGTCGATGGCGCGACACGAATTCTGAAAAACCTTCGAGTGAAGTTCTCCGCAGTCGGCAAACAGCGTGCGCAGCTGAATGGAAAACTGGGCAGCGATGCGTTCACACTCAGCCACTTCTTCAGCAATGCGGCTCAGAAAGGCATCGCGCAGTTGTTCGAGCGCCACAAGATCGGCTTCGTCCTTCTTCGCTGCCCGCGACCAACGAAGGATTTTCCACCGATCCGACCACGTCACACGCAAAGATCGATCACCCGTCAGCTTCAGCTCCGAGAGCAGCCGCTGGTCGACATCGCTCACCAAGGTGCGTGATTCAGCCAAGGCCTGATTGATTTTCCTGAATGACTGAAGTTCGGCCGACCATCGCCACGACATGAGCAATTCGCGGACGTTCCATGGAATTGTTTTCTCAAAAACCTGCCATACATTCCAACGCAGCTGAGTCCATTTTTTCTGCCATGGTGATTTGGGATTCGCAAAACGCGACAGCTGGATTTCCACTTGAAATGAGGTGCGCGGAATACCGTCGATGAAAAGCAAATCAGCCGCAGCCGAGGATTCAGCTTTCAACTGATCCACATAAACCAAAAGACGCTCGAGTTCTTCGAGAACAACGAGAAGTTCCTCTACTGCCTTGGCCTTCTTTTTGTCTTTCAGTCCACTGTGAAAGACTCTGACGCGCGGAATCAGCAACGACAGAGTGTCCAACGACGACAACGCCTCGTCGAACGAACATTTCCAGTAGTTTTCTACGTGTGTTTCCATGCTCCTAAGATAGCATGTCGGATACAGTGAAAAGTGGGAATTTTTTATCGGGCGGGTGAATTCCTGCGCGCGCGGAGCTCTCCGTCCCGCCACAGAGATTCGACTTTCTTCTGTTCACTGCGCGATAAAGCGTCCCAAATCCGAAGAATGAGATCGGGTCGTTGCAAGGCCGTGCGACGGATTTGCTGCCAACGCCGATAGCGTGCAATTTCTGCATGGTGCCCTGAAAGCAAAACAGCCGGCACTTCATGCCCAGCGAAGTCAAGCGGGTGCGTGTACTGAGGCGCTTCCAGCAGTCCGTCTTCAAAACTGTCGGCGCCCGCGCTGACAGCATTGCCCAAGACTCCCGGTACAAAGCGAGAAATTGCGTCGAGCATGCAAAGTGCCGCGGGCTCTCCTCCGGAAAGAACAAAATCGCCCACAGAGAGTTCGAGATGAGCACGTTCGGCAACGAATCGCTCATCAAAACCGGCATAGCGTCCGCAGAGGAAAATGAGATGCTTTGAATTTTCAGCCAGCTGCCGTGCCAAGGAGTTGTTGAACACCTTTCCACCCGGTGAGACGTGAATGACAACCGACTGCGGAGTCTGCACCGTGTCGAGAGCACGACTGCAGACATCCGGCAGAAGCACCATCCCGTCGCCACCGCCCACAGGATGCCCGTCCACAGTGCGGCGCGCGTCGGCTGCAAAATCACGCGGGTTCACCGTGTCAAAACTCAACAGCTGACTCCGCACACCTCGCGCGAACACCCCTTCTTCCACAAACGGGACAAAGAAATCCGGAAACAAAGTGAAGGCCGTCAATCGCAATGTCATTCTTTATGCTCATCCAAAAATGCGGGTTCATCTTTCACTGTCATGACCTTGGCCTCTTCGTCCAAATTCAAAACGAAGGACGCAGTGAACGGGAACAGAATGCTTTCACGGCCCGCTTCCAACGGTTGAATTTCAAGATTCTCCTGCGCACCAAAATCATGAACAGCAATCACATGACCATAAACACCTGCGCGACCCTCGACGTGAACCGCGCAACCGATGAGGTCAGCGACGAGGTACTCCTCTGCCTCCCGTTTCACCAGAGATCGCGCCACGAAGAGATGCGCATTGTACAGTGCTTCGACCGACTCCCGCGAGTTGATTTCGGCCAGCTGCAAAGCGAGCTTGCCTCCGCTGACGAAAGAATTTGTCACCCGAAGCTGCTGCTCGCCCTGTTTGCTTTGCAGGAGGAGTGAGGCGTACCCCGGCCATTCGACCCTGTTGTCTTCTGTTTTGAGGAAGAATCCGCCGCGCACTCCATGCGGCCGCCCGACCTGTCCCAACCACAGCCAACCCTCAGGCACTTTTGCGGGTGGCACTGCACCATGGTTGCTGCGCGAGTGAGTGGAAGCGCGCTCTTGTGGGTTGGTCTTCATTTTGTCAGTGTCTGTCGGTCGGCTCATTCGAATTCCTCTGATGCTTTGGGGACACTCACTTGGAAAGTCTTGAAAATACGAGTCGGTTGGGCCATTTAGCTGCGACTGCCCGCCTGTGCAAGGCGATTGTTGACCCACTCAAAAATGTCTCTTTGTCCCATGGAGAATCCGTTCGTGCAGGGCAGTGAATACCTCATTTTCCTGATATCACAGGCTTTCAGTGAACTGGGGGACCACCTCTGGGCCTTGGGCTTGAGAAACTTCCTGTTCGAAAACAGCCCTTGGACACCGGCCGCCGGTTTGGCACTCGTTTTCGTTCTTCAAGCCATCCCCGTTTTTATCTTCGGCCCTTGGGTCCTGAGCCGCATCGGAACCCGCTGGCGGTCTGTGGCACTGGCCGCCGACCTGTTCCGGCTTTGCGTCACGTTGATTTTTGCGGTTGTGCTTTTTTGCCGGCCGCGGAACTCCTCGGATGCGGACATCATCCTCATGCTGTTGGCCACCCAGCTCCTGCTGGAATGCGGAACGCTGGTCTTCCAAAATTGCAGAAACTGCCTCGTTCCGGTTCTGTATCCGAACCCGTCTGATCTGCCGCGCGCCCACCTGTGGGCCAATGTGGCGAGCCTGTCGGCTGCCGGTGTGGTGCCGCTTCTTTTCTTCTGGTTCCTTCCCACGCAGGGCCGCATCACAGTGCCATGGCTGATGGCGGCCGCTCTCGTCGACGCCTTCAGGTTTGCGCTCAGCGCAGCCGCACTCTTCAGCCTCAGAAAATCGCGCCGGCTCCATTCCGTGCAGAATTCAGAGAAGCGCAGCGCGGAGCGTGGTTTGAAATCGACCCTGACGTCGGGCTTTCAAATCATGAAAAAACACCCTGCCGCAGGCCGACTTCTCCTCTTTTCATTTGTCTATAATTTTTGTCTGATGGGTCCCTTTGAAATCGGCCACGTGACGATGCTCCGCCGTGATCTCGGCCTGCCGCCGGAAGTTCTGGCGGTCAATTTGCTCCTCTTTTTGGGCGGCATCTTTGCCGGCACGTTCGCAGCAGACCGCTTCTGGAAGAAGGGCAAAGCGGATCACCTGCGGCGATTTTCAAAGGCGATTTTCTGGGACGGCATCACATTTTTCCCGATTTGTATTTTTGTCGCCGCAAAAGAGGGAATCCCAAGAACGTTTTTTCTCGGCGGACTCGCCACCCTCTTTTTTCTCCACTACATGCTGGTTCCTTTCGTCAAAGTGAGCCGCCTCGCAGGGCTGCAGGAATGGACCGATCAACGCGATTGGAGTGCACTTCTCGGTTTCCACACGGTGGCAGTGGAAGGCGCATCGGCCTTGTCTGTGATTCTTGTCGCACTGGCTTTTCCCTCTCTGTCCGGCACTTTGCTCTTGGGTCTCGGGGGTGCCGGTGCGGCACTGTGCGGACTCTTCGGCCTGCGCTTGCTGGTGACGCAATCGCCAGAGCCTGAAAAACATGTTAGTTTTACGCCCGACAGCGCACCGCAGATCGGTGAATCAAATCCCATGCCGAGGCCGCCCCCGTGAGCAGCACGCGTCTTCCCACTTTGTTCATTGTCGCCACGCCGATTGGCACGCTTTCCGACATGTCTCCGCGTGCCCGCGCCGTCCTCTCGGAGGTGGCATTTGTGGCCTGTGAAGACACACGGCGCACCAAAGAACTCTTTCAGGCACTCGCATTGCCGTCAGTCCCGCTCGTGAGTCTGCACGAACACAACGAAACAGAAAAATCATCGTCTCTTGTCGAACGACTGCTGGCTTCGGAAGGCAGGTGCGCCGCATTGGTGTCTGATGCAGGCACACCCGCCATCAGCGATCCGGGTGCCATTTTTGTCGATGCCTGCCACTCTGCGGGCATCCGTATCGAAAGTGTTCCCGGCCCCTCCAGTCTTGTTTCAGCGATTGCCGCCGCAGGCTTCCTTCAACCGCGCATCCTGTTTTCCGGCTTCTTGCAACGTTCGCAAAATGAACAACGCGATGAGTTCAAGCGCTGGCAGGCGGTGGCTCCTTGCGTCGCAGTTTGTTTTGAGAGCCCGCACCGCATCCTGAGCACATTGAAAACAGCTGCCGATTTTTTTTCCCCTGAAACTCGCGTCTGCCTGTCACGCGAAATTTCGAAAAAGTTCGAAGAGCACCTCCGCATGCCTCTTGCTGAATTGGTTCAAAAAATCGAAGACGGACATTTGGTCAAGGGCGAATGCATCCTCACATTTGAACTCACGCCGCAGCATTTCGCGGGTGCAGCCGTCCAAGAAAAGACGTTCGATGACGTAGTGACAGAAACTCTTGCCTTCCTCGACTCCCATCCCGAGGCTCGGCTCAAGGATGTTGTCCGCGACTCAGCAGAACAACACCGATTGAATGCGAAAGAACTCTACAACACTGTTCTGGCGAGACGCCGGACATGACGGCTCATGAACGCGTGTTTTCTTCCGGTGGAAACTGGTCTGAAGTGGAATCCCTTCTCGACTGCTGGTTTGAGACGGGTGAGACTCGCGCATCCATTCTGCCCTTTGACGGCAAAAAAATTTCAGTGGCCTCAGCTCGTCTGGCAGGGCGAATTTTCAAACGGGGCAGCAAGGGAATTCAGAACACAGCCACGGGCCACGTTGAAATGCTGGCTCCCCCGTCGCCCCTCACTGCTGCGAATTTTTCCAGCTCAGCCACAGCTGTCAGTCACCACAGCACACTTTCAGAGTGGCTGGCTTCATCTCCTGCTTGGCTGAATGAAGAAACTTTTGTGCTCTTCGATGCGCGGGTTGCGGAACTTCACCCTTCCCTCCCTGCATTTTTCATGGCGAGGTCGATACCTTTCCACACCGTCACATGCAGCGAAGACAAAAAAAATCTATCCGCCATCCGTACCCTGTTGGCCCACTTGAAGCGGAGCCCTCAGTGCGTTGTTGCCGTCGGCGGAGGTGTGTGTTGCGACATGGCAGGTTTTTTGGGCGGCCTGTTGGAGTGTCCTGTGCATCTGCTGCCCACGACACTGCTGGCCATGGTGGATGCAGGTTTCGGGGGCAAAACGGGTGTCAATCACCACAGCGCCGGCAAGAACCAAATCGGACTTTTCGTTCACTTGAATTCGGTCACGCTGGTCCGTGAATTTCTCACCACTCTTCCGGCCACACTCGTTCGGCAAGGTTTGGGCGAAATCCTCAAACATGCTTGGCTCGCAGGCTGTTTCGATCGTTGGCAGGAGCCTCTCTCTTGGCTGACCCTCAACTCTGAAAAAATTGAACCTGCACACCCCCACTTGAAGGTGCTGCTCGAAGAAAACATCGCCTTCAAGCAAAGTGTTGTGGGCATCGACCCTGACGAAAAAGATATCCGTGTGCTTCTCAATTTCGGCCACACCGTGGCCCACCTGCTCGAGGCGTTGCCCGAGGTGCTGCGCAAATCCGGCACAGTGCCCCATGTGCCCGCCCCCATCCCGCATGGTCTGGCCGTGGCTATCGGCATGCGCACTTTCCTCCGGTCCGGATGGTTGCCGCCCGCTGATCCTTCTTTTTTATCCGCCTTGGACAACATCATCCATCC
>JBEGJP010000279.1:0-10194 GCA_041184525.1 Pseudomonadota bacterium | reverse complement strand
CCCCCCCCCCCCCCCCCCCCCCCACAAATCAGCCAAAGTTGAAGAAACTTTGGAGAGAGATCATAAAGTGTTCAACAACTGGACACTTACCCCATCTTTAGTTCAGCAATTTCCAAGTTGCAACAGGGAATTAAAAAACTGCCTTAAATTTCATCGCTAAAGACCGATCCCTCTTCGTGCGGCAGAGAAGACACGGCGACTTACCGCGTGCTCCGCAGGACCGACGACGAGGAGACGACATGCCTCATTCCGTTCAACGTACGCGCGCTCGCGGCCTGTGGCGCTCCTTCGGGCAGTTGTCTGTTTCCGTCGAAGACAAATTCCGATTCACGCTGGTTCTCGCGTTTTTGGGACTTGGCCTCACGGGCGCAGGTCTTTTGTCGTACTGGAATGATAGCCAATCCACACGCTTTAAGAAGGAAGCGGCGCATATCGCCGTCAACAGATGGCTGGCAAGCAGCTCCGGCAGCGCGGGTTCTTGGTTCAGCGCGTCGAATTCGACCGACTTTAAGCCTAAAGAAAACCTACCCGCCATTCTTGAATCAAACAGGCTCATACCTACTGCATTGATTCCCGATCCTTGGACAAGTGAGCAAGTCGCCATATCAACTCAAGCTGACAGCGAACAAATCTGGATCATCAACAGTCATGAGAAGATCGAAAAAGGTTTATCACTGATTCTTTCAGAAAGAGACTTCCCTGAATTGGGCATCGCCCGTGAGTCGTTCAAATTTCAACGCTGGCTGATTGGAACACTCCTGCTGTCCCTCTTAGCCATGTGCGGCGTTTTTTATTTCTTCAACAAGAACTATATTTTCAGGCCTGTCACTTTACTCAGAGAAGCTTTGCTCAATCGGCGTCTCACAGATGCCGCACGGGTGCGTCAGCGGCTGAAATCGAAGATCACAATTGAACGTCTCGAGGAAAAGTCCAGATTCCCTCTGGAACAATTTGACAGCGATGAGTTCGGACAAATTGCTTACATTCTGGAAGAACAGGACAGAAGACAGAAATCAGTTCGAATGACGTGGCTGAAAGTCTTCAATACACTGCATGAACCAATTGCCGTTTTCGGACTCGATGGGCGGGTACGTTTCATCAACAATTCGATGGAAAACTTCCTCGATGAAATCGGCATTCCTGCGGAACTGATCGAAAATTCAAGTGCACAATCCTTCATTGGCTCTTGTCTCCAGATGGATGATGAAGTCGCATTCAAAGTCCTGAAGATCATCAATCAGACACATCCCAGAGTGCATTCACAGCCCTGCACTATCGAGCTTCCGGAAGGTGGAAAAAGTTTCCGCTACTCGATTTCTACCACCATCAACGACGGCGAACGCTTTGCAGTCTTCATGCTCGTGAAGGAGCACTCGCTCAGCCACGCTCAAAACCTCGAAGACATCATTCTCGAACAAACGAACAATCAATTTAAGGTCATTCACAGGATACAGCAGTTCGTTCGCGAAGGAATTTCTGAAAAAGAGGAATCAGTTTTGCATTTATGCGACTCCCTGCTGGACAGCATTCATTCGCTGCTTGAGTTGTCCAACTCCATCAATCCCAGTTTGATGGCGCATAAGTTGGAATTCAATCTTTCTCTATTCTTCCGCGATCTTCAGGAATCCATCCAAGGTTTGTTCAAGATTAAAACTGAGATCAACAAGAACATTCCAAGCTTTATTGTCGGCGATCCAACGCATTTGCGTCAATTCCTGAAAGGATTGTTCCAGTCTTACTTAGAAACAAATTCATCGAATGAGATGACTTTGGCAGTTGATTATAAAACTGCAACCCGTGAAATCGTCTTCACTCTTAAGTCCTCCAACGGATCTTCTGTTTTGAAGAATCCGTCAAACAGTTTGTTTATAAGTCACTTTGCCCCTTTCCTCTCGTTGAAATCTCTACCAGAGGAATCGACGGCAAAAGATGAATTCATAAGCATAACTATGGCTGCACCTGCCGGCATCAGCAGGCTCGAAAATTTCGCATTGGACCTCTCCAGCAGGCAGTTGCCCCGCTCGGTTTGGGTTGTATCGGATCAGGTTGTTCCTCATGACGTCAAAGCTGCGTTGAATGAAGCTCCGCAAGTCAAATACGAATGGCTGACACCCAACGAATTGCTTGAAAAGAGCAGCGCAAATGAAGACACTTGTATGATTCTCTATATCAACAACAGTCAGTGCCTCAAAGAAAAACTCATCAAGAAAGCAATCAATTTTGCTCGTTCAAAAAAGATATCGTCAATCTTATTGAGCCAACAACCTCGCAGAGGCGAATCCATCACAGCGCTCCGTCTTGGATTCATCGCTTATTTGAGCCTCCCGCTTGAACAGGATGAACTCCACAGACTTCTCATCTTGGCCACCAACAAATCCGTACGCGAAAATGTCAGCAAGCTTGGGCTGCTGACAAAACACACGATTCGCGACCTCATCCCTTCACTGGGAAGGGTACTGCTTGCAAATATATCACAAACCCACGAGCAAACGGGCCACGTGCTGCACAAGACACTTTCAGGTATGGGATTCAGAATCTCAGAGGCCAATACCGTGCACGGGTTTTTCGAGCTTCTGCACAAAGGTAACTTTGAATACGTGGTGTGTCCCGAGGGTCTGTCCACCGGTCTCAAAAGAAGAATCATGGTCGGATTGCGCAGCACTCCCTGCGTCACATTCGGAACTTCATCTGAAGCTGATGAGAGCAAAACGACCACTCAGGGAACCATTTGGCTCGGAATCGAAAATCCGGCCGACCCCGAATGCATCCGCAACGCATTTGAGGCAGCCATTGCACAAGTCGACTTCCCCTCGTTGCAAAGAACAGGCGGAGACGATGCCCGCGACGGAGACTCAGACGACAATGAAGTGATTCACCCCTTGGAGCGGGCTGTCTGAGCCCTCTTTTCGGTCACTCTTTGTTAAACTCGCCGAACCGAAAAAACCTGTTCAATTTGTGTCAATGCCCAGTCCATAGCTGTGTCCGAAATCACCAACGGCGGTGCAAAACGAATGGTTGTCGATCGAGTCTCTTTGGCCAGCACACCGCGCAATGCCAGCTGCTCTGAATACAGACGTGCGGGGCCCGCAGACGATTGGAGCTCGATGGCATTGAGAAGACCTTTTCCACGCACTTCTTTAACCACCGTGGCCGGCAATGAGGAACGCAACCTGCTGCGGAACAATTCACCCAAAGATGCTGCGCGGTCGGCGAGTTCTTCATCTTGCAGAATTTTCAATGCCGTTCGAGACAGTGCACAGGCCAACGGATTGCCGCCGAATGTTGAGCCATGATCACCGGGCTTCAGAAGCCCCAGTGTTTCATTTGAACCCACCACAGCTGAGATGGGATAAAAACCACCTCCCAAGGCTTTACCCAGAATCAAAAGATCGGGAGAGCAATTTTCATGTTGGTAGCAAAACAAGCGTCCTGTCCGACAAAGTCCCGTCTGAATTTCATCCGCCATAAACAGCACGCGGTGCTCTTTGCAAATCTTGTCACACTCTTGCAGATACCCCTGAGGAGGGACGATCACGCCCGCTTCGCCCTGAATGGGCTCTACAAGAAAGCCAACCGTATTGGGAGTGATCGCAGCTCTCAGTGCCTCAGAATCACCGTAAGGAATGATTTTGAAACCACCGGTGAAAGGTCCGAAGTCGGCGCGATATTGAGGGTCAGAAGAGAAACCGACAATCATGGTCGTGCGTCCATGAAAGTTGGAATCGCAGACAATAATTTCGGCTTTCTCGCTGGCCACACCTTTGACCCTGTAGCCCCATTTGCGTGCAAGCTTGACGGCTGTTTCAACAGCCTCGGCTCCCGAATTCATGGGCAGAGCACGATCCATCCCGCACAATTCTGTCAGTTCTTTCAGCCACGGACCGATTTGATCATTGTGAAAGGCCCTCGATGTCAGTGTGATGCGCGAACTCTGCTCGACCAAAGTCTGAATAAGCCGGTCGTGGCAATGTCCCTGATTCACAGCACTGTAGGCACTCAGCATGTCGAGATAGCGTTTGCCGTCCACATCCCAAACCCATTCGCCTTTGCCACGCGCCAGAACGACTGGGAGCGGGTGATAATTGTGAGCTCCAAAAACGTCATTGAGAGCGATGTGGTTCTTTCCTAGCGGAGAAAGCGGAAGATTCATGTCTGCCATTGTTGATGCCCTGCCTTGGTCCATTCCCTGATTTGTTCTTCTTGCTTCTTGTCAAGAAATCATTACCGGAGCATATGTTCAAAGAAAAGTGGAGTTCTGTCCGTTTGCAAGGAATAAGAGCATGAGCCAACAAAGCCACAGCAGCGAATTGTGCTGGATTCACATCCGCGACGTGTACACATTCCTTTTTTTGGGTGCGAATCCCCATGAGCAAAAGGTCGGACAAAACCTCAAAGTGGACTTGAGTATTCAGGTCCCCTACCAGCGCACAGAAGACTGCCTCGAAAATGTTGTAGATTACAGCAAAATCATTGAGCGGGTGCAAAGCTTCATTGAGGGGCTCGGTCGAGTGAACTTGCTTGAGTTTCTTGCAGAGCAAGTCTTGGATGTGATCGGTTCAGAATTCAGGGAAGTCCGCGCGGCTCGGCTGACGCTGTACAAAGCCTTTGTGCCCCTGAGTCATTTCACCGGCTCTGTTGCCATTGAAGTCGAGCGGCAGTTCCACTGATTGGGCCAGCTCTTTCTCCGTATTTCAATAGGTTCACAGCCCCATCAATCGTTCACCGCCACTGCGCAGGGACAAAAAAGCCGGCAGGGAAATCCCAACCGACTTTTTCTGAACCGACAGCCGCTCTGAGAAAACCGCTCTCCTCAGAAACACAATGCCGCATTGCACTCTCGCAAGAGAAACTCAGCTTTCGATAAAAGCTTTGAGCTTCTTGGAACGGCAAGGGTGGCGCAGCTTACGCAGAGCCTTCGCCTCGATCTGGCGGATACGCTCGCGTGTCACATCGAAGCTCTGTCCCACTTCTTCAAGTGTATGGTCCGTCTTTTCACCGATACCAAAACGCATCCGCAACACCTTTTCCTCGCGAGGCGTCAGAGTCGCAAGGACCTTTTTGGTTTGGTCAGAAAGGCTCTGGTTGGCGACGATATCGACAGGCGCTCCACGCGTCTTGTCCTCAAGGAAATCACCATAATGATTGTCCTCTTCTTCACCAATAGGGGCCTCCAGCGAAATCGGCTCACGGGCGATCTTCATCACTTTGCGCACTTTTTCGAGGCTCATGTCCATGCGCTGAGCAATTTCTTCCGGCGTTGGTTCGCGACCCATTTCCTGAACAAGATAGCGGCTCGTGCGCACCATTTTGTTGATCGTTTCGATCATGTGCACAGGAATACGAATGGTACGCGCTTGGTCAGCGATCGCGCGGGTGATGGCCTGACGGATCCACCACGTTGCATATGTACTGAACTTGTATCCGCGCCGGTATTCAAACTTTTCCACTGCTTTCATGAGGCCGATGTTGCCCTCTTGAATCAGGTCAAGAAATTGAAGACCGCGGTTCATGTATTTCTTGGCAATCGACACCACAAGACGAAGATTCGCCTCAATCAGTTCCCGTTTCGCATCTTCTGCCTGACGGTTGGCCGTGCTGACCACCTGATACATGCGCGGAATTTCCCGTCGCTGCAGGAAACATGCCTCTTCGCTGCCGCGGATGGTCTGCTGGGTGTTGACATAGGAGCGCTTGCAGGATTCCCATTCCCTCTCAGACAGGAAATTGACTTCCAGAGGGCGCGGAGCATCCGCTTCGGCATAAGCACGAAGCTTAAGTTCTTCCATGCGCGTGCGGTAACGGAGCTTGTTGAGTTCCTTTTCCACATCCGCAACTGCCTTGGCATGCATATCCAACTCGGATGTGATTTGCTGAATGATACGACGGTTGATGTTGATCTCTTTGACGAGTTCGAACATCTGAGACCGTGCTTCGTTGAGCGCAGATTTATCTGCGGCCGTCGCGTTCTCAAGGTGTTCGAATCCGTACTTGTCTTCCAGCACAAGGGCTATTTGTGCCTGCTGAAGGAAACCCTCTACAAGCGCACGCACGCGCGCCGTTTGGCCTTCATCTGTCGCTTGATCCTGTTCGTCGTCGAAACCTTTCACAAGGTTCTTGGCTTTGATTGCCCCGTCGAGAAACTTTTGACCGATGTCCGAGATGTGGCGAACACCCAATCGAAGGTTGACCAAGTGCTGGAGAAGTTTGTTCTCTTCGTTTTCAATTTTCTTCGCAATTTCAACTTCACCATCGCGCGAGAGAAGTGCAACTTGTCCCATCTTCCGCAGGTAAATGCGTACAGGGTCGTTGCTGCGTCCCAGCGAGGAATCGAGATCTTCTTCTTCAGCTGCTTCCGAACCGAAATCATCTGCAGCGAACAGATCATCATCCGAAAGCGGTCCGCCCTCTTCGGGTTCCGCATCGAGATCAGGCCCCAGTTCTTCAAGATCGGCATCAAAGTCTGCCGACGGTTCGACGTCCTCGAGTTCACCTTCTTGAGGCCCCTCTTCTCCGTCAACTCCACCCTTCTTCTTTGCCTTCTGGGGTTTTTCGGATGCCGAAGCGCCGTCCACACTTCTCACAGGAGCCGGTCCGGACGCCTTCTTGCCAGCTGTTTTCGTATCTTTTGCTGCCGCAGACTTTGGTCCTTCTGCACCAGCGCTTTTTGCACTCTCAGAGGTTTTGGCTTGCGCTTCTCCTTCGAGCTTTCCGGAAGACGCAGGCTTGGACGCCTTTGCCGTTTTTACCGCCTCAGTGGCTGATTTCTTAGTTTCCGAAGGGGGAACCACCTTCAAATTTGGCTTTGAAGACTTGGGTTCGCTTGGAGCAGAAGCAGGAGGAGTCGTCTTCGGTGCAGCCACCGCGGCAGACTTGGCTACGGCTGCCGAAACAGGCTTCGATGCAGTTTTTGCAACGGAAGCAGGCTCGACCTTCGCTTGAGTCTTCTGCACTGCGGGCAATTTCGCACTCTGCATGGAAGGTTGTTTGCCCGCGGGTGTCGCCGGTTTCAAGGGAGTCTGAGGTTTAGCCGGAGCACTCACGGCTTTGTGATCAGAAACTTTCGGTAACGGCTTTTTGGCTACGGGCACAGCAGCAGCCTTCTTCGGTGGAACGACTTTACGTGGTTCCGTCTTCAATGCCTTCGCCTTCGATTCTTGCTTCACTCCTGCCTTGGAGGGCATTTTCACAACCGGACGAGCGGCCGCAGGTTTCGCCTGCACAGGAGTTTTTTTACTTTGAAGATTTTTAGCGGGCACAACCGACTTTGTAGCCTTGGGCGCAGGTTTCTTAGGCAACGGTTTGCTTGTCTTGACCTTCGCAACAGCGGCCTTGGGAGCGTTCTTGTTTTTGACTGGCAATGGTTTGGCCGGCTTCTTCGGCGCGACCTTCAGATTTTTCACTGAATCGCGGCCTTTTTTTGAGGACTTAGAAGATGCTTTTCCCTTGCTTGAAGCCATGGACAACTCCCTCTCAGACTGCAAAAGCCTCAGGGCTCACTTGAGAGACCCGGATTTTTAAAACCAGAAACGACACCAGAAACCACTACACATATTCGTGAGAAACAAATATTGCAAGCCCAGGGGGAACACTTAGACAGGCGACCGGACAAGGAATTTCTGCGTCCGCCGGAGTCGCTCTTTGGTCAGATTCTTCAAGCGGTCATGAAGCAAGGACCGGCCCTCCTCATCGAGCTCACTCATCGCGGCATCTTTCCTAAGTTCCCGATTCGTTGAATCAATTTCGGAATCCAAAGACGACACTTCCAAATGCGCAAGCAATCGGCTCAAAAGCGCGGTCAATGCATTTCTGGAGCGGGACACGCCGACATCTCGCACTGTCATGCGTACGAAGGGCAAATTCGCAGGGTCTAGCAAATTTGCAGGATGACGGAGCTGAGGCCTCAATTGGCCAGCAGAAGCTGGTTCGAGCACGCCGCGCACCCACGATTCAAGTCCCGACTCCAAGAGGTTTTCGGGATCCAAAGTGGCCAATGCACGAATCTGCATCAAAAGCTGATTTGCTGGAAGCGCTCGTGGTCGGAGATCCACCAAGGCGACATCGTTCTCAATCTGCATCTGCAGATCTGTCCAACTCAGGAGAAACTCCGAGACCCTCCGACTCAATCCACCAGCAATCAGGCGCGCTGAAATCAGCTCATCCATGGGTTCATCGCTGCGTTGCCCGCGCAAGACATTTTGCAAGCGCGAAGGAAACATCGCAAAAGTGGCATGGGCAAAGGCTATCAAGAAAGTTGCTTCTTCAGCGGAGGCTACCGCGAGTTCAAGCAGATCTTCCTCGCGTGCTCTCATGGGTTCACTTTCTTGGACAAGAGAATCCCTCGGCGGCATGTGCCTTGAATCTTGTCCCTCGTGAGCAGGTCCGTAGACACTTTTGCCAGTACCCTCGATCGCTTTCTCTTCGGCCCTCCATACGGGGGCCGGTGAAACTCCCGAGGTCAGTGCAGCCACGCTCGACAGTCCCAAGGCAACTGCAGCCGACTCCAAAGTCACTTCACGCACCGCTGGGTCAGGATTTTTCATTACAACCGGAACGAAATCGGACTTGATTTTCCTGACTTGAGCTTCTCTGCTTCCACCTTGCGCTAAATAAAAATCGCACACCCAAAGCGCGAGGGGCATAGCTCTGTCCATGAGCAATTTGAATGCCTCAATCCCTTTTTCCTTCACAAACTCATCAGGATCTTTTCCGGATGGAACGGAAACATATTGGAGCTCGACCAAATTTGCAGGAAAACCGACTTCGAAAGTACGACGTGCAGCCTCTCTTCCGGCGGCATCGCTATCAAAGCACAACACCACCCGTTTGGTGAGACGAGCCAGTTTCCTTAAGTGATCCGGCGTCAAGGCTGTTCCCAGCACGGCGACGACATTGGGAAGCCCTGCCTTCGCAAGCGCAAGGCAATCCATGTAGCCTTCCACAACGACAACACTTCCCATCTGTACGATGGCTGTCCGCGCTCTGTGTAAATTGAAAAGAGTTTTCGACTTCTGGAAAAGGGGAGTTTCGGGTGAATTCAAATATTTGGGAGGTGGATTTCTTCCTTCCGGTGGCTTCTTGAAAACACGACCGCCCAAAGCGACGGGTTGTCCTTTGTCGTCCCGAATAGGAATCATAATTCTGTCACGAAAAAAATCATAAAATTCGCCGGAGCTATCACGCTTCTTTATCAATCCGACAGATTCAAGTTGAGAGTAAGTCCATCCCCGCTGCTCAGCCATTTTGAGCAATACACTACCGGCAGGAGACAAACCCAACTCCCAATCTTTGATGTTCTGCTCAGTGAAACCCCGTTCTTCCAAATAGAGCAAAGCGCCTGCACCAGGCTCCGTCCATAGGTAACGAGCATAAGCGCGCGTCACCTCACCCATGATATGACTGAGTTGAATCCTTTCCTGCGCAGCTGCTCGCTCTTGCTCGCTTTCCTTGCTGTTGCCCTCATACTCAAGCACGAAATTGAATTTTCCAGCCAATGCTTCAACGGCTTCAACAAATCCAATTCCCGTTCTGTTCATCTCAAAATCAATGGCATTTCCGTGCGCTCTGCATCCGAAACAATGATATTTTTTATCGTCGACGAGGAATGAAGGAGATGAATCCTCATGGAAAGGGCATTTCCCCATGCTCCGAGACCCACTCCTCCTCAACGTGACCGTTGAGGAAACAAGATCAATCAAGTTGATCCGTTCCAAGAGAGCATCAATGGATGTGCGGCGGATGCGACCGCCTGTCTGCGCGGAGTTCATAGAATACTGCTAAAAAAAGAAAAGGGAGGACGCAAGGTCCTCCCCTCAGGGATTAGAGCTCGGTCTGCGCTCAAGCGCACCCCGACTCTTCATCACGCGCCAAGCTTCTTAAGCTTCTTCAATGCACGCTTACGAGCAGCCATGCGTTTGCGTTTGATTTTCACAGAGGGTTTCTCATAATGTTCGCGTTTACGAACCTCGGAGAGGATGCCTGCTTTTTCGCATTGCTTCTTGAAACGACGCATCGCGCTTTCAAACGCTTCGCCTTCTTTCAGTTTAACAACTGGCATACCATTCACCCCCTTCCATTCGCTTTTCTTCGTCCGGACTTCATGAGTCTCAGCTCTCAGCGGAACTGTGGCTCTAGCAGTCTCTCGGACGACTTTCAACATCCGACGCCCTCGAGTCTCCGGAGTCCACAAACAATATC
>JBEGJP010000278.1:0-4835 GCA_041184525.1 Pseudomonadota bacterium | reverse complement strand
CATATGCGGTTGTGTCGCATCCTGCGGAAGAAAAAATTCAGAAAAGACAAGCTGCGCAGGAATCCCTCTCGCCTTGGCAAATCCCAGCCCCCGGCCAAACGTTAGGTCGAGTTTCTTCGGTCGCGCCTCTGCGTGAATCCTTCAGCACGTTGGGTCAAGTTCAGACGGTCGATCCTGTCACGCAGGAGGCGAAATCAAGAATGGGTCAGCTGCCATTGAATCTGGCAGAGGCCTTTGGCGGTAAGAAAGCATGGGACCGTTGGGTCCGCTCTGCACAAAGCTCCAACTCGGCGCGTTCTGAATTCTCTCGCCATGTGGAAGCGCAGCTGAGAGCTTTCGTTGCACGAAACAAAAAAGAGCTTGCTGCAGATGGACTTGCTTTGAACTGGGATGCACAGCGCTTCTACGTCGATTCCCAGTTTGTCTTCGCGAGCTTTTTTGTTGCTGCCGGCAACACGACGGTGGAAGGTGCTGAGCTGACATTCCGCTTCAACGAAGCCCAACTGGTGAATGTGATCACAAAAACTTTTGGCGCATCAAAGGCTGAATTGTCTCCATTTCTTGTATCACCTTCACGTGCCGCTGAAGCGACCCGTGCCGTCTTGGGCGCTGACGCACAACTGGACTCAGCAACGGTCACACAGCGCTGGATTCCGCGTGCCCAAGGGCAAGCTTATGTCTTTGAACCTGCTCTCCGATTCGATGCTCTTTCGGCGACTGGCGAGCGCTTCACGGTTGTTGCCCACTCGCGTCGGAATGAAATTCTCTCTTGGAATGCACACACCGTGTATTTCGAAACTCGCATCAATGGTGTTGTCAACCAGCGTGCCCCTCAAGGGACTCAGCTGACTGTCGGTATGCCTTATATTCAAGGTCAGTCTAAAAGTGGCGGCTGGTTCGGTCGCACGAAAACGTTCGAGGCCAATGCCTCCGGTGTGATGCAGGTTTCGGGTGCTGAGCCTGTGAAAGTCCAGCTCAGCTCAACGCGCTTCAAAGTGCAGAACAGCACTGGCAGGGCCGCAGAGATCAACGCCACCAACGATGAGGGGCTGTTTGACGCTCGGAGCAATTCGACTTTGGCCGAAAACACAACCTATTATCACCTCCACGTTGTTCAAAACTGGGCTCGGCCGGTCATCAACCCTCGTTGGTTCTCGACTCAAGTCGTTGCCAATGTGAATATGAACGACATTTGCAATGCCTTCTGGAACGGCCGCGCCGTGAACTTCTTCCAAGCGGGCAATAGGTCACTCCCGAACGGGAAAACGGTGGGATGCTCCAACACCGGTGAAATTGCCGACGTTGTTTATCATGAATGGGGACATGGTCTGCATCAAAACACGGGTGGAATTCGTGACCGCGCGTTTTCCGAGGGAATCGGTGACACAGTGGCGCAGCTCATCACAGGTTCAGCAGACGTGGGTCCCGGATTCTTCTCGGATGGTCGACCGGTGCGCAATCTTGACGGGAATTACATGTATCCCCCGAAAGAAAATGAGCGCGAAGTGCACAAAGAGGGTTTGATTTTCGGTTCGACGTACTATCACCTGACGCAGGCGTTGGTTGAAAAATACGGCAACGAAGTCGGACGTGCGACAGCGCGGCAATGGTTCTTGAAGATGCTGTACACAGCAAGTCAGTACACAGACAGCTACGAAGCGATCCTCGCGCTTGACACTGATCCTTCCGTTGCTGAAGATGTCCGTGGACCTAACTTCTGCTTGATCAACTCGACCTTCGCGCGGCATGGTTTGGCAACAAAAGATTCTTCATGCCGGTGAAGTGAAGTATCAGCGAAAGAGCGAAGCGAATGCTGTCCTGATCTGACTGCCCGCTTCGCCCTCAAAAACCGCACCGTGATTGACGACAATGCGCTTCGGATTCAATTGTGCGAGCTGCTCGACGAAAGCGAGCAGCTCTTTTGCGTCGTGGGTCATAAACCACTTGAGGACACGGGTGGGGGCGCAACAATCCCCCATGTTGTTGAATCGGTAGACACTGCGTTTGAGAGCATTGGCAGGCAGTGGCAGGTTCATCATCAGATCGCACAAGATGAGTGTTCGTGTGAAGGGATGATAGACGGCCGTTTCTTCAAAGCGGACTCCGGGAACAGCAAAAAATTCCAATTCGCGGCAGGGAGTCAGATAAGACACATCTGTTGTGAAAAGGAGTCTTTCTTGGATTTGGGGCGATTTTTCTATGAACGAGGGTGGGCAGATCACCTGAGCTTGCGCAAATTTTGCGGCCATCCAAAGAAGGTCAGAGGTGTGCCATTTGTTGGGTGCAATGAGCCCTTTGACGGTTCCCAAAGAAGAGAGCCAAGCCAAATCTTGTGGATGAAGTCGCATGGGATTGTGCACCCAGACCTCGTTCGTCCGCAGTCGAAGGACTGTCATTCGACGGCCCAATGCGTTGGACCAGCGACCATCCAGTACCCACAGTCCAGCCGCTAACTCACGCGGTGGCGCGTAGGGGAACTTAATCGTGTCATCCATCGTCATTGTCTCAGTCATAAATTCAATTCAAACATGGAATCGTCGGAATTTACACAGGAACGGGTGTTGATGTATTGGCAGGCGAAGAATGTTTGGGTCAGGTGTGAGTGATGTGGGAAACGAGGATGAATGAGCAGGATAAATAAGAACCGAGTCTCTTCCCGCGGCAGTCTCAGGAGAGTTTCGATGGCAAGTCAAAATGGATTTGAGATTTCTCAGTTGCCTGAGGTCAGTTGTGAAAGTTCGGCAAGGACAGAGTTTTTGCCTCATAAAAATGCTCGGCTGGCGTTCGATTATATCGCACCACTCGAAGGGGTTTCAAAGGCACGACAGCTTCTCGTTCTGGTCAATGGTTTTGCTCGACCCAGAGCCGACTTCAGAGCTTTTCGCAAACGCATTCATGCTCAAATGCCTCATCTTGCGACCTTGGCCTTTGACAATCGCGGCGCCGGCGAAACCGAGGGCGGTCTGGAGGAGTTGAGTGTCGAAGTGATGGCTGCGGATGCTGCATTCCTAGCGCGCAGTTATGCGCGAACGCTGGGACTTCAGGGGTATCACTGTCTCGGTATCAGCATGGGCGGGATGATTTGCCAGACGTGGGCAGCACATGATCCGATGGTCATGTCTGCAACGCTCGTCAGCACGACCCCCGGTGGACGCGCGCGTGTGTGGCCGGAAGGTGTTGACCCCGAACAAGCCTTGAGTCGGCCCTTTGAAGAGTGGCCGCAGGATTACGACATCATGCTGCGTCGCATGACACGTTACTTTGGTCCTAAGTTTCGGCAGGCTTCTCCGCTGCTGATTGAAATCATGGTCAAGAACATGCTCAAGACCCACACCGGTGCCGCCTCGCAGGGAAATGCCAAGGCCCAATACAATGCAACCGTAGCCTTCGACGGGACCGGTTCCGCCTCTGACATCGGCTGTCCCGTGCTGGTGCTGACCGGAACCGACGACCAAATCATCCCGCGCGGCAATTCGGAAGCACTCTGTCGACTCATACCTCAAGCAAAGATGAAGGTTTTCGATGGGATAGGACATTTGCTCCTGATTGAAGACCCTGAAAATTTTGTTGCACAGGTGCGCAGTTTCCTCAATGAGTTGGGACAGTGAAGTGGGGATTCCTGCCATGACTCTGAAACACGCTCTGGATTTGTCCGAAAACGACTGGAAAAACTGGTGTGTCGCCCGAGGGGCCAAAGCCTTCCTCGGGACTCAGATTATGGAATGGGTGACCCGTAAAAACTGTACCGATCCCAGCTTGTTTTCGAATGTATCCCAGTCGCTGAGGAGCCAGTTGGCAGAAGAATTTGATTGGCGCCTGCCTGTCGTCGATACTTTGCTGCACTCTTCCGACAGCTCGGAAAAAATTCTTCTGAAAACGCAGGACAATCTTTTCACTGAGTGCGTGTTAATGCCCTCTGAAAATAGAGTCACTTTGTGCGTGAGCAGCCAAGTGGGCTGCCGGATGGCGTGTACCTTTTGTCAAACTGGAAAAATGGGCCTGACGCGGAATTTGTCCCGCGGCGAAATTCTCGCTCAGATTGTCATCGCGAACCGTCGCCTTTTGGAGCGTGGTGAGGAACGCCGTGTGACGAATATCGTTTTCATGGGAATGGGAGAGCCACTCGATAATTTCGAGGAAGTCGTCGCTGCTTGTGAAGTGATGCTGGATGAGCGTTTTTTTGGCTTGTCTAAGCACAGAGTCACAGTATCGACCTCTGGTCTCGTCCCAGCCATCGAAGAATTGGGCAAGCGACTTCCCGTCAGTTTGGCAATTTCACTGCACTCGGCAGATGACGAACAACGCAGTGGTATGATGCCGGTCAATAAAAAACATTCGCTGGCCGAGCTGAAGGAAGCGCTGTTGCGTTACCCTGTCCAAACACGTCACGGGATCACTTTTGAGTACGTGATGATCAACGGCGTCAACGATTCGTTGCTTCATGCCAAAAAGCTGGTGAAGTTTCTCCACGGGTTGAAATCAAAAGTGAATCTGATTCCCATGAACCCTCACCCCGGAACCGAAATGGTGGCAACAGATGCTGAGAGGATGAGGGAGTTCCAAAAGTATCTGACCGATCGTTCTATACCCGCGCCCGTGCGTTATTCACGCGGACAGGATGTCAGTGCCGCTTGTGGTCAGTTGGCAAGCAAGAGAAAAGAAGAACTCAATCTTGCGCCACGCACTGTAGCCTTGGCACGTCGGCGTGAGTGGTTGGACTCCAAGCGCGGATGAAAAAAAAGGCGGAGTTTGCACCCCTCCGCGTTTCAATCGGATTGATTTTGAATTTGAAGTCACGTTCGAGTTGCAATTCAATTCGTCCTGCAGAAATAAAA
>JBEGJP010000277.1:0-3274 GCA_041184525.1 Pseudomonadota bacterium | reverse complement strand
ATATTGACCAGCACCACACTGTTGAGGACGTCGGGATTGTCCTCGGCCAAGCCATGGCACAGGTGATGGGCGACTGTGCCGGAATTGAACGCTTTGGAATGATGGAATGCCCGCTGGATGAAGCGTTGGCGAAGACAGTCATCGATATATCGGGGCGGCCTTTTTTGCATTTCGGTGCTCATTTCCGCAGGCCGTCGATCGGTCAGCTGGACAGCTCCCTCATCCGTGAGTTTTTCGGTGGATTTGTTCTCCACGCGCGTTGGACTGTTCACATCGACGTCCTGCGTGGAGAGAACGACCATCACGTTGCAGAAGCGGTTTTCAAGTCCTTTGCGCGGGCCGCACGGAAAGCTTGGAATCAAACAGGAAACTCTGACATCCCGTCAACCAAAGGGAGTTTGGTGTGAATATGCGCGGAGGCGAATTTGAAGTTTTCCCCGCCATTGATCTTCTCGATGGGCAAAGTGTGCGGCTCCAGCGCGGAGAGAAAGCAACTGCTCAGGTGGTGCATCCCGATCCCGTGCAGCAGTTGGAAGAGTACAAAGCTGCTGGCGCGCGCTGGGTTCATGTTGTCAATTTGAATGCCGCTTTCGGCGAAACGGTTGCCACGTCGTCAGGATTGGGAAAAACAAACGAAATGATCCGACGTTTGTCTCAGAGCCGCGATGTCCAAATTCAACTGGGCGGCGGCATTCGTTCGCCTTTTGCGTTGCACGAGGCCTTGGATGCCGGCGCAGCGCGCGTGGTGATAGGAACGTGGGCGGTGCGGGCATTAGACGAGGTGAGTCGGGAAATTGCGCGCTGTCCTGAGCGGTGTGTTGTGGGTGTCGACAGTTGGAACGGGCACATTGCCGTGCATGGATGGACGCGCACTGAAGCTTTGAAAACGCTCGATTTTGCGCGTCGACTGAAAGATGCCGGTGTTCAACGCGTTCTCTACACAGAAGTCGAACGTGATGGGCTATTGGGTGGTGTTGGACTGGAAGGAACGGCGGCATTGGCGCGTGACTCGGGCTTGTTGGTGATAGCCAGCGGAGGCGTCAAGGACCTCGAAGACATCCGCGCCTTGTCGTTGCAGGCCGGTGTGTGCGGGGTCGTGACCGGCAAAGCACTTGCTGCAGGTACACTCCAATTGCAGGAGGCCTTGCGCTTGGCGAGGCCTTCTGAGATTTAATTTGTTCATTACTTAAGCAACTCTGTCTCATCTTTTGCCTGCAGTTCCGTTGTATTTGACCTCGTGCTATGACGGCCCACAGATGTTAGGCCGCAGTCGCTTTGCAGAGAGAGGTGTTGGTGATGCAAACTCAAGAGACGTCTTCTCCCACGTGGTTGGAAAAGGTTCCTGTCAGACGAGCGTTTCTGAGCGTGTCCGACAAGTCAGGTTTGCGTGAACTCACTCAGTTTCTTGTGTCGACGGGGTGTTCGCTTGCCGCAACAGGCAGCACGGCCGAGCAAATCGCTTCGTGGGGATTCCCTGTCAGTAAGGTGGAAGACATCACCGGTTTTCCTGAAATATTGGGTGGGCGCGTTAAAACTCTGCACCCCAAGGTGTTCGGCGCTATTCTCGCCAAGCCTCATTCCGAGAGTGATGATCACGATCTTGAATTGCACAAAATCGAAAAGTTCGATCTCGTGGTTTGTAATTTGTATCCTTTCCAAGAAACACTGAAACGTACCGAAGAGCTTTCCCAGTTGGTTGAAAATATCGATATCGGCGGAGTCAGCCTGTTGCGTGCGGCCGCAAAAAACTTCAGCCGTGTGGCAGTTCTTTGTGATCCCCAAGACTACAAAATATTCATCGAATCGGTTCAGAAAAATGGTGGATCATTGCAGGGGCAGCTGAGGGTGGAACTGGCACTGAAAGCGTTGAGCGAGACCGCAACTTATGATGAAGTCATCTCACTTTCACTCAAGCACAAACTGCATGGCATCACAGGAATTCGTTTGGGAGCAGGACCCGTCCAACGTCAGGCGAACACTGCCGCCCAGCTTTTGGACACTCAGTTCACCTATGAACTCGAGCGAGTGAAAGCTTTGCGCTACGGTGAGAATCCTCATCAAAAGGCAGCGCTCTATCGCACGGATTCTGGAGTCGTGCATCAAGGCGCCGCATGCTCACTGTCAGAAGCTCAGTGCCTGAACGGCAAAGAACTCTCTTACAATAATTTCCTCGATATGGAGCATGGTCTGCGCCTGATTGCTGAATTACGCGATTGTGCCTGCGTGATTATCAAGCACAACGTACCTTGCGGCGCAGGTTGGGGCTCTACACCTGTGGAGGCGTACCGTCGGGCATTCGAAGGCGATCCTGTGAGTCCGTTCGGCGGTGTTGTGCTGTTCAACCGTAAAGTCGATCTCAATGCTGCATTGGTTCTTCTTGAAACGTTTCTCGAGGTGGTGGTCGCTCCTGCCTTCGAGCCTGATGCGCTCGAAACGCTGCGCAGCAAAAAGAATCTGCGCATTGTCGTTCTCAACACGCAACTCCCTCTTCTCAATAAGCAGCAAATTGTTCAGGTGCAGGGCGGATTTCTTGTTCAAGATGTCGACGACGTGATTTTTGATCCTGAAAAACTTCACATTCCGACTGATGTGCGGCCGACCCCCAACGACAAATCGGCCTGTTGGTTTGCTTACGCCGTAGTCAAGCATGTGCGTTCCAATGCCATCGTGATTGCCAACGGTTTTCAGACCATTGCGGTGGGCGGAGGATTCACCAATCGTGTGGACGCCGTAGAATATTGTCTGAAAAAGGCACGGCTGCCCCTCAAAGGCGCAGTGCTTGCGTCGGACGCATTTTTCCCATTTCCGGACAGCATCGAGCTTCTCAAGGACACGGGAATCCGAGCTATCATTCAACCGGGTGGAAGCGTGCAGGATGCCGCGGTCATTGATGCCTGCAACAAGGCTGGAATTGCCATGCTGATCACAGGGAACCGTCATTTCAAGCACTGAACAAAGTATTCTGTGCCCGAGTTTTCATCTGGGCACAGAGTTCGACGTCAGATGGCGTCTGCCGGAGCGAGCTGCCGACGGCGGGTGTCGGCGATGTAGTCGAGGATGATGGTCACTTTCTTTGCTTCTTCAACCGAATACTTTCGGCAATTGAGTCCGCGCAATGCAACGTCTTTGTAGAACAGCCGGCTGACGTCAATCTGCTCGGAGAGCTTGCAGCTGAGCGTCGTTTTTTCGGCTTTGGCGAGAAGCTCGTCGACACTGGGATAATGAGGTCGAAGATCCGTAAAGAAGCGGGGGCGGACGTATTTCGTGGGGCGAT
>JBEGJP010000276.1:0-10217 GCA_041184525.1 Pseudomonadota bacterium | reverse complement strand
TTTCATGGAACACTTCTTGCAGACTCCCGCGCGGGAGGGTCTGCACTATGAAAAACACATCCGTATGGGTCTCTCTTTTCATTGCGGTTTCCTTGGTGACATCGGCCTGCGGCACCGGCCCGTTGGGAACTCCGACTCCCAACTCGTCCAGCCACGACGAGACTGCAAACCTTCCCCTCCAAAGCACTTCTGGCACTAATCCGATGAATGCTGTCGAAGAGGTGGCTGTGTTGGGAGACTCTCAGTCCACCGGCACGTACGGTCAGCGTTTGTCTGAACTCATCCGGTTCGCTTCAAAACAACGCCTCAGTTATTTCGGCGCTGCCAGCTCGGGCCGCATTGACGGATGGGTGAATGGCGGGTTTGCTCCGCTGCCCGCAGGAGCCTTTTTCGGCTGCGACGCTCAAACCAACACCCGAAGCTGCGCGCCTCAGATTCTTCCCAACAACCGAACGGAAGCCGTTGCCACCATTCTTTCCCAACACCGTTATGTTGATCTCTACATCATCACTTTGGGCGACAATCACTTCTTCGATCCCGCTTCGGTCCGGCGGGAACTGCCCCGACTTGTGAAGCCGATTCTTTCCTCGGGTGCGCGTTGTGCCTTCGTGACGCCCACAGAAGCTCTGGGGCAATTTGCCGACAAACGAACACTCATCGGCCACATCAAATTCGCCGTCGACAGTATTGAAAAGGACACAGGACGAACCTGCACACTCGTCGACAGCTACACAGTAGGTGGTGATGTTCTGCGCAACAACAACGATTTGGCCCTCATGCGAGATGCGGTGTCGGCTGACCCCATGAAACTTCACCCGCGCGGGAGCGGAGCGCGATTGTGGGCGGAGCGGGTTTTCGAAACGCTTGTTTCCAAAGGTTTGCTCAACCCGTTGTGAACACGAAACTCGAATCCAACAAGAACTTCAAAATGCAACTGCGATCTTGGCATCGACCAACGGATTCCATCTTGTGGCGGTGTCGGTCGAATTTTTCGAATTCACATCCGTTTGTTTCAAATTGCCTTTGAAAAAACCGATCGCCGAATCGAAGCGAACAAAGCCGGAACCGAACCCAATCGGTGTGCCAATGGAATATCCCGCATAAAGCTGAGCGCCCAAGAGCTGAACTTCCTCAGCACGCGGCAACGAGTCCACTCACGAGCACTCTCACCGACAAGAGTTAAAAAATAGATTTGTCTGATTTTACTCAAATATTGGTGCGCGCCAAACCGATGAGTTTTTCAAGAGCTGTAAATCGCTTCAAAGCAATCTGGGTGCCCACGGCCTTCTTCAGCGCCCATTCTTCACCAATGACAATGGCATGCTTACTGGCACGCGTGAGGGCTGTGTAAAACAGGTTCCGATCGAGCATCGTATAGTAGGCGCTGAACATCGGGATGACGACCAAGGGAAATTCAGACCCCTGCGACTTGTGCACCGTCATGGCATAACACAGGCTCAGGTCATCGACTTCCTCATCTTCCAATTTGACGATCCGATCGTCGAAGGCGACTTCCAGTTCGATCTTCTTTTGAACTGTGCGGACACTGCGCACGAAACCAAGGTCACCGTTGAAGACATCTTTCTCGTAGTTGTTACGCGTTTGAATCACTTTGTCGCCGACCCGAAGCACAAATTCTTCGTCTATTTTGGCTTCGTCCTTATCCGGATGCGGCGGGTTCAACTCCGCCTGCAACAACCGGTTGATCTTTTCCTGCCCCGCCTCGCCTCGGCGCATGGGCACAAGGATTTGAACATCGCGCACGGGATCAAGACCGTACATTTGCGGCACCGTTTCCTTCATAAAGGGCAACAACAACTCAAAGAAGGTTTGAATCGTGCAAGGCAACATCACCAGCGAACTCTTTTGCAGGAGCTGATGCGAGCGACTTGTGAGTCCGAACTCCGGTTTCTTTCCTTCAATGATGCTGCGCGCTGCCGTCGGGATAGGGCTTTCACTCGACTGGCGAAAGATTTTCGTCAGCCGTGCCACCGGAACTTCGTGCGAGGCAATGATATCCCGCAAGCAGTTGCCCGCTCCGACGCTCGGCAGCTGATCGACGTCACCCACCAAAATCAACCGTGTTTTGGGGTCCATTGCCTCGAGAAGCGTGTTGAAGAGATCAAGGCTGAGCATGGAAGCCTCATCCACGATCACCACATCGACATCACGCAGTGCGCCCTCGCCCCCTTCCGAGCTTCCTTCTTCGTTTTGCCCAATCCGCAACGTCTTGTGCAGAGTGTAAGCCTGAGCCTCAATAGAGAGGGTCATGCGCTTGGCTGCCAAGCCCGTCGGTGCACACAAAACAACCGTGCGCTTGAGAGCTTTTTGAATACGATAAATGGCTTTCAAGACGAACGTCTTGCCGCAGCCGGGACCACCGGTGAGAACCATGAATCGTGAGCCGATGGACATCTCGACTGCAGCGGCCTGTTCATCCGAGAGCTTGGTCCAAGGGATATCCGGCACGAGCTCTTTGAGGGTCAGTTCGCCGGCATGAAACTTGGCTTCAAAAGGATCGTCGCCGATGCCCGCTTTGTGCAGAAGGCGGGCACATTCGCCAGCGGCTGAATTCTCAAGAGCATACACCTCGGGCAAATAAAAGAGCGGTTCCTTCGCCGTTTCATCCGCAGCTCCGGCCTCAGGAAGTCGAAGGATAAAGCTCGCAGTTCCCTTCTCTTTGTTTTCTTTGTAAATGGCACGCAACTCGGAGAGTAAAAAATCGAAGCTGAAGCGGCTGTCGCGTTTGGCTCCCAAAACATCGCGCGCGCCTTCAATCAAAACGTCGCGCGGCAAACAACAATGTCCGTCGTCGTGTGCCCTTTCGAGCGTGTAAACAAATGCCGCTTCCAATCGGAAGCGCGAGAGCGGATCGATTCCCAATTTTAAAGCTATAGCATCGGCTCTCAAGAAACCCACATTGCGAAAATCTGAAATGAGCCGGTACGGGTTCTCCTTGAGAAATGTCACTGCATCAGAACCGTAACGTTCATAAATGCGATTGGCGAAATTCGGCGGAATATTGTGTTCATGCAAAAACACCATGATGGCACGATAAACTTCATCACCCGTGATCAGCGAAATGACCTGTTCGGCCTTGTCGCGCTTGTTTTTGAAGAAGCCGTAAACCTTCTCTTTTTGATTCTTGCAAACTTCGACCAACTCATCGATGGTGCGCACATCCACCGCCTCGAGAAACTTCTTTGCCGTGACTTCGCCCACACCTTTTACGTTGTTCACCATGAAAGGAATCACACCCGTGAGTGTCGGCGGGCGGAGGGGCTCGCTGTAAATGACCTGAAAAGTTTCGCCGTATTTTGCCGATTGGCTCCAGTCGCCAAACAGCTTGTATTGCTGCTGGGCATCGAACTTACCCACGGTGAGCGACTTGCCGCTGGCCTTAAACCTTTTGGCTGACTTGGAATCCACGAACTCGGCCACCACGAAGGCCCCATCTTGGGACGCAAAAATCACCTTCGATAACAGCGCTGTGAGCTCAATGGACACGGCAAACCCCTTTTTATACTGGGGGAGCTTGCACTCGATCTGAAACTATGGCAACTAGGGGGGCGCGTCGGGGCTTAGCGCAGTGGTAGCGCATCTGTTTTGGGAGCAGAGGGTCGTGAGTTCGAATCCCACAGCCCCGACCATTCTTTCTCAGTCTTCTCCGCGACTTTTATCTTTCCTACTGGAACGCCTGAACATCGAATCTTCGTTTTTTTGTTGTCTTAAATTCGGTCAATTTCGCCGAAACCAGACTCAATCTGAAGCTCCTGTTTTTGATTTGAGCCCCACCTCGGTTGCGAAATCATCGATCGCAGTGACGCGCTTCACCAAAGCATCGCTCGAATTCTTCATTGCATTCATATAGGACCAATACATCGCGTCCCATTCAAGGCCACACTGCTTCTGTTGACCATAAGCACGACGGCCATTTCGGACGTGCTGCGTCACCGTCCAACGGACTCCCGGCGTGGTGCACGGATTCGAGCCACCGGACAAATAGGTGCAGTTGTTGTCACGGCTGTTGGTCCACCACCAGAGGGTCGACGTCCAGTCAGGCCCCCCTTTCATTCCCCAAATCCCGACTCCCTTTCCGTTCAATTCCTGCGCCCAGCTGTGCCAGTCGCCATAGACCAGCACCTGAAAGACGCCTGTGCATACAGGACTCCCGCAGTAGCCTGCTCTGTAGAGATCAGACCCCCATTTCGCCTTCCCCACTTCTGCCCACGGGAAACCTCCCAGTCGGGTTTCATAGGTTTCGTAATCAGCGATAGTCGCAAAAAAAGCCAACGGATGGATATTGCTGTTGACCATGTTGTTCAACATGGTCGTCACTTTCTTCGCGTAAAGCTCGGACTCGTTATCGCCCTGAAAACCACTGTTGAATGCGGAGGCACGAGAAACAATCTTAGAAAGCACAGGCATCGAAACGCGCCCAAAATCGGGCATGGCGCGTGTTCTGCGCAGATCCTGCCCCGCACCGGAAGAAGGACATCCGGTGGTCTCCACTCCCGACTCAGTTGTCTGATTCTTGGGCTTGCACGCAACAGAGGCCAACACAGAAATCAAACAAATGATGGAACCAGTTTGTACGCACCGTGGATTCCTCCCCGATTCTGCAGACAAAACAACGTCTCTCTATTTTCGGATGAACTCTGCACCACTTGAGTTCAAAAGAAGAGGCTTTCCCTCCCTTGACCATATCAATCAAGTAACTATTATTACAGACCTAATCGCTTTTCTCATCGCACAAAAAGGACGACTTCCCAGTAGGAGGAGCCACACCATGAGTGAAACTCACGCAGCCCATCACGCCACCGAGACCAAGGATTCGTGGGAAGTTTACTTTGGCCTTGCTCTCTCCATCTTTGCCGCCATCTTGGCCATCAATGAACTCGGTGGAAGCAAATTCGGTGATGATGAAATCCAGTTGGGCAACGAGAAGACAAAAGCCTACATGTGGTACCAGTCTAAGAGCATCAAAGAGTCCTTGAGCAAAGGCCAAGCCGACCTTCTTTCTGTCCTCCTGCAAGGAGGCGCGATTGCACCCGACAAAGCACCCGCAATGAAGACACTCACGGAGAACTTGTCCGCCGAAGTGCAGCGCTACAAAAAGGAGAAAGACGAAATTTTGCGCGGTTCAAAGGCAGTGGGAACAGAGAATTGGGTCCAAGATGTGGACGGCCAGCTGGGGAAGGTCATAGGCGCGAAGGAACTGGAAGCCAAGCAGAGTCAGCTTTCCGAGGCAGGTGACAAGTTTGATTTGGGAACTCTCTTTTTGCAGATCAGTTTAGTGCTGGGCGCCATTGGCCTCATCGCGAAACGCGAAAAGATCCGCCTCTACTTTTTCCTTGGGCTCGTTGTCTTGGGTTCGCTCGGGGCTCTCTTTTGTTACTTTGGCTACCGTGCTGCCTTTGCATCATGACCGAACGGGACTCTCAACATCGTTCCGACGCGTGTGAAGAAAATAAAGAATGACGACGGCAATGAGCAGCGTTAAGGCAATGCCGACACCTTCAACACTTCCCTCGATGCGATTGAAACTTTCTCCTTCCCCAACTTTCTGCCCCGAAACTGTGAGCAGGAAAGAGTAGCGGAGCATATTCCATCCGGCATGATAGCCCCATGCCCCATAGAGATGTCCTTGCGCAACGACCATCAAATTCCCTGCCAATGCCAAAAGAAAAAGTGTCAGAAGAGTGGTGGGATCGAGGAATGTGCGCTCTGCTGCAAAGTAATTGAGCCAGTGAAAAAGAGAAAACATTGCACTGAGAGAAAAATTCACCTGCCACAGCGACAGTTTCGATCGCATGAGCCACTGACGCAGCAAGAGCCCGCGAAACAAAACTTCTTCCAGCAACGACTGAAACCAGACGGTGACACATGTGGCCCAGACTGCATCGTTCCACCGCCACTCCAACGTGGCGTCTGCCCTTCTCAGCAACACTTGGAGAACAAAAAAACATGCAGCTCCGCAGACGAGAGCCAGCAGATACGAGCCCACTCCTCTGGAAGACAGAGGCAATCCCCAAACGTACCCGGCAGGACTGCGAAAAAGCATGCGGGTCGCAAAGGCCATCAACAGCAAACCGAGCACGGAAGCCACAGCCGCCGAGAAAATGAATCCAAGACCGACGGCAACGAGGGCGACAAGAAAAAAAAGTGATATTCTGAACGCAGGCAATCGTCTCTCCCGATTTGGAACAGCGAAGCAAAGGATCGTCTGGAATGGTGACACCAGAAACACATCCGATGAGAACATTTCTCATCACCGTTGTCCTGCTTTTTGTTGCTGTGTTGACACTCGTCGGCGTCCTGCCCTCCCTGTTCGTGTCTCAGCAGAGAGTCGAATACTTTGCAGCGGTCCCCAAGCGCTTGCTCGCGGTTTTTGCTCACGCCGATGACGAAGTCACAAATGCAGCGCTCTTGCGACACTTTTCTACGCTTGGCACCGAGATCACACTCCTGACGTTGACGGACGGAGCTGCCAATCCTAAGTCCAACCTCAAGGCGTGCTTGAAAGGAGAAGGCATCGTCGATTGCCGGCTTCGTGAACTGAAGAGTTCTGCCGCACTCTTGGGTGTCGATAAAGTGGAAACGCCGCTTCTCCCCGACTCCAAACTTTTAGACCACTTGACGAATGCAACTGAACACGTCGCTGCACTCATCAAGGCGCTCGAACCCGACGCTCTTCTCACCATGGAACCCTCCGGTTTGAACAGGTTGGAAGATCACCGTGCCGCGTACCTTTCCGTAGCACGAGCCCTCCCGCTCAGCGGACGAAAACCAAAAATGTTCCTTTCCACTCTCCCTTGGCCCTTTTCGTTTGTTCTTCCCACCCGCATGCCCCGCACAATGGCGGAAAAGAAAATCGTATTTCCCATCTCGGACAAAATTCTTCCCATCAAGATTCAAGTCGCACTCGCGCACAAAAGCCAATCCTCCACCATCCGAGGCATCACACTCGGCCTCGGTCCGCAATTTCTTTTCCGCTGGATCGATTTTGAAACCTATTACATGATCGACGGGGTCGAATTTGAGCAGTTCAATAGGGCGAAGCCTTCACTCTGAACAATTCTTGTCCGCAAAGAAATAGTACCAACACTATAGGAATCTTTGATTTCACGTCACTTCGACACAGCATTTCTTCAACGACAGCTGTTGACGGGAGATTTCACTTCCTTCTTTGCGACCGAGGTTCCAGCAGCTTCTGTCTCTTCATCGCCGCTCTCCGGAAGCGGCAGAATCGCCGCACCTCCTGAAGTCTCCGCGCCATTGACAGTGCTCACAACGCCCACCGGCATATTCCCCAACACCAGAACAGAACCCGAATCACCCGGCTGGAGGAGAAACGTCGCACTTTGGTCGTTGACCTCCGTCATTTTGAAAAGAATCGTTTTCTCATTGAAGACGAGATGCTCCTGAAGCGGCCGACCTGAACCACTGATCAATTCAGACAACGTCGCAGCCGCGTAATACAAAGGACCTGTTGTTCCCAAAGTTTTCTGAACCAACTCGGACAGCGGGAGTGACGAGGGCTGCCGTAAGAAATTGGTGCCGAAGGAACTCTGATTTCCCACAGACATGTAATTTTTGACCAAACTTTGGGATTGGATGAGCCAAGGAACGTTGTGCTGCGTATTGCTCACCGGCAAGTTGGCCTCTGTGTGCAAAAACTCTTGAAAGGAGCTCCCGACAACAGAAACTCGATCTGAATATTCTGCCAACGGTGCGGAAAAGTATTGCCGGAACTCACTGCGGCAAATCCCTTCCTGATTTTGAGGCGCGCAGTTTCTGACCTGTTCAATGAGATCCGCCTGTGCCTCATACCCACGCCACTGCGTGACCTTTGAAACTCTGTCACGCCAATTTTCGAACCAGTAGACGAGGCCTGTCGCGTCCGCAGGAGGCAACAGAGCCGCGATGGCTTCGATTTGGGCAGACTGCGTGTCTTTTTGTAAAAGCAATTGGGATTGCATCCGGCCGAGCGTTTCTAGAACATCAGTCCGACTCATGTCAGTGGCTGACACTGTGCCTTCCAATCGGGACAAATCCAAAACACTGCTGCAGTAAACAGTTTCAGTCGGCTCTGAGGCGCGCAAGACTTCGGAATCCAGCTTACAAGGTCCCGTGCCACGCTCAATAATGGGCTTACCATCCGACAATGTGCGTGACGGACGATTTGCACCTGAGAGAAATGAGGGAAGCAAATCAGGCTCGAGTTGTGCAAAGAGATCACGCCCCCGATTGAATTCGTCCAAGACGTCCAGTGCCACCTTCACTGTTAAGTATTTTTTTGTCTGAGGATCGAAGACATTCAACTCTGCCCCCCGCGCGCGCTCGAACATCAGGCAGTGTTCTGCGGTCCAGAATGCAATTCGCGAGAGCTGAGATTCCTTGCCCACAACGGGAGGCACAAAATCCATGTGGACTGTGCATCGCTGGCGGGGAGAATTTTGAGGAGCGTCCGGATTCTCGAGCAGATCGAGGACACCTCCCCAACCTGCGCTCAGCGTGCCCGACTGAAGCCTTTGGCTGACAACACCTCCGGTCACAGGCACCGATTGCACTTTCGCGCACGTTCCTCCGACACCCACGGGTGTCGCTGAGGAACAGCCCACCAAACACAAGAGAAGTGATATAACGATACCTTTTTCCGACATATCTGATGTATCGGAAGAAGGAACAAATCACTCAAGCCCAAATAATCCCTATGCTTTCATATGCTTAATTTAAAAAGAAGGCTCGGTTTCAAGTCAAAGCGAGGTGCACATCCTTCACAGCTCGCCCAGACGGATCTGCCATTTGTGAGAAAGCTTTGTCCCATTTGATGGCCGTCGGAGTGCTGCACGCGACGCTCGGGCCGTCAGGTATGAGCGCGATGGCTGCCGGATTTTTGAAATGCCCTTCAAAAATAGAACGGTACCAATAGCCCTCTTTGGTTTGAGGTGTCTTCTCGGGGAAGCGGTGTTTGGCATTCTTGAGCAGTGTATCACTCACCTCTGCCTCGGCGTGCGCCTTCAGCGAATCGATCCAACTGTAACCCACACCATCGGAAAATTGTTCTTTCTGCCTCCAGAGAATTTCGTCCGGTATAAGACCATTGAAAGCATCCCTGAGGATGAATTTCTCGATTTTCCCTTTTCCGCACATTTTATCTTCGGGCTGGATGGACATGGCAACATCGAGAAACTCTTTGTCGAGAAAGGGAACCCGTGCCTCAATACCCCATGCTGCCATCGCTTTGTTGGCACGCAAGCAATCGTACTTGTGCAGCATCGAGAGCTTTCGCAGCAGCTCTTCATGAAATTCTTGTGCATTGGGAGCCTTATGAAAATAGAGATACCCCCCGAAAACCTCATCTGCACCCTCACCGGAAAGAATCATTTTGATTCCCATGGCGCGGATCTTCCGCGCCATCAGATACATGGGTGTCGCAGCGCGGATGGTTGTGATGTCGAAGGTTTCGAGATGGTAGATCACATCACTGATCGCATCGATGCCTTCTTGTACGGTGAAATTCACCTCATGGTGTGTCGAGCCAATGTGCTGTGCCACCTTTCTCGCCATCTTGAGATCAGGAGAATCCTTGAGTCCCACAGAAAACGAGTGCAATTGCGGCCACCACGCAGGCTCCTTTCCATCTGATTCCACTCGGCGAGCACTCAAACGCGCAGCAAGAGCAGAGACCAATGAGGAATCGACGCCGCCAGAAATCAAGACACCGTAAGGCACATCACACATCAGCTGCCTGCGGACTGCTGATTCCAATGCAACCGCAAGGTGAGATTCTGCCACGGGAAGTGACGGAAGAACGTCAGCTCTATCCCAAGACGGTTTGTAATATTTTACAAATTTCTTCTCTGTCCCTGAATAATAATGTCCGGGAGGAAATTCCTCCACAACCTTGCACGTATCCGCAATCGCTTTCATCTCCGAAGAGACGTACAAAGTCCCGTGAGCATCCCTGCCCATATAAAGCGGCACAATCCCAATGTGATCGCGCGCAATAAGATACGTGTCGCGGGCCTTGTCGTAGAGTACGAAGGCAAATATTCCGTTGAGCATATTCAAAAATTCGGGCCCGTGTTCTTCGTACAAATAAAGAAGAACTTCGCAGTCTGACTTGGTTTGAAAGTCATGTTTCTTTTTCAACCACTGCGCAGCAAGCTCGACGTGATTGTATATTTCGCCATTGACTGCCAGCACTGCAC
>JBEGJP010000275.1:0-5394 GCA_041184525.1 Pseudomonadota bacterium | reverse complement strand
GGTGACACCTCCAAACGGGTCTTTGTTGCCAGCGACAACCACGCTTGTGTCTGGGGGAAGAACGAAGCCACCCGTGAGGAGAATTGAAGGTCGAAATGGTTTTTTAGATATTCCCTCCTAAAGCCCAATGTGAGCGCGCGCCCCCACTCATCACCCGACTGGGTGGTCTGGATTTGACTTTTCACTGTCAGGTCAGCGCGCCGAGAATCGTAGTTCATTGCAAGTGCCTGAACGACCGTTCTCAAAGGGCGCGGCCATTGCAGCTTGTCTGTTTGAAGGGACGTGTGAAGACCAACAACCTGCGCACGTTCGACGGGGGACGGGAAGAACAAAGGCGACGCACCTGCCTCGGGTGTCCAGACATGCACGCCTCTGTTATTTCTAGTATCACTCCATTCAACTCGAAGCGACTCGCGCTCGGCTCCCGAAGACTCTCCGAACAAAAACTCATTCAGAGCAGGCAGCCGTTCTGTTTCACGCCGGACGCTCAGACCTTTGTCCTCGCCGGTAACAGTCAGACTCTCTCTCGCAATGGTTGCAGGGATCAATCCTTCCTCGAACACAGCGAGACATCCTTCTTTGCGTTTCATGTTCAAAAGCAACCGCATCAACCCGTCAGGAGCGTCATCACCTGAGGCAATCCTCTTTGAAATATTTTCAAAACTGCCGACATCCCTTTCCTGCGCGCAATCGAGAAAACGCTCCCGCAAGGCATTCCCATCCAAAGGAGCAAACGCATCGTGGAAAAGAGAAAAGTCGAGCGGGCTTTGTCTTTCCTCTGCACCAAGGAAAACCGCATTGTTCAAAAAGGCACTGCCTTGCTGAACGGCCCTGAAAAACGGCAAAAAGGACAGCGAATCAGAAAGCGAACGGAGTCGATTCAATTTTGGAAATCCCGCATGCAACCATTGCTCTCCGACCAATCGGGCCAGAGTTTCATTGGTCCGCATCTGACGCCAAGAACGAGCTGGTAACGCCGAATCAAACGAGGCACGAAGAAAGCTTCTTGCCAGCGCACGGAACAAAGCAGCACGATGGTATTCGCCGAGCAGCGGATTGATTTTGCCGAAGGATGAGTGGAGTTGAATCTCACCGGATTGCTCTGCGACAAGTTGTTCGAGCAATGCATTTTCCCGCAGAATGAACTGCCACGGTTCTGCTGAACGAGCAGCAGTCTTTTCAACAGCGCCGCCGGCAAATTCAAAAAATAATTTCAAAGTTTTTGTGAGCTCCTCGCTCAGATGCAAATCATCAACCGATTTTTCAAAGCGACTGCCGTTTGCAAAAACAAGCCGCTTGCCCAAGCCCAGACCCGAAGTCCGCGTCAGTTCAATCGGCGGGGGGAAAGCCGAAAAACTGATTTCAGTCGTACCGTCCTGAGCCTCGCTGCATCGCAAACAATCAAATCGCTGCCCTGAGGATGACGCGTGCATTCGGAGTCGGGTGAACGTGGGTCGGTTTTTCCAAATCGGAAAAAAAGGTCCCGAGAATAACGCAGAGCCATCGGGTCGCACAGCAAAGTTACCCTCGCCCAAGCGCGGTTCAAAAATCAGTGAGACCTTCAGAAAGGTGCAGTTCATCTTTTCACTTGGAGGGACATCGATGTGCAAACTCTGCTCTTCCATTTGGCTCTTCGATTCGATCGGCTTCCAGAGCAAGACGGTGAGTTTATTTTGCAGAGCCGCGTGATCCTTCGGACAGGTCGATGCGGTCATTGCGATGGATGTGTCTTTCACCAAAAGAGCACCGAGCCCTCCATCTCGATAGGGCCACTCCACAACCGTCGGTTCAGAACCCATTTCACGCTGCTCACGACTATAACCGGCCCGAGTCGCCTTCTTCAGATCGCGATTGGGAAGCAACCAAAGATCGATCCCCGTCGTCTTTGTGGGTTTCGAAACAACTGCGCCTCCCCCCTCAGTGCCCCCGATTTCATTCTGTGGCAGAGCAAGGTACTGCACACCAATAAAGCGGAACTCAGAGCTTTCCCAACGGAGCTGCACGTCCGACAGCGCTCGCTCCTGCGGCTGCAAAGGAGACGATTGGGGAAAGGCCGGCCGCGGCAACAGGCCGCACAAAAAAATAAGAATCATCAATGAAATCAGTGTGACGTTCGCAAGTTGAGACTTGAGATTTGACCATCCGCGCAGCAATCGCGTATCCATGATTCCATTCTTTCGACATCGGGGAGCAAGATGGAGTTTTTCAACGAAGAAGAAGTGTCGCGCACACTGGAAGGAGCATCAAGCCTCTCGCCCTTCGAAGGTTTGAAAAAACAGGTGGAAGCGATACTTTTTGCGGCAGAACACGCCATGGAGGTCAGTGACATTCGCAATATCATCGGAGAAGTGTCCTTGTCCGATGTGCGCCTCGCCTTGCGCGACCTCATGACAGACTACCAGCCACGCTCGTTTTTTCTTTTCGAATGCGGAGGCAAATACCAGCTCCGAACCCGCCCTGAGTATGCTGAACTGGTGCGAAAACAATTTGTGAGCAAACCCCGCAGCCTGTCCAAATCGGCTCTCGAGACACTGGCCATTGTGGCTTACCGACAGCCTGTGACCCGAAGTGAGGTGAACACCATCCGTCAGGTCGACTCCTCCTCCATCATGACGACTCTCAAAGAAAAAGACCTGATTGCGGTGGCCGGCCAACGCAAGGAGGTGGGCAGTCCGATGGAGTACAAGACAACTCAAAGATTCTTGGAAACCTTCGGGCTAAAATCGCTCGCTGACCTCCCCTCGCTGCGGTCACTGCAAATGAAAACCGAAGATCAAGAGCAAATGGCTCAGGCTCTGGCCAGCCTCAACAATGAAACTCCTGACGAAGAACCGGAACTGACCGCACAAGACCTCTCCTTTCAGGACCCCGTGGAACCTGAAATTTTGGCGGCTCATGCCGTGACGGAATCTGAGACATTGGACCTCGCTGACGGGTTGGAATCCGAGGCATCGGACCTCGCTGACGGGTTGGAATCTGAGATTGTTGAGCCCATCGAGGCCGCAGAGGCGTGTGAAGAGGAGCCGGCCCCCTCCTACGACAGCCGGCCGCAAGAAGTCGCGGCTGAGAAAACCGTTGAAATTCAAGAAGAAAATCCGTCGCACATTGCTGAGCCGGAAGCGGAAGAAACACTCGTCTGACGCGGCTTGCCTTTTCCTCCAATCTTTGATTAAGCCTCACATTCTGTCTTTATCTCTCAACAGAGCCATTGCCGGTGGCAGCAATGCAGCCTGGCTCTGTTTGGGGTCCAAACCACGTAACCGGCAAGGAGTTTTCAAATGGCAGTTGATGTTCAACTCAAAGACCTGCTCGACGCAGGCGTCCACTTCGGTCACCAGATCCGCCGCTGGAACCCCAAAATGCGCCCCTTCATTTACGGTGAGCGCAACGGCATCCACATCATCGACCTCCAAAAAACGCAAAAACTTTTCAAAAATGCTTTGAACGCGATCGAAACCACTGTGGCTGAAGGCGGCAACGTTCTTTTCGTTGCAACCAAGAAGCAGGCTCAGGACATCATCCGTGAAGAGTCCGAGCGCGCCGGCATCTTCCACGTGCACCACCGCTGGCTCGGCGGCATGCTGACCAACTTCACAACCGTGAAGGCGAGCATCACCAAGCTGAAAAAGATCGAAAAAATGGCCACCGACGGCACATACGATTCGATCACGAAAAAAGAAGTGGCTCTGAAGGAGCGTTTGCGCCTGAAACTCGACCGCTCGCTGGGCGGCATCAAAAACATGAACGGCTTGCCTTCCATCATGGTCGTCATCGACGCGAAGAAAGAAGCCACTGCGATTGCAGAAGCAAACCGCTTGGGAATCCCTGTTGTTGCCGTCACTGACACCAACTCCGACCCATCTGCAGTCGACTTCGTGATCCCCGGCAACGACGACAGCCTCAAGGCCATCAAGCTTTACGCTTCACTCATTGCTGACGCGACGATCGCCGGCAAACAACGCCGCAAGAACGACCTCGTGCGTGAAGATTCCAGCACGAGCAGCGATTCTGCACGCGGCCCCAAGGTCAAGCGTCTGCGCTCCAAAGAGGGTGATGAAGACGGTGAAGGAGAAGGCTCCGCCAAGTGAGGCGGTGTTTTCGCCTCCCATTTGAAACGCAACCCTCATGATTGAAGATTCCCTTTCAGGAGAAAAAAAATGGCAGCAGTAACTGCACAAATGGTGAAAGAACTCCGCGAAGCAACTGGCGCAGGCATGACCGATTGCAAGAAGGCTCTCGATGAAGCTTCCGGCGACATGGACGCAGCCCTCAAAGTGCTCCGTGAGCGCGGCCTCGCTGCAGCAGCGAAAAAATCGTCCCGCGCAGCAAGCGAAGGTGTTGTGTCAGCAGTCATCTCCAACGATCTCGGCAAGGGTTACCTTGTCGAAGTGAACTGCGAAACTGACTTCGTGACGCGCAACGAAGAATTCCAAGCCTTCGTGGCCAACCTTCAAAACATCATTCTCAAGAACACTCCGACGACTCTCGAGTCGCTCACGGGTGCCGGATACACGACAGGTGGAACAGTTGCTGAGGCAACCACCAACCTCGTTGCCAAAATCGGTGAGAACATCACTGTGCGTCGCTTTGCAACTTTGGGCGCAGGCAGCAATCTCGTTGCATCGTACGTTCACGGCGGCGGCAAAGTGGGCGTTCTCGTCGAATTGACGGCGGAAGGACTCACAGCTCAGCGCAGCAACCCTGCACTCAGCGAAATCGCCAAGGACGTTGCTCTGCAAGTGGCAGCCATGAAGCCCCTCTACACGAACCGCGAGGCAGTGCCTTCGGACGTCGTGAAGTCGGAAAGCGAAGTGTTCTGGACCCAGTACAAGAACCAAGGCAAGCCTGAAGCAGCACTTCCTAAAATCGTTTCCAGCCGTATGGACACGTGGCACAAGGAAAACTGCCTGACGGAACAATTGTTCGTCAAAGACGACAACAAAACTGTGGCGGCTTACGTGACCGATGCCGGCAAACAAGCAGGCGTCACTGGCTTGAAGGTTGCCAACTTTGTTCGTTTGGAACTCGGTCAAGGCGTCGAGAAGAAGTCCGGAGACTTCGCCGCAGAAGTTGCTCAACAGATCGCAGCAAGCAGCAAGAACTGATCGTCCCTTTCCAGAGACTCAGCTCTGTCGCAAGACAGCCCGAAGACGAACGTCTTCGGGCTTCTTTTTTAAAACACCAAAAAACAACTTCAGCCTCTCTGACACCCCCGACCGCGAGAACTCTCTCAAACGCATTAGAATAATCTTCAGCATGCAAAGAGCCGGCAATTCCCTCAGGGCCCGAGAGAGCAACATGTGGAAGAGAAATCTCATAAAAATTTCGACACTGACACTGCTTTTCCTCGTTCAGTGCAAATCCAAAGAAAGCCAGATCTGGAATGAATCTGAG
>JBEGJP010000274.1:0-8856 GCA_041184525.1 Pseudomonadota bacterium | reverse complement strand
AAAAAAGACGAAGCCGACAAAGCAAAACCCATCACGTTGCGTATCGAGCCATCGCTTCTGTTGTGGGTGAAGCAGGTTGCATCAAACGAAGGATTACCTTGGCAGACGTATCTGAAGTTGCTCGTCAAGAAGGGGCTGGAAGCAAGTCGCGCTAAGGCTGCCTCAGAGTGAAATCTGGCTTTTTCGGGGTATCATGAAGACCATTTATCGTGGCAGACAAGTAGACCACATTCAATCTACCAAGATGATTAAGAATAATCCGTCACGCACCGCCCAAACGCCGCACTCGAGTCACAGAGTGCGGCGCAGAGCCTGACAAACCGCCTCTCAAGTTGTTCATAAGTGACCTGAGCGGAGGGAATGCCAGTCGCTCATTCATGCTTTGATTTACTGAGGGTTTAGGAAATTTCAACGGGGTTCGTCCGTTTGTTCTGGTTCCTGTTGATACGACCCATGAGGGCTCGCGGCACCCGTCGATTTGACCCCGCAGCCTTCTGCAGAATCAGCTGCCGTGATCTCGGGTAAAAATTAGAACCCCCAGCGTTCGGGAGTGATCTGCCGTAGAAGCTTTGGGTGAGTTGCTTTGCATTTTTTGTTCCTCAGCTCCTGTTGAATAAGCTGTTCATGAGGTCTGTACTTACGTTCCAGAAATCATCTTGCCTTTTAATATCGAGAGCATTTTTACTGTATCTTCTCATTTTTAATTGAGGGCCCAAGGCTTTACCCCTAAAGGAGTCATCTTTTGCGATGGCGCAAAGAAAAGGCACTTCTGCTGATTGCTCAGTTGTTAATCCAACGAGCTGAGCGACAAATGCCGCAACATTTATTGGAAACGGCAACTTCACGGCAGACCTAAATATATTTGACTTAACCAGCCCAGGAAATATTTCTGAAACGATCCAACTTGGATGGTTTCTCTGTAATGCCAGCATCCAAAGGTCGTTCGCAAATTGTCCTTGCTTAAATGCGCGAATGCCGCTCCATTTTTGTTTCATTTGCAAATCGTTAAGGTTGATGACATCTGGGTGGCTACCAGGGGAGGCTACGGCAATCACCTTCGGCGCTACCGATCTGTTCAACAACTCTTGCAGCTCCATGGTTAAAACAAACCGACTCAAATAGTTAGTTGCAAAATTAAGTTCTAATCCTTCATCGGTCCAGACGGGGTCGCCACAAATAATGCCGGCGCTGTGTATTAATGTATCGACTTTATCAGTTAATGTCGAGATTTCATTTGCAACTCGTGCCGCATCTCTCATTAAAGAAAGATCCGCAGGCATAAATATGTGTTCTATAGAACCAACCGGTTTGCTTGCCTCCTGTAGACTACGAAGGGCTTCCATGCCCTTCTTTTGTGAGCGCCCTATTGCTATGACTTGGACTCCACTTCTTGCTAATTTAATAGCGGTTGCTTTTCCAATCCCATCTGTAGCTCCAGTGACAACGCAAATTTGGGGTTCAGTCATCTTTACGTTTCCTTCCTTGAGATTATTTAGTTTGAAAGTCTTCAGCAAAGAACCACTGCGACGACACAATCAACCAAAAGATGCTCTCTTGGCTCAATTCAACCGGCAAGTAGAATCATATGTATAGAGCATTGAATGCGTCGAGACGTTTCATGCCGACGCGTTTTTTGATTTGGCGTCGAGTCCTTAGACAACAGTCATTTTACCGTGTAAAATGACTGTATAACCAATGGAATGTCTATGATACCAAGATTGTTAGAAAAAAAGCTGAGAAATGGGCCTGAGGGGTTTCTCCTCATCGGGCCACGACAAACTGGCAAATCAACGCTCTGCAGAGCTCTAGAACCAGACATCACCATAAATCTAATGAAGGAATCGACGTATCTTGAGTTTGCGACTCACCCTCGCAGACTTGAGGAACTTTTGAATGGTTCCAATCCCTCGACCGTTTTCATTGATGAAATTCAAAGACTCCCTAGTTTGCTGAACACCATTCAGGCCATCATTGACGAGAGTCCTAACCCTCCGCGCTTTTTTCTGACTGGTTCGAGCGCATCCAAACTCAAGCGAGGAGCAGCCAATCTCCTTCCTGGCCGTTTGTTCACCTATAAATTCGGCCCTTTCTCTTCTTCTGAATTTCAGTATCGATTGAGCGATTCAGCTATCCGATTTGGCACTCTTCCTGAGGTTTATCTCCTTGAGGATGTTGCTCATAAAGAGAAACTTCTGACCTCGTATGCCGGAACCTATTTGAAGGAAGAGATTCAGGCGGAAGCATTGACAAAAAGCATCGAAGGGTTCGCTCGTTTTTTGTTCGTCGCTGCAGCTGAGTCAACACGATACTTGGATCTTGCCAAGCTAGCTCAGCAAGCACAAATCGACCGCTCATCGGCAGTGCGTTGGTTTGAAATTCTCGAGGACACACTCATTGTTCATCGAGTCGAATCATTTGCGCAGAGTTCGAGAAAAAGGCTCGTCCAACATCCTCGCTTTTTCTTTTTTGATAACGGTATCCTCAACGCTCTTTTGCGCAATTTTCAAAATTCTCCCGATCGAATCGGAATGTTGTTTGAAAATCTGTTCAGTTCACAGTTGTTCGCATCGGCTGCGGCATTGGATAAGGAAATTTCTGTCTCCAATTTTCGGACCTCTCACGGGGCCGAGGTTGATTTTGTGATCGAAGTGAACTCAGAACTTTTCGCAGTTGAATGTAAGGCAACTACAACTGACCCTCGCTTTTCAAACACAGGCTTCGACGCACTGGAAAAAGTCTGCCCGCGCCCTTTTCAGAAAATCGTCGTTTACCTAGGTTCAGACAAGCTGCAAAAGGGCGATATTTCCGTCATGCCTTGGCAGATGGCATTGGCCACGATGGGATTGTAGAACCGATATAGTGGCAAAGTACCGTCTGCTGTCTCGTGAAGCTGCAGACCTTCTCTAGATGTGGCTTCCTGCTTGTTCGGCAATTGAACGCAAATCGATTTTAGAAATCAAAAACCCCAAACGAACGGGTCGCTTGGGGTTGAGATGGCGGAGAGAGAGGGATTCGAACCCCCGGTAGGATTGCTCCTACAACGGTTTTCAAGACCGCCGCCTTAAGCCACTCGGCCATCTCTCCTCAATATGTCCACAAAAACTAAAAAATTACTGTGCGGACTTCTTAGCGCTTGTTTTTGTGGTCTTTGCAGCTGGTGCTGCTGTTGCTTTCTTAGCGGCAACCGTGGTTTTTGCGCCACCCTTGATCTTGCGGGCGCGAGCCGCTTTCTTCTTCACCTGTGCTTTTTTACGAAGCATTTTACGGCTGCGGCGGTTGTCTTTCTTTCCCATGTCTTAACTCTCCTAGAGGGGGCTGAGCCCAGAGGATTTGCCACTAGCAGACAAACACAGGGGCTGCAACATTGAAGCCTCGTTTCTATCAAAAGAGGCTGTCCATGCGGTCGCGCATTTCTTGCCGGTTGTGTGCGACCTGTCCTTGCTCAATGGAGTCGAACAGGGCCTTGAAGTTGCCGTCCCCAAATCCGGGGTCGCCGGCACGTTGGATGATTTCATAGAAGAAGGGACCACCGTTGGTGTCGCCGAACTGCTCGCACATTTCCTTCATGAAAAGCTGGAGGAGGTATTTGTTGTCCCGTCCGTCCACCAGAATGCCCTGCTCACGGATTTGCTCCATGGGCTCGCGGATGGTGCCGATTTTGTTTTCGGCAATGCGCTGGGGGAGTTGCTCGTAGTACTTGCCGGGTGCATCGAGGAAGCGGCATTTCTCTTGGCGCAGGGAGCGTACCACAGGGATGATTTCCGGTACGGTGAGGGCGATGTGTTGGATGCCGTTGCCGCCGTTGTCTTCCACGTAGATTTGAATCTGCGAGTTGTTGAAGTAGGGAGCAAGCGGCTGGTTGGTGGCAAATTTGATGCCACTGTGCGGGTCCCACATCACAATACTTTCCAAACCTGAGCCTGTGCCGCCGTCGGGATTGTGGTGCGCGGTGTGGAAATCAATGCCCCAGTAACGCTCAAATCCCAGACAGTGCCGGTAGAATTCCGTAAGGCCGATCATCGCCCGCATGTTGCAGGTGACGTGGTCGATGTCTTGAAAATTGTACTTGTTGCCGCCCACGTTGTCCCAGTCGGCTGTCCATTCGAAGCCGGGCGCAAAGCCTTTGTAACCCGATTTCTCGATGAACCGGAATCCGGCGTCGGCGAGCGGCGTTGCGATGGCTGTCTCGCGCCATTTGCCGCCTGCGAGTGTGTGCTCTTGGATGTCGTAGAGGAAAGGAGCTTTTCTTTCCGCGAGGAATTCGCAGGCCTGTTCAATGCTTTTGACTTCGAAATTTAAGAAGGCGAGGCCTTCGGGATGATTTTTGAGATATTTTCCGGCGGTGGAGGCGTTTTCAATGGGTTGAGTGAAGATCCAACCGATTTTGCCCGGCCCGCGCAGGACGATGCTCTTCATGCCGTGGCGCTTGTCGGATTCTTTCGTTGAACGCGCCACTTCGCGGAAGTCGAATTTTTCTTTGTGCCAGCGCACAGCCCTGTCGAGATCTTTTACGAAAAATTGGACGGAATGGTAACCGGTGAGGCTCAAATGTGGTGCCATAATTCAACTCCGAAGCAGCTTCCAAAGGCGTGAATGCATCTGTTCCGACGGGGCTTGTATCACCGAGGAAGCTCTCCCGCAAAGTGACACGCCACTAAATGGGGAAGATCAGATGAACCTTTGTTTTTCAGCTCCGGCGCGCTGGTCTTGCAAATCTCCTTCGCAAAAGGGCATCGCGTGTGGAAGCGGCATCCCGAGGGAGGGTTCACCGGGCTCGGAACATCTCCTTGCAGAAGAGTTCTCTCCTTCTTCGCGCCTATTTTTGGCTCGGGGATGCTGGAGATGAGCGCCTGTGTGTAGGGATGGAGGGGATTTTTATAAAGCTGCTGTGAGGTGGTGTGTTCGACGATTTTACCGAGGTACATGACGGCAATTTCGTCGGAGATGTGTTCAATGACCGCAAGGTCGTGGGCAATAAAGATGTAACTCAAGCCATATTTGTCGCGCAGATCCATCATCAAATTCAAAATTTGGCTTTGGATGGACACGTCGAGCGCACTCACGGGTTCGTCTGCCACAATGAGCTTGGGTTTGAGTGCAAGAGCGCGGGCGATTCCAATGCGCTGTCTTTGCCCGCCGGAGAATTCATGGGGATAGCGATCGGCTGCCTCGGGATTCAGACCGACTTCCTTCAACAATTCTATCACTTTGGCGCGACGTTCTTCGGGATTTTTGTGCAGCCCGTGGATTTCGAAAGGTTCGGAGAGGATCTCGCGGATGGACATGCGAGGGTTCAGGCTGGCAAAGGGATCTTGAAAAATGATCTGCAGCTCGCGCCTCAGAGCGCGCATTTCTGCACTCGAGGCCTTCGTGATGTCGCGTCCTTCGTAAAGAATTTGGCCAGCGGTCGGCTCGGACAGTCGCAAAAGGGCGCGTCCCAAAGTGGATTTTCCGCAGCCGGATTCGCCCACCAGCCCCAACGTTTTTCCCCTTTGAACCTGGAAAGAAACGTCGTCGACGGCATGCACTTTGGCAGTGGTGCGGCCCCAGAGGCCTCCTTGGAGGGGAAAATACTTTTGCAAATTTTTGACTTCGAGAAGAGCGGTCATGGTCAGTGTCCTCGCGTGGTCAAGCCGGCGTCGGTGGAGTGGAAACAAGCGACCTCGGTGCCATCTGCCATGGTGCGCAGTTCCGGTTCGCGAGAGCGGCATTCTGCGGTGACAAACGGACAGCGATCTTGAAAACGGCAGCCTGCGGGAAATTTTCCAAGGCTGGGAACAATCCCCGGAATGGTTTTGAGACGCGTTTTTCTTTCACCCAGACGGGGGATCGATTCCATCAGCCCCAGCGTGTAGGGGTGCTTGGGTTTTGAGAAAAGCAATTCAACGGGAGCACGTTCGACAATCTTCCCGCCATACATGACCACCACGTCGTCACATGTTTCCGCAACGACACCCAGATCGTGAGTGATGAGAATGGTCGACATGTCGTGTTCTTTTTGCAGCTCGCTCATCAGTGCGAGGATTTGAGCCTGAATGGTGACGTCCAACGCTGTGGTGGGTTCGTCGGCAATGAGGAGTTTGGGTTTGCAGGCGAGTGCAATTGCGATCATGACGCGCTGCCGCATGCCGCCCGAGAGCTGATGAGGGTATTCGTCGATACGCAATTCGGCCGAAGGGATGCGCACCTTCTTGAGCATCTCGATGGAGAGCTCACGCGCCTCTTTTTTGCTCTTGCCTTGGTGAATGCGAAAGACTTCAGAGATTTGGTCGCCGATGGTGAAAACCGGATTGAGACTCGTCATGGGCTCTTGGAAAATCATCGAGATTTTGTTGCCCCGCAGCGAGCGCATTTCCTCTTCGTTCAAGGCAAGAAGATTCTTTCCTTCGAAGAGAATTTCACCGGAGCGGATGTTTCCCGGAGGTTGTGGGATGAGCCGCATGATGGAAAGGCTGGTGACCGACTTTCCGCAGCCCGACTCACCGACGATGCCCAGCGTCTTTCCTCGTTTGACGCTGAACGAGCAGGAATCGACAGCGTTGAATTCCCGTCCGGCAATTTTGAAGCTCGTGACGAGATTTTTTACTTCAATCAAGGGTGTGTCGTTGGTGGGTTGTTGAGTCATGCGCGGGCCTTCGTAAGTGTGTCAGTTCAAAAAAGTGAAGAGTGCGGAGCGTTGCAGATTAAGTTTTCACAAGTCCGATCTCTCTGAGCCGTTGGTGCAAGAACTCGTCTGCAAGAATGGGTGAGTATTTTGCCGGTGATTGCGGCGTCACACAGGTGTCCAGCACATTGAGCTGGCATTGCGAGTGAGGGTGCACAAAAAAAGGCATCGAATAGCGGGCCACATTCTTTGCGTTGGGAGGGTTCACCACGCGATGCGTTGTCGATGGAATGATGTCGTTGCAAATGCGGGCGAGCATGTCGCCCGAGTCGACCACCATCTGACCGGGACCCGACTCAACTGCCAACCACTTCCCGTCGTGTGTGAGGAGTTCCAGTCCCGATTCGGTGGCTTCGCATAAAATGGTAATGAAATTGATATCCTCGTGGGCGGCGGCACGGACAGCGCCGCTTTTGAACTGTTCGCCGGCCAGGGGCGGATAATGCAGAGCCCGAATGATGCTGTTGCCGTCGACAATCATGTTCGAGAGCGTTTTGCGCGGGAGTTGAAGGAAAAGTGCAGTGGCCTCCAGAAGGGTGGCGGCCATCTGTTCCAGTTGGTTATAGAGGCCTGTGAAGTTGGTTTTGAAGTTGGGGATATCGGAATCCGGCCAGATGTTTTTGGGGTAACGGTTCTCATTTTCTTTGTGAGTGAAATGTTCGCGGCCCACGTGCCAGAACTCTTTGATGTCCGGATGCTGGCTGTCTTTGGCATGCTCTTGGCCTAGAGACGTGTAGCCGCGTTGTCCGCCGCCGCCGGCGACGATGTATTCTTTCTTTTTGGTGTTGCTCAAATCGAAAAAGCTTCTGGCGTTGCTGTAGCAATTTTGAATGAGGGAGTGCTCAATGCCGTGGCCCTCAATGACAACAAAACCGTATTCTTTGAGGCCCGTTCCAAAGGTGTCGATGAACATGGCTTTGTCGGCGGAAGAGCCTTCCGTGAAAGCACGGATATCGAGGGTTGAAACTTTCTGCGGCTTTGTGAATCGCATGTTGTTACTCTCCACCTTTGAGAAGTTGGTCGAGAAATTTTTCTACGGAACTGCGGAATTTTCGTGCCCGCGGGCCCACCAATACCACAGTTTGGCGCGGATGTGTGAGGATGCGCCGCGCTGCCTCTTGGACACGCAGCGGTGTGATGGATTTTACGATCTCTGACTCTTCCGCCAGCGAGAGAGGTGTTTTCAAAAACAACTGGGTGACTTCGCGCGAGATGAGTCGGGTTTCGCTTTCGCGCAACACGTCGAGGTCGAAAAGATAGCGGAATTTAAGACGCTCCACTTCTTCTTCGGTCGGAGCTTCGCGACAGACGCGAATGAGTTCCTGCAGAAGAACATCGAGCAGCTTTTGCATGGAATCTTGTGAAATCGTGGCATCGATGCTGAAGGTGCCCAGATCAGCATAGGCTTGTGCATCGGCGCTGATGTCATAGACGAGGCCATGTTTTTCCCTGACCGTCGCGGGCAGGCGAGACGCAATGCCGTCATCGAGCAGTCGTTCCACAATGATGTCTTGGACAACCCGTTCATTGAGACCGCCGGAACCGGGTAGCATCAGTTTGAAAGAATATTGATTGTCGGAATTGTTTTGCAGCACCAACGTTCGTTTTTGTTTTGCTTGGGCAAAATATTCGTTGGGCAGAGACACGCGTTCATGCGCTTTATCGCTGATGTGTTGCCACCGCTGACCAAAATGCTTTTCTGCATATTTGAGGGTTTCGGCCGTTGTGAGCGGCGATACAAGGCTCAGAATGCAGCGTTCAGGACGATAGTAGAGAGCGTGTTTGGATTTGAGGTCGTCCACCGTGAGCCGTTGAATCGATTCTTCGGTGCCTATAATGGGCAGTCCGAGCGGGTGATTGGGAAACATGGAGCTCATGGAAAGCGTTTCGCAGTCAATGTTGTCGCCCGCTTCATTGTAGTCGTTGGCAAGTTCTTGAAGAATGATGTCTCGCTCAATTTCGAGGTCTGCATAATTGGGCCGAAAGAAGAATTCGGCAAAAATATCGAAGGCGGAATCCACCCGCCGCGCTGAACCTTTGAGCCAATAAACCGTGTTTTCAATGGAAGTCATGGCGTTGGCTTCGCCGCCGAAGGACTCCATGGCGGCGGCAAGAGCCACTGAATTGGGAAGATTTTGGGAGCCGCGGAACATCATGTGTTCGAGAAAGTGCGACACCCCGTTGTTGTCATT
>JBEGJP010000273.1:0-5138 GCA_041184525.1 Pseudomonadota bacterium | reverse complement strand
CCGAACTCCGAAGTCAAGCCCGCCTGCGGCAATGGTACTGCAGTTTTAACTGTGGGAGAGTAGCTCGGTGCAGCCTTTTTATTCGAATCCCCGAGGGCGTTTGCTCTCGGGGATTTTTTTTTAACTATTTTCCTCCTGTTTCATATTCCAAACTTCTTGGACAAATCCGAAAGTCCAAGAACGACTCTCAGTCAGCTCGAACCAGAGGTCAGGAGTTGAAAGACTGGAAAATTTGTCATCAGAATTGAACAATGAAATTCCATTATGAATCATCACGGGAATCCGTGTGATCGTGATCTCATCAAGTAAGCCTGAAGACAAGAATGACCGGATGACCTGCCCGCCATCGACGTAAATATGACTAAAGCCCTTTTGAGCAAGCTCAATCTTCAACGCGCTCGGTGATTTGTCTGTGGAAAAAACCGTATTCGAAAGCCGTTCCGGTACCGCGATGCCCTTTTTGCTCATCACAAAAACAGATTTATTTCCATATGGCCACTCCTTAAAGCCAAGAACTTTCTCAAAGGTCTTTCTTCCTAAAACAAGACAGTCAATTTGGTTGAAGAAACGAGCATAGCCGCAGTCTTCTCCCGCGGGCAGAAGGTTGTTTGCCTTCTCCAACCAATCAATATCTCCGTTGTACCGCGCTATGAAACCATCGATGCTCGTTGCAATAAAAGCAGAGATTTTCATTTGGGGCCTTTAATTGTCAATATAATGAAATGAGGAGATTCCTCGCTCTTGGTCTTAGAGCCAATTTGTGAGGCTTTGTTTACGAAGTGCTTCATAGAGAAGAGATCGTTCTGTGACGACCATTTCACGTTCACACATTTTGCTGCCGAGGTGACCACGGTGGTCATCATAAGGATTACAGACGGCAAGACGATTATTAATGAGGGGGGCTGCTCCAACATTGAGAAGATCACTGAATAATTCAGTATCAATATCCGAGAAATCACATTCCAGAGACTGACCATGGAAATATTGAAGACCCAAAGCCCGCGCCAATGCTTTAGCAAGTGTTGTTTCGTCTATCGCATGAAGCTCCAAGAGAACATCCGCGAGCGACATCTTCCAATGTTCAGCCAATCGAGAAGCTACAATCCAATCAATTTCGTCGATTTCTGTGAGTGAGCGAAGCGCCTGAAAGAATTCTGGCAATAAGATGGTTTGATGGACCATTGCTATTTTGTTCCCTGCGGAAGGGCCTGGTTTCTCAGCTGCTGAACTCGTTTCTCCACGCGTGCCTTTGAGAGATTCCATTCAAAATCAGTCATGAGGCGCCATTGGGGAACCTTCTCTAGCAGTGACATTGCATTTTCAAAATGCCTCAGTGCCTGGTCCGGTTCACCGGTGGAAAGCTTCAGTTCCCCCAAGTGCTCGTGAATGACTGGCTCATTGGGTTCTAATTTGAGGGCCCGATTGAGATACTTTTCTGCATCGGAGAACCTTTTCAATTTGAAATGAAGCCACCCTAAAGAATCAAGATAAAAACCATTTTTAGGTTCTTTTTGTGTGGCTTTCTCAATAAGTGACAATGCAAAATCAAGCTTTAAGTTCGCCTCGCCGAGGGTGTACCCAAGATGGTTGAGAGTTTGGACATGATCTGGATGGCTCGCAATAATTTTTTCCAAAGCAGCAATCGAGGCAAGACGTGAAATGGTATGCTCCATATAAGCGGCTTTCAGATACAACAGATCAACCTGCCCAGGAAATTTTTGTAGTCCTGATTCTGCATAGGCTTGAGCTTTTGCGAATTGGCCCATTTTAGCGTGTGATGCAGCCAAAAACTTGAAATCATCCTCTGAAGGCTTGGCAAGATAAGATTCAGAATAATCCCTCAAGAGAGATTCCGACTCAATAAATTGACCGTCTTCGATTTTGATTTGGATCACTCTTTGTTTTGCGGCCCTTGCAATTTCAGAGGTTCCCGCGACAGACTGGTAAAGTCTGATTGCTTCGGCATTGTTTTTTAGGTGCTCTTCACATTGCCCAGCGAAGAAATAGAGGCGCTCTTTCTCGCTTGATTTGTCCACGAGTTGCAAAAAACGCTTCTTTGCTTCTGCATATTCATCGAGTTGATAGAGCACATACGCAAGCTGAAAGGTCAGCTCTGGATCGAATTGATTGTCTCCTTCAGCGCTCGCTTCGAGTCTGAGAAGAAGTCGCCTCGCCTCGTGATACTTTTTGGTTTTTAGAAGTTGTGTGACATAGTATCGCGCTAATGTGTCATTTTCAGGTTGTTTCTCGTAGGCTTCTCTAAAATATCTTTCGGCTGCTTCTGTGTTGTTTTCTTCCGACGCAATGAACCCCGCAAGCGTCCATGCCTCAATGTTATCAGGTGATAATTTTAAAAGCTTATCAAGAAGATTTTTTGCTTCCTTATACTGTTTTTCTTCGCTCTTGAGGCGTGCCAGTCGCAGGAGAAAAAAAGGTGATTGAGGCATTGTTGAAATAGCGCGATTTAAAACACCCTTCGCTTTATTCTTTTCGCCCGACTCAATCAGAAGATTGATATAGCGGATCGCGACTTCTTCATCGGTGGGGTTAGATTTGTAGGCTTTTGAAAGAATTTCTTCTGCCTCGGCGCGGGAGCCTTTGAGTTGAGCAATATAAGACTGTGCAAGTGCTGGTTCTGTGCTTTTTGGGTAAAACAGTTGAAGCTTTCTGGTGATTTGTTCAGCTTCCGCTAGGTCGCCGTTCAGTGTGACCAACCTCACGAGCTCAATTCCTGATACGAGGCTTGGATGGGAATTGAATACTGCTTTCATGAGTTTAAGAGCCGGCTCGAGTTGCTTCTGATTAATAAAATTTTGTGCGAGTAAGAACGCGAAATCAGCATCGGTATCTGAAAGTGGCCCGTGAGTGAGCTGATCGATCGATTTTTGCCATTCTTGTGTGGATTTTTCTTGAATCGGCTCTTTGGTAAGATTCGACTCATTCTTTGACGACCGATCATTCGAAGTGACGTCGCCTGTGACTGTCTGGCAAGCAACGGTCGTAGCAAGAAAACTGGTGCTCAGCAGGAAGATGCCGACCGATTTGAGCATACTTTTCGAACTGATGTTTTTAGGCATGTCATGTTCCTTCCAATATTTTTTGCAGTTTTCTTGGAAGACCGTCAAATGATCCGCTGGACATAAAAACTACTGTGTCTCCTGCTTTCGCGCATTCAGACAATTTCTCCAAAAGCCGCTCATTATCGCTGAAATATGTTGCTTTTTCGCCAATCAGATCTGCGACCTTTTGACCATCAAGACTTTCGTTTGCTTTCAATCGCAGGTCGGTCGGAACCTTACCGAGGAAAACAACGTCGGCATTGTTGAAGCTATTAGCCAACTGTTCCTGCAGAACACTTCTCCGCATCGTGGCGTTTCGTGGGTCGAAGCAGGCAATGAGTCTTCCGGTCCTTTTGGAAGAAGTGACGTAGAATCTGAAAGCCTCAAGTGTTGTTGCAATTGCTGTAGGATGGTGGGCAAAATCATCGAATATCGAGATATCACCAATGCTGCCAATCATCTCAAATCTTCTTTTCACTCCAAGAAAAGTTCCAGCAGCTTCACCCCATCGCGCACAATCTTCCATCGAAGGATGCATCAGCGACGATTGTCCGTTCGATTTATTTTCCGGTCGCTCTAAATTTGCGAGCGCATGCATGACTGCCAGAGATGCAACTGCATTCATTGCATTGTGCACCCCAAAAAGTTTTGTCTTGAAGGAGATGTTTGACGAAGTTGGCGTTATACAATCTATTTTTGAACCTTCCGTCAAAGTCGTGAAGCGCTCCAGACACCAATATGGGCCTTGTGGAGGAACAGTTCCACGCCCGAACCAAATTGTTTCTGCTTTTGACTGAGTCACGACTCTAACGACCCGCTCGTCATCCCTATTGGCAACAACGATTCCACCACGGTCACGTGTCAGGCAGGCGAGCCGATAAAATTCTTCCTCGATGGCTTCGATACTTGAGTATATGTCCGCATGATCAAATTCGATATTGTTGATGAGTGCAATACTTGGTTCGTAGTGCAGAAATTTGGGTCCCTTGTCGAAAAGGGCGGAATCGTATTCATCTCCTTCGAGGACAAAAATACTGCTGGATCCAAGTTTGAAGCCGTGTTGGAAATTTAATGGAGAACCACCCACAAAAAGTGATGGTTCTTTGCCGAGATGAGTCAGCATTTGTGCAATCAGACTCGTGGTTGACGTTTTACCATGAGTTCCGGTGACAACAATATTTCGAGTCTTGGAGAGGAAGAATTTTCGGAGGGCTGAAGGGAAGCTGAATGTCGGAATATCAGATCGGAGAAGTGACTCCATTTCAGCGTTCGGCTTGAGTTCAGCATTGCGCCTTGTAATAACATTGGCAAGAATGACAGCATCAGGTTTGATATTTTCCAGAGTTTCTCCGTGATAGCCGACGACCGGCTGTAAGTTGATATATTTGAGTACTTCGTCCATCGGTGGATAAATGGGGTTGTCACTTCCCGTAACTTGAAAGCCTGCTGATTTAAAAAGCCCTGCGACTGCAGCCATCCCAGTGCCACCGACACCCGTGAAGTGAAGTTTTAGGTTGTTATTGGACCTCTCACTTTCAGTTAGATTGGGGTCAGCCGAGCATTGAGCTGCCAGTCCGGCGCGGTCGCTTTTTCGGACAGATAAAGTGAGTTTTGCTGCACCATTTTTTAATTCAATCTGGCAAACAGAGTGCGCCACAAGTGGAAGCCTTGCGCAATCGTGTCCAAACACCGGTGCAACAATGATGGGAATGGTCACCTTTCGCGAAAACAGCTCGGCAATTTCATGTTCGTTTGCAGGATTGCCGTCCGCTTTTGTGCAGTTGGTAAAATTACCTAAGACAATAGCCGAGCATTTTTTCAGGAATCCAGAATTGAGCAGGGAATCGAATTTCCGCATCACTCTGAAGAGTTCTTCATTGATTTCTTCAAGGAATAGAATTGCGTTGTGTGGAATTATTTCCGCATTCATTGCGGCAAAACTTTCAGCCAAGCTTAAATTGAAAGGAATGCAGGGACCGCTGATGTTTGCGTCTTTTATCTTCTTCGCGAAAAAACGTAAGGCGTTTTTCTCAATTGGATCTAATTTTTTTCCTGCCAACAGATCAAAGAGAATGTCAG
>JBEGJP010000272.1:0-16032 GCA_041184525.1 Pseudomonadota bacterium | reverse complement strand
ATTTTTTGCCTGTTTCTGAATCTGGTTTATGGCAATGAGCTCGATTACCTTGCCCGCTTGTTTTTCCTCCTCAGCCTGTGCTCCCTCATTTTTGCGATGCTCTTTTTTATTTCCGACATTGTTGCTTCCTTAGCAGCCTTGCGGGTTGTCTTGAGCTCGGACCCTCAGCTATTCGATGCCTGTCGGGAACGGATCCGATGGTTGAAGAAAGTGGATTTGGATTCTTCCGGCGCGGATTGAATCCGTGGGGGTGCCATGAACTCCGCTGAGGCTGAACAGTTGCGCAGTTTTCCACCTTTCGGCCCCGCGTGGGCTGAGGAACGATTGTTTATCGATGGCGATCGCTATTTTTTATCTTTGCTCGAGGCCATCTCACGCGCGCGCTCCAGCATTTTCATGGAAACCTACATCTTTGAAAACGACATCCTTGGTGAACGTGTTCTTGCTGCGTTGCAGGCAGCCGCCGAGCGTGGTGTGGACGTCCGTCTGTTGGTCGACGGTGTCGGTTCGGCAGGCTGGATCTCGGAGAGTTTTGCCAGCAAGGGGCGGGTTGGATTTGAGGTCCGTGTTTACCATCCGCTGCCGTGGCAGCTGCTTTCCCCTTGGGGCTGGTCGCAAGGACCGGCCATGTCGCTTGTGCTGAAGCTTTTCAGCTATGCGAACAGTCGGAACCACAGAAAAACCACCCTCATTGACGGGACAATCGCTTTCCTCGGAAGCTTGAACGTGAGTGATGTTCATTTCGAAGAGGCGCGGGGACGTTCCCGTTGGCATGACGTTGGTGTCAGTGTGGCCGGTGATGGCTGCATGAGTTTGACCGATGCTTTTCTGAGAGCATGGCGACGGGGCTGGAAGGTCGGCGGAAAAGGTCAACTGAGGCCGGCCTTGCCGCTCACTTCGTTGCCGGAGAAAGTGCTTCATTCGCTCGTCATTCGCAATGACGGACGCAGGCTTCGGCATAAGGCTTTGGCGCGTCGCTTGCGGCAAATCCGTCAGGCGCGGCATCGGGTCTGGATCGCCAACGCTTATTTTGTACCCAGTGGACCACTTTTGAGGGCGTTGGTGGCAGCAGCACGACGGGGAGTGGATGTGCGATTGCTTTTGCCTGCCAGCTCTGATGTCAGCTTCATGCCCTGGGTGGCCCGTGCGTTCTATTCGACTCTGTTGAAGCATGGTGTGCGACTTTTTGAATATCAGCCCAGAATTCTTCATGCCAAGGTCACGTTGCTGGATGAACATGCGACTGTGGGATCTTCGAATTTGAATCATCGGAGCTTGTTGCACGATCTTGAAGTCGACGTTGTCCTGAGAGACGAAGCATTGCTCCAAGATCTTCAGAAAATGTTTGAGCAGGATTTTCTTCAATCCCGCGAAATCCAAAGCAGTGTTTCTCATCCGTCGAGTTTGTGGAAAAATGTGGTGGTGCGGCTGCTGCTTTATTTTCGTTATGTTCTCTGAGGATGCGCAAAGATGCGGGTGGTGACTTATAATATCCACAAAGGTTTTTCGATTGCGAATCGGTCCTTTGTTCTTTCCGAGATGCGCAGTGCCATTCATGATTTGGGCGCCGATATCGTTTTGCTGCAGGAGGTTCAAGGGGAACACCGCCGGAAGGCCAAAGTTGTTCCGTCATGGCCTTCTGCTGAGCAGCATGTGTTTCTGGCGGATGGTCATTTTGATTACAAAGTGTACGGACGCACTTGGGACGGATGGGACGGACATCATGGAAACGCGGTCTTGAGTCGTTATCCGATCATCTATTCCAACAACATTGACGTCTCCAATGTGTTTTTCCAGAAGCGTTCACTTTTGCACGTGGTTGTTCTCGTCGCACCTGAGCGCCCGCCGGTGCATTTCATTTGTCTTCATTTCGATCTGCATGAGAAGGGGCGGAGGGTTCAGGTCGACAGATTGGTGGAGCGTATTGAACAAGCGGTTCCGCATCACACCCCGCTTGTTATTGGCGGTGATTTCAACGACTGGCGGGGTGTTCTTTCTCAACGTTTGGAAACTGGCTGCGGCGTGGCAGAGGCGCATCGGCAGATGCATGGGCGTTATGCGCGATCGTTTCCGAGCAAATTCCCTTTGCTTCCTCTAGACCGCGTCTATGCGCGCGGCCTTGAGTGCCGCGCCATCCGCACTATGAACGGCCTTCCTTGGACGTTGCTCTCAGATCATGTTCCGATTGTCGCAGATTTTGAATTCCGCGAGGCTCTCACCAGCCCGAGGTAAGAGCCACAGGAGCCGGCGTTTTGGGTGCTGTGACGTCGGCATAGGAAGCAGCGAGCTTTTTCAAATTCGCCTCGACAGTGGCCCTGTCGGCAGCTGAAACATCACCGGAAGCTGTTGCAGTTCTCACCCGATTCAAAGCGCGGTTGATCTCTTGGACTGCAGTTTCACGCTCGCCTTGCGGCAATTGGTTTTGCATATCGAGAATCTTGAGTGCTGTTTTCATCATGCCCTTCATGGGCTTTTGCACCATTGCAGGCAATGCCACTGTGAGATTTTCCAAAGCCGTCGTGCCCTGAATCAAACCAGCCACAACATATGATACAGGGTTTCCAACATCACCTTGGTTGCAGTCATAACGTTTGGACATGTCTTCGTCGGTGCAGAATGAAAGCTGTTCTTGCGGATTCTCGCCGAAATATCCCCAACGCACAGCTGCGTTGTCGTACGAGCCGGGAACGCGTCTGATGTTGGTCACAAACCCGGGTTCATAATCCATAACAGAACTTGAGATTCCATTGGCATCGATTTTTGTTGAACCTGCAAAGTTGTGACGCAAACCGAGTGAGTGTCCAAATTCATGCATGATGACACTGAAATAATAGCCTTTGACATACTCGTCCGAGGTCTTGGACTGTGCATCGGCAAAAAACGAGACCACAGGGTTCTCGCCCGCACCTTCCACCAGCGGCACGCTGCCGATTTTTCCTGCCAGCTTGCTGAACTGAGGCACCGCCTCTGCCGTGTATTTGTAGATATCTTCAAAGCCCTTGCGGGTGGTGCTGCCGTTGATCAGAACTTGTGTCGCGATGACTTCACCTGTGAGCGGGTTGACCATGGTCGGTGCATAGCCTGCCCAAGGCACGTCTTCGTCGAGTCCGTCAATCCACTTGATCACATTGTAGCGCGGGTCACCGAGGTCCATGTTTTCTGTTGCGATTTCTGCTTTGAAAGCATTGAAGCCGAAGGAAATGTTCCAGCTCTCGACAGCCTGACGGCCCACGTCGACAAACTCGGAGGGGAAGTCTTTCAAATAAACAATCACTTGATTTTCTTTTTGAGATGCCACGTCCACTTTGTAATGTGCGATGGGCAGAGTCTGGTCGCCGTCTCTTTTGCGCTCAGCGGGGAAAAAACCGATGTTTTGACCGAGAGCAGCTGCAGCAGTTCGATTCAGAATGCTGGGGTTTTTCACCTGTCGTTTCAAGAAAAGTCTGATTTTGACTTCACCCTGCCGCGTTTGTTCTCCGGAGGCAGGCTCCTTCGCCAAGGTGAATGAAACCGAATGAACGATGTCCACAATGACGTTGTCGGCATCTTGCTCCACTTGCACAACCTTGGGTTGAGCAACCGTTTGCCAGCTTCCTGCATCACGGCCGGCATCTGAATCTATGGTTGCTCCGCCGATGGAGTTCCATAGGCTCAAGTCGTTGCCTGCCGTTGCAAAATCAACTTCCAATTTTCCGCCCGCGTTTTCGAGGACGTCAAAGGCAAGAAGTTTCTCGAGGCCATTTTTGCTCTTGGCCGCCACCACAAGCTGAGTTTGGCCGTTGCCTGAGCGATCGAGAAGAAGTTGGCTTTCGACCGGCCTGAAATTCAGGTTCAAAGCGTTGCCGAAAAAGTTTTTCGTTTCGATGACGTTGAGGCCGAAAAGAAAGGTGTCCTTCAAATCGCGCTTTTCGAGGATGGCGCGGTCAGCGGCAGTCCGCACAAATTGAACTCTGGCCTGTTCGGGTTGACGCTGGCAGCCGATTCCCAATCCAGCGAGTGTGATGCAACCCAGCAGCGGCAATTTGGAGAACATGGACTTGGTCATTGCGATACCTCAAAACAAACGGATAGAGTTTGTCGTTCCGCGGGCGTCTGGCAGCGAGCTAGCCGACCGGCCAGTCACCGGTAAGAAGGGATGCAGGGCAAGTCAACGAGAATCTTTTCGATGACAGCAGATATTGGAATCACAGGCTTTTTTGAGGAGGTACGAGGCCATGGATTGGAGTGGAGTTCGGACTGTTGCCACCGACATTGACGGCACTTTGACCACCTCCGGCGTCTTCACCCCTGACGTTCTGCGTGCACTTTTTGACCTGAATGCCGCGGGTTTTCAGATAGTTCTGGTGACGGGGCGACCTTCAGGTTGGGTGCAAGGTTTGACCTCCTACCTCCCCGTCCATGCCGCCATCGCCGAGAATGGAGGGGTGGTTTTTCTAGGCAAGGAAGCGGCTCCCCACATCAGAGTAGCAGAAAGTGGTTCTTATCTTCCCTTCGCAGGGGCAGATCAGCGCGGGCCGCTCGAAGCTGCTTTCAGCAAGCTCAAACAGGAGCATCCGCACTTGCGGGTGACCGAAGACAACACCTATCGATTGAGTGATTATACCTTCCATGTGGACGGTTTGAGTCAGGAACAACTCTCAGCGTTGAAAATACGAGTGGAGCAGGAGGGTTTTTCCTTCACTTGGTCGACCATCCATGCACACATTATGCCGCGCGGGCAGGACAAAAGTTCAGCATTGAGATGGCTGCTCGAGCGCGGCGGTTTGGCACATGCACCGGCAGACACAACACTCACTATTGGAGACAGTCCCAACGATGGGTCACTCTTTCAAGAACGTTTTTTCCCTCTGTCAGCCGGTGTAGCCAATATTCTGAAATACCGGAGCGTGATGGAATATTTTCCGAAAAAGATCACATCTGAGTCCGAAGGGCGAGGGTTTGTGGAAATTGCGAATGAGCTCTTGGGGCTAAAGAAAGGTCAAAAGTGAATCTTCTTGCTCAATCGTTTGTTCTTTATGCTGATGAGCAGTGGTTGGTTGTCGACAAACCCTACGGCCTGACGACCCACGGCGGTGATGCCGGTGATGTGGGTGTGCAAGAGTGGCTTGCGCTGCACGCTGGCGTGAAAACCTATGTGTGCTCTCGTCTCGACAAGGGCACAACAGGTGTTCTCATTTTCGCGCGCACTCCTGAAGCCAGCGCTTGGGCTGAGAAAATTCATACCGAGGAGAGCTCCCAGAAAACCTATTACTTTCTTTCGGATCGTGACGTCTCATTGTCTTTGGGCAAGAGATGGATCTGTGAAAAGGAATTGGATGGGAAAAGTGCACGCACGGAGTTCTTTTTTGAGGGGCCTGTGGCGCGAGGTGTGTTTCGATACAAGGCACTCATTGCGCGGGGTCGGATGCACCAGATCCGCCGTCATGCGATGGCCAGCGGATGTTCCCTTTTGGGAGACAGCGAATATGGCGGTTCTCCGTTTGCACGCATTGCACTCCACTGCGCCGAGCTGAAGTGGCCGGCGCTTTCTCAGGCGATCCGTTCTGAATTGCCCCTGACTTTTCAGTCGGATGCTCATTGCTCCGGACGCACTGTTCTCGAGGCCTCTGTGGCGTTGGAACGGCGCGGTTTTTGGCCAGCCTCTATTTCTAGAGCATGGCGCGTGGTCCAGCGCGGCGAACTGAACGACTTGGATGTTTCGGTCGATCTCTACGGCAATCATGCGCTCGTCTGGATTTATGACACGACAACGCGGGAACAGATTGCAGAGGTGCTGTCTCCTCTCTTCGAGAGTCTTGACCTGCGTTTTGGATGCCAAGGGATTGTTTTCCGTCGGATCGAAAAAAATCCTCATAAGAAAGGTCTCGTTCAGGAGATGTGGATGGAGGGTGTGCCGCCGGCCCCTTTTTTTGAAGTTGCAGAACACGCGTGGCAGGCGGAGGTGACCCTCACGCAAAGACAACATGTGGGTTTGTTTCTCGACCACCGCGACAACCGTCGTCGCGTGGAACTCAATGCGTCCGGAAAGCGGGTGGCGAATTTGTTTTCCTATACATGCGCGTTCGGACTTGCGGCTGTGAGCGGGGGAGCTGAGGTCGTTGTCAATGTGGATGCTGCTGCAAGTGCATTGAATGTGGGCAAGAAGAACTTCGATCTCAATCAGATGACGGCATCGCGGAAGGGGAAATTTGTCGAGAAGGATGTGCGCGTCTGGTTGGAAAAACAGGTCGAAAAACGTCTGCGCGGCGAAGATGCGGGCTGGGATATTGTCGTGTGTGATCCGCCCACTTTTTCTTCCACTCAAAGCGGTGGGGTCTTTCATGTTGCCAAAGAATGGCAGTCTCTTGCTGAAAACTGTGCCCGCATTTTGAAACCCGACGGGGTGTGTTTCTTTTCTGCCAACTGCCAGAATCATGAACGCCAATCGTTTGAGAGCGAACTCAGGAAGTTCTTTTCACGGGTGCAAAGGTTACGCTCACCCCTGGATTTTCCGGAAGTCGGCGGACGCGTTCATGCGCATTTTTTTGAATGTCATTTGCCAAAAATATAAATGGTGGCCTTTTTTTTTATTGAAATGCTGCTCTGAATACATCTCCTGCCGACGGCTGTGGTGTTTGAGAACAAATTAATGACACTCTTCGTATGGATTTGCCCAAGGAAGCGGGTGTGCGGCTGGAAATTTGTTACGTTCATATGCGTCACGTATGGGAGGGGATAGAGAAATGAAGACTCAATTGGTTCTTTCAGCTTTGCTTTTGGTGGTGTCAGCGTGCGGCAAAGATGATGATGACAAGACCGTCGCTTCAAATGCATCAGACTGTGATTCTGCCTTGACCTTCGATGCAAATATCAAATCGATTGTGACCTCAGGTGGAAGCGGAAACTGTGCGAGTTGTCATTCCGGATATTCAACGTTGAGTGGGATTCAATCGGACAAGAGCAAAATCTACTCCGAAGTCGCAAGCGGCAGCATGCCCAAAGGCAACTCGTCGTTCAAAAGCAGCACAGACGGCAAGAACCTTCTCGCGTGGCTGAGCTGCTCGACTCTCAAGTGAGAGTCAAAACCTGCCACCTCACGCTCCACCTCAATCTCACATCTTCAGGTACAGCGCTTCCCAACGCTCTTGCAGAGAGTGCAATTCCTGTTCTATTTTTGTGACCACCGCTTGCCGCTCTTGAAGTGCGGTGAAAGCAAGGCCCTCGGCATAGCCGGCATTGAGAAGTGCCGTGGCTTGCGCAAGCTTCTCTTCGACCAACGGGAGGCGAGCCTCAATTTGATCAAGCTCCTTCTTTTCTGCAAAAGTGAGTTTTGGTTTGCGGGCCGGCTCTGTAGATTCACCCTCTGTTTTTGAGTTTTTCGCGACCGCAGCAACGGTGTTTTTGTTTTCCGTCTTCTTTGCTGGCTGCAACGATGCCAGCAGTTGCAAAGCCTGTTCCAAGTTGGGAACGAGTGTCCAGTGTTGGCTTTCCCCGTGGCGGTCTTTGCGGATGCCCGAATAAACAAGAATGTGTGTCGCCACTCTTTGAATGAAATAGCGATCGTGGCTCGTGAAGACCACACCGCCAGTGAAATTCGTGAGCGTTTCCTCAAGCCCTTGCAAGGTTGGGATGTCCAGATCGTTGGTCGGCTCGTCGAGGATGAGAGCATTCCCCTGTTCGAGCATCATGCGGGCAAGCAGCACACGCGCCTGTTCACCGCCGGAGAGATTTTTCAACGTGCGTTCTGCGTCGTGCCGTGAAAAAAGGAATTTTTCAAGGTAGCTCATGATGTGGACATACCCTTGTGAAGTATGCACATAGTCACCTTCAGGGCAGATCGATTCACGCACAGTCCGGTTGAAGTCGAGTTCGTGTCGGTGCTGGTCGAAATAACTGATGCGGATGAGGTCGTGTCGTTTGACTGAGCCTTCCTCGGGATCGAGAGTTCCGGCGAGGAGCTTCAGAATGTGGGTTTTTCCGCAACCGTTGGGACCGACAATGGCCAACCGCATGCCGGGTTTCACTTTGAAACTCAATTGACGCATGAGGGGTGGCTTTGTTGTGCCGGCGGGATGGTTCAGGCTGATGTTTTCGGCATCGAAGAGCAGTTGAGAACCGAGATTTTCTTTCACTGTCACCCAAAAGTCGGTGGCGTCGCGCTCGCGGCTCTCCATGGAGGCATCAAAAGCCAAGGCCACTGTTGGTTTTTCGGACGCGCGTCTTTCGGCAACAGTGAGCTTCGATTGCAGAACCTCTGCACGATTGATGCGCGCCTGCTGTTTGGTGGTACGCGCAGCAGGACCCCGACTGAGCCACGCCAATTCACGCCGCATCAGGTTTGCGATACGTTGGTTGCGTGTGCGTGATTCTTCCATGCGGCGCATTTTTTCGCTCGCGTGAGATTCATAATTGCCGCTGTAGAACTGAACATCACCATCTGAAATTTCGAGGATGCGGTTGGCCATTGTGTCGAGCAGTGAGCGGTCGTGCGAGACAATCGCCAGTGCCACAGCTTCCGGCTCTTCGTCCAAAAGAGGAATTCCGAGCATTTGAAATCCGGTTTCAGACAATTCGAGCAGGATGTCTTCCAACCACTCCACGGTTTCCACATCGAGATGGTTGGTGGGCTCATCAAGCAGCAGCAATTGCGGCTGTCCAATGAGAGAGTGAATGAGTTGGAGACGTTTTTGTTGGCCTCCTGAAAGATGTTCGACCCGTTGTTCGGCAAGCTCCTCAAGGCCGGCGACACGGATGGCACCGGCAAGGGCATTGGGGATGTCGACTGTTTTGGACTGGGCAGCATCGAGTGCGTGTTGAAGCTTGTCGAGGTCGCGGAGCCACTTGTCGTCGCTCCCCAAATCAGGGTCATTTTCAAGTTTGGCTAAATGCTTCTCGAAGTTGAGCTGTGCTTGCTCAGCGGCTTGAGTTCCGAAGATCAGTTTCAACTCGGAGCTGAGGATCTCCCGCACGGTTGCCTTCGGGTCAAACGGGATGAATTGGCTCACAAAGGATTTCCGAAGTCCCGAACGCCAAGCCACATGACCCGAATCAGGCTTGCCGGTTCCGGCAAGAATGCGGAGTAAGGTCGACTTGCCGGCACCATTGGGACCGACGATGCCCAGCCGATCGCCGGGGTGGAGGGTCAGGCCCAAGTTCTCAAAAAGGGTTGTGACTCCAATGCGCACAGCCAGATTCTGGCTGGTGAGCAGGGGGGCAAGAGCCACTGCCATAATGAGGTCTCCGAGTGGGAGTCAGAGGCGGATTTCACCCAAATCGGTGATTTCACCTTCTCTGACGGTGAAGCTCACCGTTTTGCCTTGGCTCCCTCCGGCAGTCAAATTCATTTCGTACTGACCGGGGAGCAGGGTGTTGAAGACAAAGCCATCCGCAGAGCGTGCGCGGAAGGGCTGCACACTGGAATCGTCACCCGTGAAGTCTTCGCGTTGGCTCTGCACCAAGCGTGTCAGCTTGTAGCTGATATCCGAGAGGTTGCGGCTTGTGATGCGCCCTTTGACACCCTGATCCAGTGTTCTGTGAATGAGGGTTTTCCAAGCGCCCTCTTGGCGGGTCACTGTCAGGTCGCGCCATCGCTTGAAGGAGGGTTGGAAGCCCTGCATGCGCGAATTGATTTCCATAGCGAACGCAATCACTCCGGCCTCGCGGAATTGCCAGTCCATGTCGGTGCCATCAGCTTCATAAAGAAGTTCCGGCGGCGTGCCCAGTTCATAAGTGTCCGTGCGGCCTGCATCGTCCACGACATTGGCTTTCATGTCGGCGCCAATCGACTTGAAAAGTTCGAGCGAGGGGTTTTGTGTCTTGCGGCAGCCGTAGGGGTAGAGGATCATTTCACTAAACGAATGGTAGCTGATGTTGGCCACCGGACGTTCTGTGGTCACAAGATTCATCATGGCCTGAGTTTCTGGTTCGCTGGCGGCCGCAGGGCCACGGTAAGAGTCGTTGCCCTTAGCGATACTGGAGCCGTTACAGGAACCCCACAGAGCGGGATAATTTCGGTTGATGTCGACACCAAATGTACGGCCCTCCGACTCCCACGCATTTTTGCGCCACATGGCTTGCCCGTCGTGAACGAATTGGTTTCCGTCCGGATTCACCTGTGGCACTAGAATGATGCGTGCCGTATCGAGCCAATGGGTGACATCTTGGTCTTTTCCGTAATCACGCAGCAAAACTTCAGCCATATGCAGCACGACTTCGGTGGTCATCAACTCACGGGCGTGGTGCATGGCGTTGAACAGGATTGCAGGCCGATTTTTGTCGGCGGGGGCAGAGGAAATGACAAGTGCCTGTATCGGCCGTTTGCGGTGTGTGTAACCGATCGTTTTCACGTCTGTCATATTCGGGTGTGCTGCAGCAAGTGAGGCAATTTTTTCAAGAACTTCACTTGGTGTGAGATAGGGTTCCACATCTTCACGCTGGAGCTGGGAATTCAGCGGAGAAAATGAGAATTGGAAGCCCATTTCCTTCAGTTTTTCGAGTGAAGTCGAAGTGACGGCAACTTCGGCAATTCCATCTCGCGCTGAAATGCCTAGAATGTCGAACGAAGAAAGATCTTTCAGATCTTCAACGCGGCGCTGCGGATCGCTGGAAATATTGACGCTGACAATTTGTTTGTTTGTGTCGCTGTGTGCAACAGGACCAATTGCGAAGAGCCCAGCTGAAAGACAAGCCAACAGAGGAACAGATTTTCCCAAGGCGGACGTTATTTTTGCATTTCCATCTCGTTCCATGAGACCTCCGCAAGCAAAAAAAAAGGGTGGCAATGACGCCACCCATTGTGCCCTTGTTTCAGGCCTCGTCAATCAAACGGCCTATCAATTTGCGGAAAGTGCAAGGCTGAGCGCTGTGTTCACCTGCAGAGTTGTCAGACGCAGCATGTATTCCTTGTTGATCAAATTCATCAGATCGCATGGCCTGTGGTAGCAGCTGTTCGCATCATTGCCAAAGAAGTTCTCTGAAATGATGGTCGCAGGGATGTTCTTGTTCCAAAAGGAAGCATGGTCGGAACGGTTGGTGCAGGCAGCCACTTTTTTCAGGCCCAAATTGAGGTTGCCGTTGATTTCTTCAACGACCTTCGTGATGGGTCTGCTGTCGGGACGGTCGCAGTCCATGGTGTGGTAAGCAAAATCATTGTCACTGTCGTATCCAATCATGTCCGCTTGAACGGCACCCAAAATAGTTTCTTCTTTGCTCAGCTGGTTGGCGTAGGCGCGCGACCCGATGAGTCCGAGCTCCTCTTGATCGAAACCAACAAAGCGGATGGACACAGGCAGTGTGCGCAATTTTGAAAACAGATGAGCTGCCTCCAACAGACTCACGACTCCTGAACCGTCGTCGTCGGCGCCCTTGTTGCGGACGGAATCCATATGCCCAGAAATGATCACGAACCGAGAGCGGTCAGCACCCCAAAGAGTTCCTTCCACGTTGGCGCCCTTGTATCCGCTGTACGTGTACGGAATGAGCTTTGCTTCAATTCCAAGGTCGGAGAGAGTTTGAATGACGAATTTTTGCGTCAGTTTTCTATTTTCTTCGCCGCCGCGTTCGGCAATACGCACTTCTTTTCCATCCATCATGAAGCTGCGATCACCTGTGAGGGTTTCAAGAGTTTGCAGCATTCTGTTCAGATCAGGCTGCACGGCCTCTGCTTTCGTGACAGCTCTCGGCTGCCATGACGGAGGCGTCGGTTGATTGGGACGCTCGAGCGTCGATTCAGACGCCAGCGACGCATCTTCCATAGAAACCGGCCAAACAAAATTGAGTGCGTCGCTTTGGATGCGCGTCGTTTCTTCTGCATTCATGAGGTACAGGCCGCGATTGGCCAGACCAGCCACCAGATGGCCCTGAACGGGGGCTTCACCTTCAACAAACGCGAGCGACTTTCCGGCTGGCCACGGAAGTTCAATCACAACGTCCCCGCTGTTCTGGAGCGGTCGTTTGGTGAGAACCTGCAGACTGCGGCCTTGCCCCAACTCAAAGCGGCCGATCAGGGGAACATTTTCACCTGCGGGACTGCCGGCGGCGGCGAGTTTGATCCACACGGGGGTCGTTTTGGAGTTGAAATGCTGAATGGAAAGGGCAGGGCCATGGCCCATGGCGAGTGCCACATTTGAAAAGGTGCCGGCTGAGGCGAGAGCGAGTGCACAAGACACCAAAAGCGGACGAACAATTTTCATCGCGAGACCTTTCCGTGGGGGGCTGCTTTAGCCATTGTCTGCTCTGTTCTTCCCAAGAGATTAGGCCTCGGAGGGACGCACGGCAAGGAGCGGGCGCCTCTATTTTAGATGGAAGTCCTGCGTTGGGGGAGACGGGAGAAGTTTGAGTCTTTCAGGATGATTGTCCGCAGAATGCCAAGCGCCTGACATAACCGGATAAAATCTGGACTCGAGTGGTATTCTTCAAAGATGGCCGCATTTCGGGAGATGTTTTCTCCCCGAGATCCGTCCTGAGGGAGCTGTGGCGCTGATGACAAGCGAATCAGAAGATATCTACAAACTTTTCCACGTTCCTCAGCCACCGGCGTTCGGCAATGACCTCGATATCCTGATTGTTGATGCCGAGATGGATGTGCGCCTCATCCTGACACACCATCTTCAAAAGGTGGGTTACAAAAAAGTACGTGTGGCCCGCGATATTCTTGCAGCTCACGATGCCATGCGACAGCAGCCGGCTCATGTGCTTCTGGTGAGCAACGATTTCACGACTCCGAGTGCCTCCGATTTCATGGCCGAGCTGCGCGACGATGCGGCTTTGCAAAAAGATGTCGTAGTGCTCATTACGTTTCCGCTGAACAAACCCGAAATCATGCTGGCGCTCGAAACGGGGTTCTATCATTTCATTATCAAACCCATTATCCCCAATACTATTGTTCCCAATTTAAAGAAGGCCTACGAGGCCTACGCAAACCCAAAAAATCCTGAACGTATTTATGACTGCGCGAAGGATCATTTGAAGAACAAAAAGTACGACGAAGCTAAGCAGATTTATCTTGAACTCTCGAGGCACACAGCCACAGCTGCGCGTCCGCACATCGGGCTGGCCCAGATCGCTTTGGCAGAAGGCAACACAGAAGAGGCGATCTTTCAGGCAAAGACAGCAATCCAAAAGAATAGCAATTCTGTTTATGCTCATGCCTTTTTGGGCGATCTGTGGCTGCGGCAAGGTCAATTGGATGATGCAGTGGCCAGCTACAAAACTGCGATTGAATTGAGCCCGCTGAATATCCTCCGCTACAAAGTGATCACCGAAAAACTCATTGAAGCCAACAGAATGGAAGAGGCTTCAACGTTGCTGGAAATTGCCATCGGCGCCGGAGTTGAGCATCCATTCATCAATGAGCGTTTGGGATACTGCAGCTTCCGTTGCAAATATTATCCGAAGGCTCTGAAGTATCTTCAAAGAGCAGTGCATGCCGAGCCTGAGAATATCAGCTATTTAAACTCTCTTGCGATTTGTTACCGCGATTCGGGAAAGTTTGATGAAGCGCTCGATATTTATAACAAGATCCTGAAACACGATAATGACAATTCTTCTGTGATGTATAACAAATCGTTGCTGCTCATTCTGATGGAACGAAAGGAAGATGCACTGAAACTGCTGCACCGCATTGTTGCGAAGCATCCGGATCACAAAAAGGCCAAAGAGAAGATCCATGAACTGGCCGAGGACTTGGATGGCACTAAGCCAACTGAGTCCTGAATTCCGCCATCACATCGGCAACACTCACAACAGAGTCAATCCCCTCCACGCTCTTTCCTGCCTGCCAGAAATCGCTGTGTGAGAAGCCTTTGGTTGAGGCTTCTTTGAGTTTCCAAGCGGATTGGAGTGTGTAGAACATCCGCACCCAATGCTTCATTTTGGGGTGGCCCAACATGTAACGCGCCAACGGATTTGCTTTCAACCCCAAGCGTTTCACCGATTCAGTGTTGATGACCGCGACTGGGACTCCGGTGATTTTCTCCGAGAGAACAATATCTGCTTCATGTGCTGCTACGATGGCTTTTTTGTAGTCCAGATGTGCAGTGCACTCGGTAGTGGCAATGAAGCGGGTGCCCAGCTGCACCCCTTGATAACCCAACAGGAGTGCTTGTTTGATATCGCTCCCCGTGGAGAGGCCTCCTGCGGCGATCAGGGGAACGTGGAGGTCATGCATGTCAGAAAAAAGCTTTTCCATGGCGTGTTGGCCTGCATGCCCACCCGCACGGTTGTTGACACAAATGATGCCGTCCACGCCGCTGTCCAGTGCTTTCATCGCCCATTTTCTGTCGACGACATCGTGATAAACGAATCCGCCTGCGGCATGGACTTTTTCAGTCACCCAACGGGGGTTGCCCAACGATGTCACGAAAAAGCGAACACCCGTTTCAAGGGCGATGTCCAGATAGGCTTCCATTCTTTTCTGATAAAGGCGGGATGATTTCTCGGTGATGATGTTCATTCCAATGGGCTTGGATGTCAGCCTGCGAATGGTTTCGAGTCCGGCACGGAAGTCGTACTTGTGAGCAAAAACGAGCGACACAGGCTGAACGATTCCTATTCCGCCCGCTTCGGATACGGCCGCGACCAATTCGGGATTGCTGCAGGGGTACATGGCTCCGCAAATGATGGGGAGCTCCGTTTTTGTGTGTTTCAAAAAAAGTGATTCCATCATCTTAAACCTTTTCTCCTGCGGGGCTGACCAGCCAAGTGGTACGCGCCTTTGCAACAAGGGCTTGAGTAGAATCGGTGATTTCACTGTCGACAAAAATGCGGGTCGGGGCCTCAAGATGTTCGACCGTGTTTTCTACTTTTGCTTTGGCAGTCAGGGTGCCGCGGCCCTTCTTGAGATATTCGATTTCCAATTTGAGAAGGATGGCGCGGCTGTTGGAGGGGATGGCCGTGTGCAAGCTGAGGCCGGCCGGAAATTCAGCCAGATTGGCGAGTGCCAGCGCATGCACGGAATTGAGGTGATTGCGCACTGTCCTCCGATCGGCCATTTCGACTTGTGCGGCACCACGCTCCAAGGAAGTGACGAGTGGTTTAACACTGCCTGTGTAGGGCACAATGGAGCCCAAAAGGCGGCTGAAAGCCACCTTCCCTCCCGGGACCTGATTGAAGTTCTTCCATATCTTCAGGATTTTCTGTGGGCGGAAGAGCTCGCGCTGCATTTTTGTGATCATATCGTTGGTCCAGCGCATGCCTCACCCTCCAAATAGTGGCCTTTTTTTCTTTGAGCCAGTAGTGTTGCGCTCCAATCTCCCCTGATGAGTCTTGGATAAGGGAAGTCTTTCATGGAACAACGTCTTAAAAAAGTCCTGAGTCAGCTTTCAATCGGTCCCAACGAGTGGGCGGGGATTCGTTTCTATCGCGAATCGGGGCAAACTCTCGAGGTTCGGGACGCACACCCTGAAAACAACCGCAGCAGTGAAACCGCGGGTGTCATGATCGAATGGCTCGTCGATGGTCAGTTTGGTTATGCCGCGACGGCCGACTGTCGCGAAGAAAGCTTATTGCGCACAGCTGCCCAAGCACGACAACAGGCTCAGGACGCGTCACGTCGGGCTTTGCATCGTTTTTCGTCTGCTTTGCGGCCTCCTTCTGTAGGGAAATATCAGTCCAAAGTCCGTTCGGCGCTGTCTGAACTGAAGGATGCGGAAAAGTTTGAGCTCCTTTTTCTTCTCAGCCGCCGCATGCGGACGTCCGACGCTGTACTCACCGCGACCGCTTTCTTGCAGCACATCAATGTCGAGAGCTGTTACGTTTCGTCGAACGGGGCTCACTTCGAGCAGGATTTGTCTTTGGTCACCGTGGCACTGGAAGCTGTGGGACAGAAAAACGGAGTGGTGCAAAGGCGCTCCAATCATGGTTTGAGCGCTTATTCCTATCAAGGTGGCGCTGAGTTCCTCATGCAGAATGTTTTGGCGGCGCAGGCAGACAAGGTGGCCACGCAGTTGCATGAGTTGCTCGATGCACAGGAGTGCCCCAGCGAAACCACTCATTTGGTGCTTTCGCCGGATCAAATGATGCTTCAAATTCACGAGAGCATCGGTCATCCGTTGG
>JBEGJP010000271.1:0-11297 GCA_041184525.1 Pseudomonadota bacterium | reverse complement strand
CAACATGGCGGCTCAGTGGTTTGCACGAGCGAGAAGAGCAAGGCCTTCCCACGGGGCAAGGTGGAGTTTGTGATTCAACTCATGGCAGCTTCACCGACAGAGGACGCTTTGGCGCAACCGACGAACGTGCCAGAAATCACAAAGGAGGAGCGAGAGGATTCGCAGAGGGTCTTCGAATCTCCTGCCTTGCAGGCCGTAACTCCCTCGGAAGGGCATGCCGCAAAACCCCATGTTGTCTTCCTTGACGACTCTCCTCTAGCCCGCTGGGTTTGGGAGGCCAAGCTCAAGCCTCTTACAAACATCCGCTGCTTTGCCGGGCCTCGGGAGCTCTTTGAGAGAATCGAATCGGGGTCCATCGAGCTTTCGAAAATACACACCCTGATCACCGACCACTATTTTGCCCCAGACGAACGTCTCACAGGTCTCGATGTGGCGCGTGAACTGCGCTCAAGGGGATTTGGCGGACGGATTCTGCTCGCCTCCAATGGTGCTTTTTCGGCAGCAGAACTCACAGGTCTTGTGGATAAAGTTGTGGATAAAAGTCCCGTTGACTGGGATGAGCTTGGTCATTGAGGGAAATCCAGCGCCAGCAGTTCGACCCGGGTTCACAATTGGTGCTCTCAATGCTACTCTAGGACTCTGGAGCGATGATCAAATGCAGCCTCATGTTCGCGCGGAAATCCAGCGCTGTGTTCAGGAAATCCGGAAGATTTGTCCGGAGGCCCGTGTTTTTGTGTTTGGTTCTTCGATAGATAAGTCGGTTGAAAATCCGAAAGACATAGACCTTCTTGTCAGTATCCCCGACGCTGAGCCGTTCAAACCTCTTCGACGTCGGATTCTAGCAATACCCCGCGCATCATGGCCATTGGATATCATTGTCGTCCCTTCTGAATTTCTTGAGGAGAAAATTTGTAAATCAGGAAATTTTTATTCGTTTGCTGTCAGTGAGGGAATTGAAGTTGGTCAAGAACAGAAAGTAACTGCCTGAATACGCTTTTGAACTTCTGCGCTTGGCTGATGCCGATCTTGCTTCGGGTCGGGCGTTAGTTGCAGCGGGCATCAGGTTAGAAAGCGCCTGATGCCAGTAACAAATCCGTCGAAAGGCCGCTAAAGTCGGTCCTCGTTTATGGAGGAATTCCATTTCCTTCCACTCACGACCTTAATGTTCTCATCATGCTTCTTCCTGAGGGATTAAGTGAATTGCCCTGCGCACATGATATCCCCGAATTGATTATTTACAGCACCCAACGGCGCTATGAGGAGGGTCCGACCGCAGCCACGAGGGAGGATGCGGATGAAGCAGAAAACATGGCCGCGAGCGCTTTGGCATGGGCTAAGAAAATCTGCAGTTCACCCTGAAAATTTCCGGTAAAAAAGCGGTCCCATTGAAAATTCTAAACACCTCGAACACGACTCCCTTCACAGAAAAAGGAGGGGGGCGTACTTGAACATCACACCCAGACCAAACATCAATACAGATGAAATCAGGATTCCGAGCGCGTCGAAACAGATTAAATTCCGCATGGGAGATTCATTTCCAGCGGCGCGGCGTGCCACACAGGTGGCGCGGCGTTTCTTCGCATCAAAAAATCTGATCCGTCCCACAGGCAATCTGCTCTTTAAGAAGCTGATGACTGAGTTGGAGTGAATTCTGTTTTCGGAATTGCTCTTGACTGTGCCAGTATCCCGTTCCCTAACGAGAAACAAAGATGAAAGAAGGGAATTTGGCAGATGCATGGCCGAATGCGCGGGCAGATCGAAAAGCGAAATGAGTTGTTGCGATGACTATTTTGAACGTTCGAAATGTCCAGAAGACTGCTCGAGTTGACCAGATTTCTCAGACATCAAATGGAGTGAGAGATTTTGAATCAGACTCAGAATTACTGAGCCTCTCGCTGTCGCCGAAAACTGAATTCACTCAATTTTGAAAACCGAGCTGGTTGGCATATTTACGAAAAATCGAAAGACTTTATCCAGTGTGCCAGACTTAACGGCAGGTTTAAAATTCTTCGATTCTGATCAAATGACATTGGCTTTGCAGACATCTTGATAGCAACGGGAGGATGATATCTAGAAATATATTCGCCTAGACTGCGCGCTTTGGTTCGAGTGCCTGATTTAACCTCAATGGGAATGATTGCATTTCCCGAGCTTCGAATAAATTCCACTTCGGACTCGCCTTCTTGCCAACAATAGAGCTGCTCCTCTTTGTCGGCAGGTGCAAGTGCCGCAAGACACTGCGCAACATATACCTCGGTGAAGAAGCCTTTGGCCAAGCCAAAATCCTGTTGGATAATGACCTGAGGAGGCAAATCGAGCAGGCAACCCAACAGTCCAATATCGTGGGGCACAAGTTTGAACATGTTGGGTTTTGTATAGTGCTCGAGAGGAAAGTCTGGTTTGTTTGCAATTTTGATTTGGTGTATTAAGCCTGCATTTTTGAGCCACTGAATCGGCCGCTCCCAAACAGCAAATCCCTTTTTTCCCGACAGAACATCTCCGAACTGAAACCTTCGGATACTTTCGTCATGCACAGCCGTAATTTGTGAGGGAATATTCCGGTAAAGAGCATGGATGTGGGTTGCGTTCAGTTTGCCAGCGTGTTTGGCAATGTCACTTTCGTAACTCGTAACGATGGCACGTTGAATTCTGCGCGCCGTGAGAAGATTTTCAGGTGATACCAGAGCACCCTTATTGCTCGACTCAAACACAGTCCCAACAACCTCTGGCATTCCCCCCGTGACGAAATATATTTTGAGCAGATCCCACAAATGACTTTGAATCACAGCGGGTATTTGAGCATCAAGAGATGGGGGCGGCAAATGGTCCAAAGTTTTCTTGGAGTCTGCTGCCAACAGGAATTCTTCAAATGTCATTGGATGAAGTATTAAGAAATCGACTTTTCCAACGGGGAAGGGTTCCGGAGAGAGCTTGACACCGAGCAGCGAGCCCGCACATGCGACTGCGAGCTTTGGCAAGTCCTCACAAAAGTATTTAAGAGCTGTGATCGCTCTTGGGCATTCCTGAATCTCGTCAAGAATCAACAAATCGGTCTCTACGTTGATCGTAGAACCCAGCGTGAACGACAGTTCACTGACAATTCGTGCAACATTGAAGTCGCGGTCAAATGAATTTCTCGCATCGCTGTCCTTCTCCAGATTGATATAATGAACTCTTGCAAACGCCTCTTTTCCCCAGGATTTCAGAAGGTAAGTTTTACCAACTTGCCTGGCTCCCTTGAGAATCAAGGGCTTTCGGGACGAAGATTGCTGCCAGAGGCTCAGTTCTCTCTGTAAAATTCGGTACATATCCTCCTCCCGAGGGGTTTTCGCTTGAATTTTACGTCCGAAAAATTCTCAAACTTCCGAATAATACGCACATATTATTCTAATTCGTACGGATTTCAAGACATTTTGCCAGTGCTGCAGCATATCCAGTGGCTCAATACCGGGAAACCGAGATACCGAGGATGCGTATGGCCAATGGCCGCGCGTCGTCGTGATCTTCCTGTTGGAAGACGCCTCTTTTCCTAATTTTGAATGGGGACATCTTCGCAAGCGAAGAAGAATTCGACAGGTTGGCGTGTGGATGAAACGAATCCCACACTGAATCCGCCTCTTTGAACAAATGAGACGGTAATCAAAGGCAAACAAAACTAAATTGAATAAATGCTCCACCCAGAGCTCAAGGCACTGAGATTTGTGATGGCTTAAAACAAGTGGGGCGCATGAACGGGCGGCTGGTGTTTATTTGCGGCAAATAGAACTGGATATGAATAGCCTCGAAGATTCCATAGCACTTTACCCAGGCCAGACCCGCGCCACCCATCTCACAAGAAAATGAAAACCGAGAGCACTGCTGAATGCAATGAAGGTAATGAGCCACAGGCGCGAGTTTTTATACCGCTCCACAAGAATCATCCAAGCTGGGGCTGCGCCCATTGAATATCGGATGATGTCGCCCATTTTCCCCTGATATGCCGGCAAGAGTATTGCCAAGAGGCACAGAGCACCTTCAAAAATGCGCTTTGATTTGAACAAAAGCCAGCATCCCCAAAATGCGGCCCAGCTCACCAAAATCCGCGAGGTGTTCTGCCCAAAATCAAGATTGAGAAATGAAAGAATGTTTCTGAACCCCGGCTCCTCTTTCCAAAGAATCCGGTAGCGATAAAACGCGTACCAATCACCCACGCTCAAATGCATAATGATAGCAATACTCAAAAGAGCTGCCACGGCCCCTGCGACTCCCAACACCAGCATTTGCGTTGATTTTTTGAATTCTGGCTCATACCAAAGTGTGCGCAAAATGGAGATAGAAGGGGAAACTGGTTGCGAAGAACTGCGCAATACCTGTAAAGCCAGAACGGGAAGGGTGATTGCAGCTGCTGGAATGAGAAACAACCCAGTAGGGCGACAAAGCCCAAGCAAGTACGACAGTCCAAAAAAGGCCAAGCTGTTCTTTTTATTCCATGCCAACAACAATCCAAAAAAGCAAAAGAGATAGAGCGATTCCGTATAGGGAATGAAAAGGAAAACCAAAGCAGGATGCAAGAGAAGCGCCAGCAGGCTTTCCTGAGGTGAGAACCCCACCTGCTTTGCCCAGTTGAAAGCGCAATAGCCCATTCCAACGAGCGCAAGCTTTTGCACCAAATGAAGTGCGAGGAGCGAATCAAGAGAAAAAAAATGGACGAAAGGCGCCGCGAGAAGAGGAAAGAGCGGAAAAAAAACCGTGCTTTGCCCATCCGCCATCGATGGATCAATATAATACCCGCGATACGCGATCGCTTTGTACCAGCCCACATCCAACCATTCTGTCGCAGCGAGGAAATCAGCATAAGAATGCAGGCCGCCCAAAATTTTGAAAAACCAGAGAAGCGTTGCACCCCAGCAAAGCAGGATGATGAGAGGTTGCCAGTTGGGTCGAGATTTTAACAAATGGAACTCCAGATGTTCGTGATTGGCATAAAGGCATGTTAATCAGATACACTCAGATTCCTCAAGCCCGTGGAGACAACCGTGGCATTACTGCCTCAGCACTCCTTTTGGAATGCGCACGTTCTCAGAAAAGCATTGCTGATTGTTTTTCCTGCATTCTGTTTGCCGTTCGCAGCAATGCTTGCACACTTCTTAATTCAAGGTGCGTACTATTTGGATAGCGGATTGTTTGCATATCTTCTGTCTGAGGCCGACCTGCCCATGAAGTTCCCCCCTGTGCTGGGCGAGGGATCCTACATGGCAACTCATGTTTCGCCGGCATTTTGGCCCATGCAGTGGTTGGCACAGCTTTTCCAACTCAAACCACATGTCAGCGTCGCCATTTGGCAGGGGATATTGTTTGCTGGGATGGGGATTGCAGGGCTGATATTTATGGAAAGATCATCGGCTGAATTTTCGCTCAAACAGAGTAGCTGGACATGGTGCGCTCTCCTCCTACTGCCTTTTTCCGGATTGGCACTCTCCATTCTCGTCTACCCACACACCGAAGCCATGGCTATGAGTGCTCTGTTCATCAGCTTTGGGTTGATTTTGGAAAAAAATCATTGGGCACAATGTGCTTCATGGTTGCTCCTTGTATTCGCACTTGCCGTTCGCGAGGACGCAGGCTTCCACGTATTTGGCCTATACATGACCTTTCTAGTGCTTTCGCTCTGGGCAAAGCAATTGCCACAGCAATGGAAAAAGATTCTCGCCGCGGCTGCGGTTGGTTTCGTTTATTCAGTGGCTATTCTTAAGCTGCAAAAGTCCAATTTTACGGGAGACAATGCCTTTGAGCGTATCTATTCGGGCAACCCTGCTTGGGCTCATGTCAACCTGATTTTTCTGTCCAAGCGATTGGGTGAATTTTTGATTCACAAGCCCTATTTGAGTATCCCACTTGTCATTTACTCAGCGTTTACAGTGCTTCAAAGAAAATGGGTGATGTTAACTCCTGTCCTTGCCTACACGCCTTGGCTCTTGGTGAACCTCGCTGCGATTGCACCAACGGCAGGCTCTCTAATGGCTTACTATGCGTATCCACTGCTCGCCCTTTTCATCTGGCCATTGGTCACGCTGCGCCTTGAAGGGGTAGCCCTCGAAATCAAAGCTCAACGGAGTTTGGTCTTGTTGTGCGCAGCGATGCTGATTGTGAGCGTGCTGGGCTACCGGTCCGCACTAGGCAGGGGCCTTTTCAAGTGGATGAATCCGTTCAACTTGGCCCTGCTGTGGAATGGAACTTATGAAGAGCATGCGTGTGCAGTGGAGAAATTCTTGGGCGCAACCTCTGGTGAGCGACGCATGGGCCCACAATATGCGGCACTTTTTCCCGGTCGATATTCCAAGCAAGAAATATATTTCGAACCGGAAGAGGCCCTCTCCAGCGACTATGTGATGCTCTGGAAAGATAGCTACTTTGTGGATAAGTTCGAGAAACATCCTAGTGTGCTTGCTCGATTTGAGAAGCAATTTGAGGACGAAAGCGCGAACGTGATCTGGAAGAAGAGAACGGCTGCACCACTTGCATCAACTGGAGAATGGTCAAGCATTTTCGCGCGGTGTCGGAAAGGAAGATAACTGCAATGAGAAAACTTAAAAATGTGATCTGGATTGTCTTCTGGCTGCGTTGTGTCAGTGCTGGTCTTAAGGCTTTCCTGCCTTTTGACTTGCCCCACATTTGGCGACAAGTCGACACACTCGGCGTTTCGATGCGTTATTGGTTGCGCTGGACTGTGGAGCCAGAACTGCGTTGGCCACTCGTACCTGCGGTCCTCAACAGTTTAGATGGCTACAGTTTAATGCCTATGGAGTTCCCCTTGCTGAACCTCATCGGTGCGCCCTTCTTTGCACTTGGGGCCACGAGCGGGCGAAACGTTGCAATGCTTTTTGTATTCTCACTCTATTTTGTGTTGACCCTTCTCTGCGTCCGCACTTGGCAGGGCAAGAAAGTTCTCAATTCCGAGGCCGACCGCGCATTTTTGCTTCTACCTTTGATTGGTATTTCGAGCACATTTATTGCCAAGTTCATGCCCGATTATTTGTCGATGATTCTTGTGCTTTGGGGTGTGGGACTCATTTGGAATGATAAGGTCAGACCAGCGCGCATGGCTGCATCGCTGGTTTTAATGACCTTGGGTCTACTTGTAAAGCCCACAGCAGTCACGGTTTTTTTGTTGCTTCTCATGCGCGATGTGAATTGGATTTCCAAATTCACGCGTTCTCTTTGGGTGATTCCTTCACTACTTTTGGCAGGGCTCTACTACACCGTTGGCCTAAAGTGGATTGCCAGCCTGCAAGACACGCCAGGATTATTTGCGGTTCAAGCACGTGCACCGCTGGATTCGGTTGTGGAATTTTTTGCTGAACCGAAGCAAGTACTAAGATTCCTGATGAAGGATCTTGGAATAGGGGGTTTGCCGGTCATTTATGGCTGTGTGCTCTGGCTCTGCTCAGCAGAAGCTCGCAAACAGCTTCTGCTTTTAGGCCTAGCATTCGCGCTTCAAATCATTGCGATTGCCGCACTCGACGGAAGCCATTCGTTTATTCATTCTTATTATCACATTGGTACTTCACCACTGATCGCTCTGGGTTTTTGGCTGGCGCTCACTGAGCTTAAGCACAACGCGGAGGCTACAAAAGTAATCGGGAAGAGAATAATGATTGGGGTGCTCATGCTTGCAGCGGGTGCTCAGATTTTCGATACGATGTTTTTTGAACTTCGCAGTCTCTCGAGCAAACGTGAACACAAATACGTTTGGCCGAATGAGATAGACACACTCAAGGCCAGGAATCCCGATTTTCCATGGGGTCGTGGCTACACATTTCGTGCATCACGCGCATTGGCATATCCCAATCTTGGAATTCTCTTCGGCGAACGCGAGGGCTCAAGTACCGCTGAATATGGGTTTTATTTGAAGACCGACCCCCCTCCGGCGGGTTGTTCCGTTGTAGATGACTCGAAAAGCGTTGCGCTCGTTCACTGCGTCTCGAAAGTGAATTAATAAATGTCACGTGCCGGTCACTCATTGCTGGCCTTCCAGCGTGCGCAGTGGGCCAACTCAACGTTTCTTTCGAAATGTGATTGAGTTGTTCAAATTGAAATTGGAGACAATTGAACTCTCAACCGCATAAATAAGAACCTCTGAATCGCCAAGAATGAGGTGGGAGAATTTCGAAAGGCCCTTGATCTGCATGCGTCGAATTCTGCGCAGCCAACGCCGTTTTTGAGAGAGCTCGTCAGCCAGCTCCAAGTACTATCGGGGGAGTTGTCGTCCACAACGAGCACTTCGAACGGGCATAGAGTGCGAACACCTGAGCCAGGCGAGCGACGACAATCGGAACGTTGGACGGTTCGTTGTAGGTAGGCACAATGATGCTGACGGCAACATCATTCATTGTTTGCGTCATTTCCAAGAGCCAGAGCCATCTGACCTTCGCTGACAGGATCGTTTCTAACGAGCCTCGCACACAATATTGTGCGTCAGAACCTGCACAGGAGTCGCACCACAAATACGGGTCAGAATGCGCACGGCCCAGAATAGGATTTTTCTCAGAATCTCGCGGGCGATGTTACCTAAACCGTCAGGAAGCTGCATTGGGCAGCAGTTTACGGTTTGAAAGCCAGAACCGCGCAAGGCTGAGGTCAGCCGCAGCTCATTCCACGGCGTAATGTGCGTCGGGTCGGCGACAAAGGTATTGATTCCAAAAACACCGCTGGCGTTGGGAGTCTGGATGATGACCCGGCCCGTGGGCCGCACAACCCTCCGGCTTTCGCGCAAGAATTCAAGCCCATCTTCCAATGGAAAATGTTCGAGCACATCGACAAGAACGAGGGCATCGAGAGAATTGGCTGGCAATGAGCGCAAGTATTCGGCAGCCGAGGAGCCTGTGGCCACTGAGAAACCGCGCCGAGAAAGCGCATGGGCAAAGGGGGTGCACACCTCAAATGCAGAAAGTTCAATAAAGCCTGCGTCCCGCAAAAGGGAAAGCAGTGCTCCCCGGCCGGGGCCAACTTCAAGAATGACTGCTGATTTTGGGAGCGCGTTGAGAAGCGGCAAGATGTTCTTTTTCAAATAAGCGAGCTTACGTGGGTCGAGCTCGTCAGCTTCGTAGTAGTGATGATAGTTCGATTGCGTAGGGCCTGCGGGTGGATGCGAAACGGGGAATGCACTGGTGGTTGTGACTTCGTTGGGGCTCATCTGCAGCTTCCTGTGTTCTGGGAATGGAACTTCACTACTACAGAATGAGGGCAAAGAGAAAGTGTGCATAAGCTGAGGACCAGAGGGGCGTGGAAGTTTGACTCGATAGGATGGCGGATTTTATTGGACATGACTTGAAATTTTCGGTCATGACTTGGGGAAATTGAGAATTCAAAGTGGACGCGCGACGACTCCCTTCGCTGAAACAAAGGAGGGGGTCATTCGTGAACATCACACCCAGACCAAACATCAATACAGATGAAATCAGGATTCCGAGCGCGTCGGAGCAGTTTAAATTCCGCATGGAAGATTCATTTCCAGCTGCACGGCGTGCCGCACAGGTGGCGCGTCGGTTCTTCGACTCAAAAAATCTCATTCGACCCACGGGCGATCTGCTTTTTAAAAAGCTAATGACCGAGTCACCGGATGCGCTGCTGGACCTCATCAACAGGATCGTCAGGCCAAATGTGAAATTCAAAAAGGCCATGATCAAGAATCCTGAACTCCTGCCTTCATCAGATGGCGAAAAGCTCTCTCGGCTTGATATTCTGGTGGAGTGTGACGACAACACAAAAATCAATGTGGAAATGCAGTGTGGCCCCATTGAAGCCCTTGAGCAGCGTTCCATGTTCTATGCGTCGAGGGTGTACTCGAGTGCCTTGCCGGAAGGCGATGCGTATGGCCAACTGCCGCGCGTGATCGTAATCTTCCTTCTGGAAGACGCATATTTTCCACATTTTGAAGAGGGACATCAGGAATTCCAGATGTGCCGGACGTGGCCTCCGGGGAAGCCCCATGTCGTCCTGAGCAACGACCTGCCATCATTGCACTTTGTAGAACTGGGAAAACTCAGATCTTCCGGAGCCAAGGAAGATCCGATATTAGAAAGGTGGGCAGGGTTTATGCTCCCATCCTCTGAGGAGGAGTGGGACACCATCGCAAGTGAGGATGCCATGTTCTCAGAACTCAAAAGAAAAATTGAAACCTACTCCGCTGACGATGAACTTGCCATGCGCCAACGCGCCATAGACGAAGGCCGCATGGGCCGCCAAATTGAACTAGGGAGTGCTTACAAACGCGGGAAAGACGAGGGGCGTGAAGAAGGGCGTGAAGAAGGGCGCGAGGAAGGGCGCCAAGAAGGAATAGAATTAGGAATTGAGAAGGGAATGGCTCGGGGGCGCGAGGCAGAGCGCAAAGATTTGATTCAACGTATGCTAGCCAGAGGAAAGAGCAAAGAAGAAATTATAGAATTTCTCGGCCTCTCTGAAGAAGAATTCGACAGGTTGGTGGCAAATCAGTAGGACTTGGTAAAACTAAAAGCCTTCATTTCTGATGTGACTTCCTCATCCCACCCAAGTTCTTTGAATCCACTTCTCCAAGAGCTGCATGCCAATGCCAACACTGATGGCGGTCACGAACAAAAGGCGACGACGCCCTGCTTGACGCTCTGCCGTGAGAAACATCCATGCGGGGGCTGCACCCAACGCATAGCGGACGATATCCCCCATTTTGCCCTGATAGATGGGAAGTAGAAGTGACAAAACACAAAAGACCGCTTCAAAAATCCGACCTGACTTGAGTAAAAGCCAGCATCCCCAAATGGACAACCAAACAACCAGAACCCGACCCGTGTGCATCCCAAAATCGAGCTGAACAAAGGGAAGAAAGTTGCCAATACCGCGGACTTCTTTCCAGAGATTCCGATAACGGTAGAAGGCAAACCAATCGTCGACGCTGATTTTCATAACAACAGCCACCGTCAGCAGAGCGGTGAGCGAGCCCGCAATTCCCAACACAAGCAGCTTGACGTGAGTTATCAGAGCATCGTTCGTACCAAGGGTAGCCGCCAGCTTGGAAAGCGAACGTGTCTCTCCCCAGTGACTTCGCACCTCGCGGTAAAAAAGAATCAGCAATGTAAAAAAGGCCGCGGGCATCAGGAAGAGTCCTGTCGGACGGCACAGCCCTATCCATAGGGAGAGCAGTAAGAATCCGATGGAACTCTTTTTCTGCCAAGACAACATCAGAAGAAACAATAAGAGCAAATAAAGAGACTCGGTATAGGGCACAAAAAGAAAGACAAACGCAGGATGCAAGAGAAGTGTCACAAGACTCACCTTCTCATCCA
>JBEGJP010000270.1:0-15118 GCA_041184525.1 Pseudomonadota bacterium | reverse complement strand
CGGCTCCAGAGTGTTTTCCAACGTTCATCGCCGTTGGGGAGACCCTCATCCCAAAGAGGAATTTGCGCCGTTGCAAGCTCAAGAAGGTAGGTCCGCTGGGTGAGCGCCAAGGCTGCCAAGCGTTTTTCGATCCACTGGGCGACTTTGAGCGACTGAGAATTCATCCGGTGACTTCCAGTAATGATCCCCACCTTCATCTTTCTGTCCTTCTGCTTTGCTGGGACGCATGTTCTTTGGCAGAATGCGTCTGTGTTTCAAATGACCAGAAAGCCGAGTTTAAAGTATTTTCCGGCCAATTCAAAGGTCACTGGCAACCGTCTGTCGAAGGGAGTCGATGTGAAGAGAAGTTCTGCGTTGCTTTTTTTGTTTGCAGTTTTGGCTGTCCCTGCATGCAAGCCAAGGACTTTCAATTCATCGTCCACGGAGTCTGTGTCATCAAAACCCACAGGCGGCAGTAAAGAAGATTCAAAAACGTCATCTGTAACGTCAATTGACCTCCGTCCGACAGGACGACCTGCGAAGTACGATGTGGAGTTCCGCCACGAGCGCATTTTCGATTGCGGTGAAAGCGGCCGTGTCGAGGTGATCTGGCGGCAGGCGGGTGCGGACGGTAAAATTCTTCCAAAAAATTCCCAGTACATTTTGGGACTCGCGGCACAATTGAAAGACCCTGCCAAAGGAGAGCTGCTTTTCAGCACCGTGACCATGGACAGCGCACCAGCTTTCTTTGCCGGAGAACAGCCTTCGCCGGTCACTTACCTCAATCCAATGTTTGTCTTTGATGAGGCTGAAGTGAAAGCCAAATTGTCCTACCATTCCGCCATTCCCGGCCTCACCGGTCGCACGCTCGCGGCAGGCGGGACCCTGTGGGTTCCACTCGATGGCTCAGGCAATTCAGTTTCAGTGGCAATAGCCTTGGGTGGAAGTGTCAGGGGACAAGCGTATCAGCTGATTGCCGATTGCAAGCCTGCTCATGACAAGGTGAACAATTGGCTGATGTCCTGCGTCGGACGCGAAAGCATTGATTCCAAGAGTCAGTGTCAGCGTTGAATGAGTCCGAAATTTCCGAATTCACAACCAAAGACGCTCACCGATTTTCCGGCTCTTGCTTTCGCAGATCGAGAAGCACAGCTGGAAAGTCTGCATGACAAATTCTTTCAGCCCTTCTATTTGATGGCTGAAAAATGTGATTTTGAAGCGTCGCGTGATGTTCTTCTTTCAGCCCGTTGTTGGCGCCATGATCGCTCTCATTCGAGCGTGATGATTGTCAGCGGGCGCAATGAATCGCATTTGAAATATGCCGAAGTCGCCTACGATTTCTTCACGCGCGGTTACGACGTGTGGATGTGCGATCACCGCGGACAAGGATTCTCTCAAAGAGAATTGGCCGACACACAAATCGGCTGGGTCGACAGCTTTCAAAACTACGTGAACGATGTGTCGATTTTTTACAGTCGCATGGTGGCTCCTCATCTGAAAGCTGCATTTTACGTGGTGGCTCATTCTATGGGGGCCGCAGTGACATCGCTCTGGTTGGCACAATCCCGTGTCGCTCCGACAGCAGTCATGTACACCGCACCGATGTTCGAACTCATCCTCAAACCTTATCCGAGAGTCGTGGTTGCAGCGATGGTTGCGGCGGGTCTGCGCTCCGGAAAGGAAAAAATGTACATTCCGGGTGGCAGCGAGTTCAATGTTGCCGACTACGGTTTCGATCTCACGAGCAGCGCGGCTCGCCGCAATTGGAATCGTGAGCTTTTTGTCCGGCACCCTGAACTGCGCCTTGGATCTCCCAGCTACCGTTGGTTGCACGAAGCCTTGCAGGTTCCGCGGCGCCTCGCTCACTCCGATTTCGGCAATCAATTGCGATGTCCATTGATGGTCTGGCAGGCCGGTTCTGATCAGGTGGTCCGACCCAACGCGCAAAAATATCTGCACCGCGCGGCCGGTAAATGCATCATTCTGAGCGAACGCCGGAGTCAGCATGAACTGATGCAGGAAACGGACGACATCCGTTCGCGTGTTCTTTCTCAGACACTCAGTTTTTTTGAATCGGCACGCCATGGAGAAAAGCTGGAATGAAAACCCGCTCGCTCGATTTCCTGTTCCGTCATCCGATTGCGCACCGAGGTTATTTCGACAACAGCGGCACATGCCCCGAAAATTCTCTGGGGGCCATTTTGGCCGCTGTGAATGCAGGTTTTGCTTCAGAACTCGATGTGATGCTTTCCGCAGACGATCAGGTCATGGTGTTTCACGACGATACGCTCGACAGGATGTGCGGGCGAGACGAGTTTTTTTCAAAACTCACGGCTGCTGAGCTGAGTCACATTCGATTGCGCAACAGCAGCGAGTGTATCCCGACGTTGGCAGAAGTTTTAGACAAGGTGGCAGGACGCCGGCCTCTGATCATCGAATTGAAGTCGTTCACGCGGGAAGGCATTCAAACAGACGGCAAGCTCGAGGCTCAAGTGGCGGCGCTTTTGTCGCACTACCAAGGGCCCGTGGCATTGAAGAGTTTCAATCCTTTTTCTGTGACCGAACTGCTCCGCCTGCGCACAGAGAGAGACACTTGGGTGGTCGGATTTATTTCTTGCGACCACAGCAAAGACCCTGATTTTGCATTCATGACGCCCGAGCAAATGCACTCCCTCTCTCAGCTCGTCGAGGGGCAGGCACCGGTGTGCGAATTCGTCAGCTACAATATCAAGGACCTCGATGAGGAACTTTCCCAGCGGATCCGTGCCCGTATGCCGCTCATGGTCTGGACCGTTCGTACCCAAGAACAGTACGAAAAGGCGCGGCGGTTGGCGGACAATGTGGTGTTTGAATGGCGTGGTGTGAAGCCGGTGTGAGGCGGCGGGTTGTTTGGCCGGCTGTTCAATCAGCGAGATCGTGCGCCATTCAGAACGTTTTTTTGCTTCTCCCAAGCATTTTTCTCTTGGCAAAAAGAGAGCGCAGGGATAGGGCGATCAGAGTGCTCCGACACGGCCCTCAAGGCCTCCGTGAGTGTGGACTTTTTTCATCCCAAGGGTGCGCCGATGCGTTTCATTCCCACAGTCCTCATGCGTCTTTTTGTTTCTCTGTCTTTTCTGGTCTTTCTGGCGGCATGTTCGACAGAAGAATCGGTCAGCGACTCTGCGCTGATGTCTCAGGTGACACAAGTGTGGCGTTTCAGTGCCGGAAGCGCTCCGTTGAGTTTTCTCGCTGAGTCGGGCAAATGTGCTCAGAACCTGCCCCAAAGTTCGCTCTCTCAAGGTTATTGCTTCAATGAAGTTCCCGCTGCCGAAATTACAGTTTCGGATGTCAGCAACGGAACCCCTGCCATTTGTGTCGCCACGCATCTTGCGGGCACGGCATCGGATGCGGCTGCCCTGATCGTTGATTTCAACGGCAATTACGTTTCCGAAGTCAGCGGCAACGGGAGCCGGCAATCGATTGATGTTTTGAGAATCGGCCGTCACCGCGTGTATGTCGGTTTCCCCAATGGTGCTGTCGGACAGAAAGTGACCTTGCGCTTGGCTTTGTTGTCACAGTTTTCTTTGCAAGCGCCTGCTTGCAATTTGCGCTGATGATGAACCGCCTGCCGCTCGCCCATGTCGTTGTTTCCGGTGCAACACATGGCAATGAATTCACCGGAGCTTTTCTCGCCCGTCACTGGCTGCGTGATTCTTCTTTTCTTTCAAGAGATTCCTTTCAGACACACGTTCTGCTCAACAATCCGCAAGCCTTCCAAATGTGCAGACGCTATGTGCAGCGCGACCTGAACCGCAGTTTTCATCCCAGCGGCGTCTCACCAGATGATCCGTCTTATGAATTGTCACGTGCACGCGAAATTGAGAGTGATGTGCGGAAGAAGTGCGAGGGAAATCTTCCCGATGCGATTTTCGATCTGCACAGCACCACAGCTCACATGGGCTTGAGTTTGGTGCTCACCAACCGCACGCCGTTCAATCTGATGTTGCTGGCCTACCTGCGCAAGAATTTTAAAAATGTGAACGGATATCTTTGGGAAGAGCCTTCCGTCCGACCGGGTTTTTTCAATTCCCTCTCCGGTCAAGGGTTCGCGATTGAAGTGGGGCCCGTGGCCAACGGAGTTCTGGATGCGAACATGGTGCTGCAAACACAAGCTCTCGTGGGCGCCTGTCTGGACTTTATTGAACTATGGAATCGAAAAGAATCTCGTCTGGATTTGCCGCAAGTCGTTCCGCTGTATTCCTTCAAATCCCATGTGGATTACCCGCGCGGGTCTGATGGGCTTCCCGATGCCATGATCCATCCCGAACTGCAGGGGCGCGATTTTCAAAAAATCGAAAAAGGTGATCCTGTTTTTCTTGGTTTCGACGGACGCACCATCCGTTGGGATGAAGATTCGGTTTGGGCATTGTTCATCAATGAGGCCGCTTACTACGAAAAGGGCATTGCCTTCACGACCGCGCAGCGTGTCGAGTTGTCGCTTCCGTCTTGGAATTGAGCACTGACAGGACCGGCGGGTTCTTGTGCCGCCAATTCTTCATTTGCACGCAGCCACAATGGGTCCCGAAGCGCTGCTCCCGTCCATATCCACCGTCGTCACATTTCCTTTTCCTGATGAGCCTTTGCTGCCGGAGCTTGCCGAGGCGACCGTGGGCTCGTCGCCTTCTTCTTCGATCGAGGGGAGCGCCAAAATAGCAGAACCACCGGAGGTCGGAACGTCGTCAACGGTGTTGAGAACGAGGAGAGGAATGACTCCATGTAAGGTCAGAAGAGAGCCACTGTCGGTCGGCTGGAACTTCACGATCTGGCTCTCGCGAGGTGCTCCCATGCGCAGGGTTCCGTACCTGCTGATGCCATGAACGGGGAATGCCTCAAGTGAGTTGCTCTCGACCGGCAAGGCAATTTTGGACGGGTCGCTGGTCACGGCACTAAAGTTGAAAAGGCCGAAGCGGAGCTCTCGCTTCACACCACCCGACTGTACAGTGAAGTTCGATGCCGCGATCAGTGCGGGAGAAACAGAATCTTGAGGGGTGCCTTTCGATTGTTCTGCCACCCACTTGCGGAGATCGACAATGGCGATCGAGGTTTTGTCTTTGAGGAGAGTCGTGAATTCTCCTGCTTTTGAGCGTGCCAGTTGGTCCAATTGCTCGAAGTTTGCGGGCGGAGTGGCAAATGTGAGTCTTTTGCCCGCAAGCAATTCCGCATATGAGAGCGCAGGAAGTGCCTCGGAACTGTGTTCTGCGAAGTTTCGTGCCATCGCATCGAAAATACTGACGTCGCCACCGGACTCTGTCGGGTGCGTGAAATTCTGCCCCATGATCTCTATCAACTTCTTTTGTTGCGCACACAGAGCCTGTGGCGTGTTCTGGAATTTACAAAGATCAGTGTTCAACAGGTAAGCCAACCGTGCTGCTTTCTGAATTCTGAGCAAGGACATCACGTGGTCGATTTCTTTGCGGAATGCTCCGTATGCCGCATTCAAGGAAGTATTTTTTGAGAGATAATTTGAGAGAGCCTTCTGTTTCTGCGTGAGTGCAGACGTGAGCAATTGGAAGTCTTTATCTGCCATTGCCGATTTTTTGATGGACAGATCGAAAGTTCCTAAATCGAGAAAACTCCAACACGATTCGGTGAGTCGGTCGGACGGATCAACGATGGGAGCGATCTGTGAAAAGTTATTGCAGATGACCGAAGAATTGGGTGCACCGTCGTTTCCGCTCGCGCTTTCATTGGTGTCAGAGAAGACAGCGCCTCCCCACGGGTCGTAATGCGTGGGAATACGAAGAGCATCTGCAAAAAGCAGGCTGAGCTCCGGAGCGTTGATCTTCGCGACTTCTGCCATGGTCAGAGAGGCACGGGACGCAAATGATTCTTCAGCCGGAATGTCTTTGATGTAACCCGCACGGCGGGATTGGGTCGCATCTAAAAACAGGCTGACTTTGACCTTCTGCAAGTCAATGCCATTCTCAAAGCGGCAGTGACGTGCCGAGAACGCCTTGAGGCGGATGCGCTCGGCAGTGACGTCGACCACGTCGAACATCGCACTGCACATTTTATCTCCGAAGTGAACGTAGCCACCCTGCACAAAGGAGGTTTGCTCTGCGAGCGGCAGGCTTTTTGATGATTGCGCCATGCACTGTGAACGCCCTGACGGTTTGCAGGCCGTGAGCATCCCGCAGAGCAGAGCAAGGAGTTGTGAGGTGTGTCTCATTCTTAAAATCATGCCGCCGTATCGGCTCTTGATGAGAAAAACTTTAAATTGAAATTTTTTCTTTGATATTTTGGACACTCAGGGCGATGGGTTTGTCATTTCCTGATGATTGGTGCTGATCATGCCACCGGTCATCAGGTTGATTCCGGCCTTCTCCAAGTTCCGATCGAATTGAATGCCACGCTCCAATGCGTCCGGATGGGCATCCGACATGTCCCTCTGGGTATTCGATTGAAGACGAAAAAACTTTCCCAATTCCGTGGGCCGCAGGCCGGCTGTGTATTTCTTCCGCGCAATCACTTCGACGGCATATTGGTCTGCGGTGTACTCGGCTTGACGGCTGTTTGTTGGAAAACCGTTGCGGCAGGCTTCGATTTTCTTTTCTCTCGGAAGACTGGCTGAAGCGTCAGCCGAGCTTTTACTGAGGCAGGCACCCCTCAATCGTTCATATGTGGTGCGCATGCTTTCGAAATTATTTCGTCTGTGTTCCTGAATGTGTCCAAGCTCATGGGCAAGTATTCCCGCAAGAGCCGATTCGACGTCCAATCCTTGTTGTCTCATTCCCTGCACGAGGCCCTCATAGACAACAATAGCCGCTTGCCCCGAGGGCGATACGCTGGAGAACGCATTGGGCGTGCTTAACGGCACTGAATAGAAGTTCACATTGTTGAGTTCAGCCTCAGCAACCCCAAATCGCAAAAGGCGATCACGCAAGGCGGAGTCCCTTTTCGCTCCACGCAGTCCTCCGGCCAGACAATAAACCACTTGGCCTGAAGGGAGCGGGTGGGCCTTGTCCAAATCAATCATCACCCTTTTTTGAACACCGTTGTCCTGCAGGCCCCAAGCACAGCCCTGTACAGGGCCACTCGCGTTTGCAGCCTGCGATTCGGTCAGTGTCACCATGCTTTTGGCGAACCATGATTTTCTATCCGAGTGAGCGGCTTCATTGATGTCCACCGTGGTGGCGGATGCCAGCAGAATATCCACTGCATTCAGGGACTTCGCGGCAGCGTCGGCCTCGGCTTCGGCTTCTTGGTCTTCTTTCAGTTCCGTCACACTGGACTCGCTCCTGCAGCCTCCGCAGAGAAGACCTAATATGCCGGCAAGAGTGAGGAATTTCTTCACGAAAGGCTCCTTTGCTTCTCATGAAAATTGGGCCGTGATGTCCCCGTTCAGAGGGGGTATCGGATGAATTGAATTCGCCCTAAAGGTGCACTTGAGCCTCCGCGGGCGTTGTGCTTAAAGTCTCAGCCAATTCCTGAGGATGCTTTCGATGATGAAGGGAAATGCCCTTTTTTCGTGGTTTCGCCTATTTATCCCTTGCGTCGGCGTCTTGGTGTCGATGCCGGCAGGGGCGACACCTGCGTCGTATAAGCCAGAGATTGTTAAAAATATTGGTTCATTAGGCGGGTTTAATGAACTGGTCCCCTATGTACTACCATCGCCCCATCAGGAAGATGCCGGCTCGTGCCTTTATATGTCACTGACGGGTATTGCGGAGTGGTGGTTGGCTCGTCTCAATCCGAATGTCTCGCGTGCATCCAACGGGCCACTGGACCTTTCTGAACGTTATTTGATCAACGTCTCCGAGAATAAAAAATACCAGACACACATTGAAAATTGGCGCACCGACAGCATCGAAATTCTCAACGCGACAGGGCAGTCGGTTCTCAACAGCTCATACCCTTTTGCCAAAGGCTGGTACCGAGAGGACAGCAAAGGCGATATTTTTCCCGCGCGTCCGAATGGTCCGGACAGCGTGTATGGAGTGATCTTCAGTTGGTACGACAATCTGAAGTCCATCACGTCCGGTTTTGTTCCATTGCCTCGCTTCAAGCGCGACGTGCTGTTCGCGGATCCGGACCAGAATGAATGGAATGTGGGTTTGAATCCGGAAGGCATCGTCGAAACGGTGAAGCAGGCGCTCGTGAAAAATAAAGCTCCCGTTCAGGTCATCTATAACCACGAAAGTGTGTGGCACTCGGTCTTCGTGGTCGGTTTTGACGACGACAGGGACAGCCGTGAGTGCGGTTTTGTCGAAAGCTCTCTCAAATACTTTGGCGAGCTTGAGAAAGAGTTTCGGCAACAGTCTCAACAAGCTTCGTCTGAGGCGGAGCGGAAAAAATACGCCGACAAAGCGAAAGTGCAACGCGCCAATCGGTTGAAGCTGAGCAAAAGCTACGAAGCGGCCGGCGGTTGCCGCGGTCGCGGTGTGTTTTACGTACGCAATTCCGAGTTCAGCGGGAGCGACGGCACCTACGATTACGATCCCGATGTGTCGGGTGAAGAACGTCCCTATGCACCGCGCATCATGTTGTTCGAATATGAATGGCTCGAACACTTGGCCAATCATGTGACGCAAATTTCCGTGCGCTAAATTCTGCGAACGTATGACTTCCTGCCGACGAGCCGCCGAGTGCGCGCACTCTCATTTTAAATTCATTGCGCCTGATTCAGCTTGGCGATGATTTGTTCTGCCTGCTTGGCAATTTGAGTGTTTTCATCTTTGGCGGCCTCGGCCAGTGCATTGCGCACCTCGCTGGGTTCCACTGGAATCATATGTGCGAGTGTCGAGAGAGCTTCGCTCCGCACGGTGGCACGTGCCGTTTTGTTGCGGAATTGGGTGAGCGAAGATTGCAAATGCATCTTCAGAGGCGGGCGCATGCGCATCACGCGCATGGACTGCACGAGCAGATCCGGATCGACCGTAGCGTCAGACACAACAGTGTTCAAAAAGGAATCCACAGCCGGATCGCTGACAAAGCGCAAGTCGAAAAGTGCGGAGCGTTTTAGAGAAACATCTTGGCTGGCAGAGAAAAGCGATTTCACGCTTTCCAAGGTTTCATTGGCACCCACATTGCCGAGCGCTCCCGAAAGAGTCACCTTTTTATCGATCGATGATGCTGAGTCGAAATCTTGCTTGAGCCTCTCGACAGTCTCTCGGGTGAGGTCGGGACGTGCATTTTGGGCACGGAAAGCAAATGTGCCCATGGCCAAAGTGGCTGCCGATTTCACACCCTCGTCGGTGGCTGACGTGTAGAAATTCAAAAGAGCATCGCGTGTGCGTTCGGAAGGATTGCGGTGAGCCGCCAAGGCCGGCACCACCTGCATGAGAGCAGGAGCGTCGTCTTTGAGTCTCTCAGCCAACGCCACCAACGCAGCTTCCGATTCGGCGGAGTCCTGTGTGGTGAAGACGCCTGCGAGCAGTGAAAGTTTGCTCTTGTAATCAGGATCGCTTTTGTTGAGTTGGGCAATTTCTTCGGCAACGGTCGTGCACATTTCAGGTTGCAGCAACAGCAGGGCTGCAAGCTGTTCAAAAAATTGTGCGCGGGCGGCACCGTCTTTGTGAAAGTCGGGTGACATCAGGCGGCTGCGGAGTGAGGCCCAGTTCTCGCCACCGAGTTTCTGCGCAGCGACCTTCTTTTTCAACGACGCTGAATGGGTATTGAGAAGTTCATATTCGCTTTGAAATGAGGGTCCGGACAAAGAATTGCTCCCTGTGGAGTTCTCCGCTGACTGTTGCGGCTGGGCAGGTGCTTTTCTTTTGCTGATGAAATCAACCCGCGTGCGGACGTTGGTTGTCGCCATCAAACCGGCTGTCTGTGCCCGCAGCGACCAGCGCTGCTCGGACTGGATGAGGTGTCCGGCGGTGGCATCGAAATCGATCCGCGTGACTGACGATGGCAAAACCACCACTGTCTGAAGATTTGCGTCGCCTTCGTTCAGCCCCGTTTCTGCTTCTGCCGAGGACAGCACGCGGACCGTTTTAGGTTCTTTTTCAAGCTTTGCCTTTCCATCGGCCAACGACACGAGTTTGTTCGTTTGCGTGAAAAGACCTGTGGAATCTTCTTCCGTACTGAGCCATTCTTTCAATTCTTTTTCTGCAGGAAGAAAAACGAAACCTGAAAGAACAACACTCCTGAGCAGATTGAACGATTCCAGAGTCGTGCCTTGCGAAACACTCCAATTCGCTTTCGAATGAAGTGCATCGGTTTTCAAAATGAGGACGGTTTTGTTGAGTGACTGAACAATGTTGTTCACTTCATCTTCCGGAAGCGAGGATTGCCCCTGCGAATGAGCAGATTCAAACTCAACGTCGCGGAAGTGATATTGGTAGGTGAAAATTCCAGCGGTGGTCGACACCAGCTGTTCATCAAATTGTCCGCGCACAAGAATGTTTGAAGCCGTCGAAGGCCCTTGTGCGGGACTCATTTCAACCGTGAGTTCCTGTTCCATGCCGAATGTTCTGATTTCGTCTGTCGCACGGGAGTGCTTCAGCAGAGCCTCTGCATTGCGAGCTTCCTGCGCGGTTGATTCTCCGGCTGTCGTTTGCGTGGCATCGGAGTCTTGCAACACCCCACTGGTTTCGCCGAGCCAAAGACCCAGCCCAGTGAGGGCGAGAAAGAGAGAAGCTATGAGAACATTGCGGGTGGCAGTGCGTTTCACGGTGTATTTCAGTCCTCAAGGGTATCAGGAGCGAAGGCATTGGGGCCGGCAATCGGCATGGGCCTTGGGAGCGGGCGTGTGGGCAGCGGAATGCGCACAACCGGTGGCACCTTGATGGGAGTCAGAGTGCACATGTGCGCGGGTGCTGCATCGATTTTGCATTCGCCTCCGGCGCAGAGCTCCTTGAATGTCACCGAACCGCCTTCGAACGTTTGAACGATGGTGTTGCGGAGTGCCGGCACTTGAATTCCGATGGGGAGCCGGATGGTCGTATTTTCCACCTGAGTGACCTTCTGATCTTCTTTTGGATAACCCAAGCAACCGCGTTCCCAGTTGAGCGCTTCCCAGCGATCGCGAATGGCGCCGCGAACGATGAATGTTCCAAACTCGGGGTGGTAATAAATGGAACCGCCTTCAAAGTGATTGAACCGACCCAAGCCATCCGGTGTTTGACCTTCGTCTGTCACAGGATAGCCCAGCACGCCCCGTTCCCAGCTGTTTTGTGCCCATTTTTGGCGGATGAGACCATGCACTTCAAAGGCACCGGTTTGTGGTGTCCAGTAAATGGAACCGTTCTGGAAATGATTGTAGCGACCGCGACCATCGGGTGTCGTGAGTTCGTCGGTGACAGGGTATCCGAGCACTCCTGAACCACGACGCAGTGCCGTCCATTTTCCGTAGATGCTTCCTTTTACAAGGAAGGCATCGCCTGTGCTGGGGTGGTACCAAAGAGAACCGCCTTCAAAGTGATTGTACTTGCCTTGGTTGTCTGATGCTGTGAGTTCGTCGGTTCTGGGGAAGCCCAGTGTGCCCGTTTCCCAACCCAAGTTGGCCCACTTCTGGCGAATGAGGCCATGCACTTCGTGAGCGCCTGTGGCTTCAGACCAGTAAATCGAACCGCCTTGGAAGTGGCGATACAAACCCGGCTTGGTGGGTGTTTGGAGTTCTGCCGTCACTGGTTGCCCCAAGAAGCCGGAACCTCCGCTCAGCTGGCGGTATTTCCAGCCGATATAATCTTTGAGAGGCAGCGCTTCTCGTTGACTGAAAATGCTGGCGCTTTCCTGAAAGCCCGACCAAGAGAACAATGTTTTTTCCCAGCGCTCGGAATCGAGCCAATAGTCGATTTCTGCGAACAGACCCACGCGTCCACCGAGAGCGTCGAAATTGGTGTTCACGTCGAGATTCGCGGTGAGCTGCGGCGCTTCGGGGCGCAAGTCGTACTTCAGATACGCTTGTGTGGGCAGGCTGAGGCCGAGGAATTTGATCGAGCCGAACACACCTGCAGATGCAATGTAAGCATCCACCGCAGCGTCGACGTTTCCATAAGTGTCGAGGTAGGGACGCACGGTTCCGTTGAGAAGTTTCTCACCGAAGAGAGCCTGTACGGTGTACTGAGTTCCCAAACGTCCTGTGACGGAGCCACCGACCGACATTGGGACTGGTCCCAGCCAGAAGTTCATGCGCGCACCTTCGGAGCGATCATAAAAAACATCGTCGGAGAACGAGGGACTGCGCATTTCCCAGAGCTTCTGCCCGAAAACAGAAATGTAGCAGTAGGTCGCTTGCCCTGTTTCGTTGTGTGCCTGTGCGTCGAACACACTCAGCTGACTGCCGAGGACCGTGCCGTTGACCGTGGCATTGGCATCGGCCTTTTGAAAGTCCTTCGAGATGTTCACACCGTATCCGGCGTTGGCGTCGACTCCAAAATATTCGTTGCCCAGCGATCGTGCGTAGCCACCCGAGAAGGCAGCAGAGCGGTCTTTGTACTCGGGCTCATTGTCGACATTTCCAGTTCCCTTAAAGGCGTCGTTTTGTCGCTTGAGCGCCTCGAGGTGAACGAGGTTCATGGGTATTTGGCCAAGCCTTACGTTGCGGTTTTTGGCCTGATTGAAACTGGTGGACTCTTTCAAACCCATGTTTGCGAAAATCGGTGAGCGACCGGAAAACACTTGATATTGACTGCGCTGGTCATTGGCCCATGTGTTCATCGCCGTTTGAACGTCTTGCAGGGACATGTTGGTTGAACCGTCGACCGCACCGCGCGCATTGTACTGGCCAATGGTCACCTGAGTTTCAGGCCGCAGCTGCGGCAAAGGGATTGTCGGCAGGCGCGTTTGAATGGGCTTCACCACCTGAATGGGCAGAGCTTTGATGATGTAGGAATGGCGGATGACAGGGAGTTTGGCCGGATCGATAAGAATCGGCGGCCGCGCGGGGGTATTGGGCAGCGGGATAGGCCGCGTGGGGATGTCTGCGAGGGCTTGCCCCAGCGCCAAGGAAAGGCCGATGGCAGCGAGGGCAGAGCCTCCGGCCACGCGTGAAAATAACCTGAAATTCTCCATGAGTTCCTCCACGTTCCAACAAAAATCCGAGTGCAACGAGTTGCTGTATGCATGACGCTGGCCAAGTAGTCAACTTTTGAGTCCCCCAGCAGTTTGTTTCCGTAAAACGCGTCATTCGAGGGCGGGATGGGGTGATAGATGAAAGCTATCGATAGATAGAAATAATTGACTTTTGTTATCGAAAAAAAGGGCGATGATTCAAGTGTGGGGACGGAAGGCCGTCTCCGCACAACTCCCAATGAAGAGGTGCTTTATGAACTTGATCAATACCAAGATTCCCGATTTCAAGGTCCAAGCTTATGTGAACGACTCGTTCAAGACGATCACTCAGGACGACCTCAAGGGCAAATGGTCGGTCTTCTTTTTCTACCCAGCAGATTTCACTTTTGTGTGCCCCACCGAATTGGGCGATATGGCCGACCACTATGAAAAATTTCGATCCATGGGCGTAGAAGTGTATTCCGTGAGCACCGATACCCACTTCACGCACAAAGCGTGGCATGACGCCTCCGAGACCATCAAAAAGATCAATTACCCGATGCTGGCCGACCCAACAGGACAACTGAGCCGCTTCTTCGGTGTTCATATTGAAGAGGAAGGCCTCGCCAATCGAGGCACGTTCGTGGTGAACCCCGAAGGTCTCATCAAAATTGTTGAAGTGCATGACAACGGCATTGGACGCAATGCTGAAGAGCTGGTGCGCAAAATTCAGGCTGCACAGTTCGTTGCCAAAAACAAAGGTGAAGTGTGTCCTGCAAAATGGAAGCCCGGTCAGGAAACCCTGAAACCCGGATTGAACCTTGTTGGCAAAATCTGAGCTGCACTTCGAAGGAAAGAACAGAGGGAAGTGCCCCAGATGATGGGGCCTCCCCGCAACACAAGGCTGAGGCAAGGAGGGTGACATGTTGGATCAGGAACTAAAAAACCAGTTGAGCGACTATTTCTCAAAAATTGACGGCAGAACAACCATCACCCTCCGCGCCGCCCGCTCGCAGCATGCTCAGCAGAGCGAGTTGCTCGACATGTTGAGAGAGGTGGCCTCGTGTTCCGAGCGTGTTTCTTTTGAAGAATCAATGGAAGAAACGAAGGCGCCCTTTTTTGAGATTCTGAAGAACGGTCAAAGAACGGGAATCGCCTTTACGGGAATCCCCGGCGGGCATGAGTTTTCTTCTTTCGTGCTGGCGATTCTCAACACCGCCGGTGTGGGGCATTTGCCCGATGCGGGGCTGCAAAGCCGGATGAGGCGGCTGGCTGCGGCGGCCGATGTGAAAACTTATGTCTCACTCAGCTGCGAGAACTGTCCCGATGTGGTGCAGGCCCTGAACCAAGTCGCCTTGTTTGGCGGCGCCATCCGCCACACGATGGTCGAAGGCAGCGCGGTTCAAGATGAGTTGGCACGCCTCAACATACAGGGTGTCCCCGCGGTTTTTATCGGCGACAAAATGGTCCACTCCGGACGCGGCAGCCTGCTCGATATTCTCGGCAAACTCGAAGCCGAACTGGGTGTGCGTGCTGAAGGAAACGACGTTCAAGCAGCTGATCAGAATCTGGGGCAGTTTGATGTTGCGATTCTCGGTGGTGGTCCCGCAGGTGTTTCGGCTGCCATTTACAGTGCTAGAAAGGGCTTGAAAACGGCGCTGGTGGCAGAGCGTATTGGCGGACAGGTCAACGAAACCAAAGGCATCGAAAATCTCATCTCTGTGCTCTATACAGAAGGACCTCAGTTGGCCGCCGGTCTTGCAACGCACCTGCGAAGCTATCCTGTTGCTCTGTTTGAACACCGGAAATTCAAAGAGATCCAAGACGGGCCAGTGAAAACAGTGCAGCTCGAAAGCGGCGAGAGCTTGCAAGCAGAACAGGTCATTGTGGCCACAGGAGCCAAATGGCGCACATTGAATGTGGAAGGTGAATCAGACTATTTGGGGCGTGGCGTCGCTTATTGTCCGCACTGTGACGGACCTTTCTTTAAAGACAAAAAAGTGGTGGTGGTCGGCGGCGGCAATTCGGGTGTTGAAGCAGCCATCGACCTTGCGGGAATCTGCCGCGAGGTGGTTGTGGTGGAGTACGCCGACGTCTTGAAAGCTGACAAAGTGCTCGTTGATAAACTCAAGTCGCTCGCCAACACATCCATCCTGTTGTCATC
>JBEGJP010000269.1:0-5154 GCA_041184525.1 Pseudomonadota bacterium | reverse complement strand
AATTCCAATCAGCAATCCTTCCGTCGTAAAAATGCGACCGATGTCACGGCGCAAAAAGCCCAGACTCCGCAGCGTGCCGATCTCACGCTTGCGCTCGTTGACACTCTTCACCATGGCATTGAGAACGGACATTCCCGAGATGGTCAAAATGACCGCGCTGACGAGATTTCTGAAGACAAGGAACAAACTCATGGTGCGCTTATAGACACGCGCCAGAACGTGCTCTCGCCAGTCGAAGGCCCGCAATTCAAGATTGTTGCTCTTGGCGGCGCGATTGAACTCGTCAATGAAGGAACTGGACTTCTGCGGCTCTTTCAAACGCACTCTGACATGGGATACGTTCTGCGTATCAAAGAGTTGATGCGCCTTCTCGAGGGGCATCATCAGATACCACGAGTCAATTCCGCGCAAACCGACACCACCGAGAGCCCCCACTTTGAGTGTCATGGCATTGATTTGCCCTGCGTCGGTGGTCACGCTGAGCTGAAGTTGGTTCTTATCGCAGCGGAAGGGGCGTTCGATGGAGGAATAGCCGCCCACTTTGGTGAGGAGCCGCTCGTGAATCTCCGGACGACAGCCGAAAGTCTCGCCGATTTTGTCACCCAGCATCAGGGCTCCTTCGGGTTGAAGATCGAGCGGCTTGCCTGCTTTGGTATTCCAAGTCCATGTCGGTTCACGGAGTTTTCTGCATTGTTCAACGTCGTAGCCGAAGCCCCAAAAAATGGAGCTTGTTTTGCCATTGTTGGCGAGCCCTGAAATGATGAGAAATCGGACGGATTCATCGATTTGGTTTTTGTTTTTTGTGAAGAAATCAGAGATGAATTTCTGTTCCGGAACGGTGATCTTTGATTCTTCGAAGTCTATTTCGTGTCCATTGACCGATTGTTCAATCATCAGATCGCCGAACATGCTCCGCTGTCGGTAGTTGTCTTCGTACATATCCTGAACGACATTGATATAACCATTGAACAAGGTGAGGGCGGAAAAGCCAATCGCGACCGAAAGGATCGCTCCCAGCGAGTGACGCCAGTTTTTTCCGGTGTTTCTGATTCCTATTTTAAGCGAGCTCATTCTTTTTCCCCATCCGAGAATAGCGTCTGCAGCCTCGGAATCCTATGAAACGTGAGACTGGAGAAGAGTCACAACCTGCTTGCGGCTGGTTCTCACGGAAACGAGCCACCCGATGAAGGCTGTCAGTCCGACGAGCATCAGTGCCAGCAGAAGGGAATCTGCGCTTCCAATTTCAATGACAACTTTGATCTGGGTAGCCACTCCGGGAATCTCAAAGAGAATCCCCGCCGTGTTGACGGCCCAAGACACAAGAAGTGCCAGCAACAGTCCGACCGGCAGACTCAAGAGAGACAAAAATGATGCTTCCTGAGCGAAAATCCGTGTGATGAGCCGTTTGCGGAACCCGATAGCCCGCAGAGTTCCAATCTCCCGCGAACGCTCAAGAACACTCATCGTCATGGTGTCGGAAACGGTGAGTGTGACAACGCCGACGGCCAAAGCGAGGAAGAAGCTGGACATCACATAAATCAGGTTCATGAAACCGGCATAAAAGGGGTTTACGGCAAAGTTTTTGTAATGGAAGACTTCGACATCGAGTCCCTCTTCTTTCAGGGCGTTTGACAATTTTTCAGCGGCCGGCTCTGCAGGAGTGTCCCAAGGGAGGTAGACGTTCATATACGTTACATTGTCTGTCTCGAACAGCTGTTGGAGTCCCCGCAAAGGCACCAAAGCAGCCGATTCTTCCAAAAGTTCGAGTCCGCTTTTGTAGTACCCGATGATTTCGGCATCCATTGCCGAAAGCTCGTTCTGGTAAGTGCGGCCTGCGACTTGAACGTTGGGATCACGGCTCGTCTGCATGAGCCAGTCAGCACTCCCGCACTCGGGAGCAGGGCTTGTCAGCGAGCCTGACTCTACGGCGAGATCTTTTTCTCGGATGGCCTTTTTGCCCAGATTGCGTGCCACCTTGTCCGTCACCAGCACGGGAATGATTTTTTTGAATTGCCAGAGTTCCTGACCGCGTCTGTTTGAGATGAGCTCAGAGGCAAATTGCTGCACGCGTGAGTGTTGGACAGTCATCTTTTCGAGCGAAGTAGGAACTCCGCGGATCTTCACAGGCCATGTTTTGCATCCATTGCCCATCAGCGTGAATCCTTCCAAATACCGCCCGATTCCTTCATTCTCAGGGAAGAGCTTGCTTGCAATCTGCTCGATGTGTTCCTGTTCGGCCGAAGAAAGTCCAAATTTTTTTGGATTGAGCAAATGATGCTCGACGGCATCTTTGCGAAAAACCGAGACGGAACCGACGTGATTCAAATAGATGGACGTCGCGCGGGTGAATTTTTCAATGTGACTGACGAATCCGTTGAGCAATAAAAGACCGGCATAACCCAGAACCACAGCACTCGCAGTTGCGGAGTTGCGCCGCCAGTTGCGCCCCAAATTTTTGAATGCCATTCCAAGGTGAGTCGGCATGCCGCCCGCTTTCTCATTGTTTTATAAAGAATAGCAGCAACTTCTGAATCTGTGGGGAAAACAATGCAGCGGCAAAAAGGAGCACTGACATTTTTGTCAGTTCGGTGCGACAAAATATCTCCGGTCTCGAACAAACTGACATCCATTCGTCTGACGCTCCTCGTTTAGGCTTCAAGTGGAAGAGAAGAGGAGACGGATTGGTCGGTTTTGCATTGAACAAAAACATCCACCCGATTTTTTGCTTATTGCTGCTGTTTGCTTGCGGCGACGCATTCGCAGCCAGTGGTTCCGAAGTCGATCCGTTTGCTTCGGATGTTCCGCTCGAAAAAGTGGGCGCTCCCCAGCCGAAACCACAGCGTCAGGACGCTCCCAAGCCGGCAGTGAAAACGCCCTCGCGGCCTCCTGCACCGCAGTCTCCGCGCACCGCAGAGGAAAAGGCGAAAGTTGAGAAGGCGGCATCCGGCTCAAAAAAGACCGAGGAGTTCGACCCTTTTGCCAGCGATCAGCCGCCTGAGAAGTCAGCGCCTGCCAAAAATAAAGAACTGCCCGATGGAAGCGGTGCAGAACAGGCGGGAGCCAAGTCCGGCGAAAAATCTGTTGAAAAAAACACGCGCAAGCATCGTCAGGACAAGGCTCCCGTCGAACGTTCCCATCTGGAACCGGGGATGGCTCTGAAATTCGACGGAGGTGTGGAGAATGTTTTTTCCGTTGCCTCTGTCGCCCCGTTGCTTCCTTTTGCCAAATTGAGCGGCGACCAGATCCTGCCTCCCTATCTCCTCGTCACTGAGCGCGTGGAGCCGGTCTTCAAAATGTCCGCAGGAAGAGGGTTTTTGCTGCACGCGCGGCCGCGCTTCTCGCTCGAGAACCAGCGCTACAAAAATGCAGCGGGTCAACAAGGATTTGAAAACAGCATCCGTGCCGATGCCGGAGAAACATTTGCCACATGGAGCCCGTCTGCCCGTTTCTCGTTGACAGTCGGAAAACAGAATTTTCAGTGGGGTGTGGCCGAGATGGCAAGCCCCAGCAATTGGATCTTCAGATCCACCAAAAACGCCGACACTCTGTTGCGCACTCCTCAGACCGAGGTCGACACCCGTGACAGTCTGCGCTTCAATCTCAGCTGGGGGCAGGCATTCAATGTCGTCCTGATGGCTGAATATGAACCTGAGGATCAAACGCTTCGAAGGGATTTTTCCGGCCGCAGAGTTTTTCTGAAGCCTGAGTTGGCTTGGAACGCCGGAGCTGATTTTCTTGGCATCGTGATCGGGGGCGCCGAGAAAAAATCGGAACCTTTTTTTGGCGAATATTTTCTTTTCAACATGACAGATTCATTTTCTCTTTTTGCTGATTTTTCACATCAGAGAGGCTCCGGTGCCCTGCGGCCTGTCGTTCCCTCCGCGCCGGTCTCAGAGCCGCTGCCTCCACTTTCCAGTGCGCTCGCGTCCTTCGAACAGAGCCGCTTCAGCTCCAAGAAGTTCACTCATGAAGGTGTGTTGGGCATCAAATACAATTTCACCAACGGTGCAGAGGTGCGATTGGAGGGATATTACAATTCTGCAGGATTGTCGCTCGAGGAAATTGAAATTGTCGAAAAAATGGAGAGCGCATCATCTCCCTCCACAGTGCTCTTTTTTGACTTGGGTCAGGAATACAGATCACAGGGTGCCATTTTGTTCGCAGCGCGCCCTGTCGGATTTGACACCAAGCGGAAATGGAATCTTTTTGGTCGCTATCTGAAGCCAATCATCGATCCCGTGGGTGTTTATATGGTGTACTCGGAATATGCAGTGTCCGACAGTGCCGTCTTGTTTCTGGGAGTTGCAGGAACACACGGAAGGAAGATTTCGGAGGTTGCCTTGCCATTTCGGACCGCAGTCACGTTGGGGCAGAAATATGTCTGGTGAAGTTGTCATTGAACTCAAAGATGTTCATAAGTCGTACCGATTCGGAAAAATGATGACACCCGCATTGCGTGGTGTGAATTTGAAAATTCATTCAGGCGAGTTCACCGCCGTTGTCGGAGCATCGGGTTCAGGAAAGAGCACCTTGCTGAACATTGTGGGATGCATTGATTCCCCCGATGTGGGAGAGGTTTATCTTCAGAACCGATCGATCCTCAGCTTGGATGACGATGAGAAAAGTGATCTTCGCAATCGAAGGATTGGTTTTATTTTTCAGAATTTCAATCTGATTCCTGTGCTCAATGTTCAAGAAAACGTCGATCTGCCGCTCACCATCCAAAAGGATCTCGATAAGAAATCCAGAAGGGAGAGGGTCATTGAGGTTTTGGAGCAGGTGGGGATCGCCGACTTCAAAAATCATCTTCCGGATCAGCTCTCCGGTGGGCAGCGGCAGCGCGTCGCCATTGCACGCGCCTTGGTGACGCAACCTTCCGTGGTGCTTGCCGACGAACCCACAGCCAATCTTGATTCACAAAATGCGCATAAAATTATCGATCTCATGCAGAGTATCAATGAGAAAACCAAGGTGACATTTCTGTTTTCCACGCACGATGAAAAGTTGATGTCGCGGGTGAAATCTATTCTTCGGATTCAAGATGGGGTGCTTTTGGCATGAACCTCTTTTCGCAAGCCTTGAATGGTAAAAAGTCTTCCGCTGCAGGTGGCTCGTCCGCAGCCAGACCCACTTTGGGCAACGGCGCGTGGCTGG
>JBEGJP010000268.1:0-3433 GCA_041184525.1 Pseudomonadota bacterium | reverse complement strand
GAGCATCATTACCTCGCAGATGCAATTCCGGGCCTTGCATTAATCGCGTTGAGTCTGATTTTTCTTCTTGATTTTCACGACTCGCCTGACGCGAATGCAGGAATGAGTAATCATTCAGTTCATAATTATTATCTTTTTTTGATGTTTATGAGCGTCTCTTTGACCTCTTGGCCTCGAGGTTTTGATTTCCTAGATGTTGTCAAGAACGTCAGAGCGAATGCCGCTCATGCGATTCCTCCTGAACTTTCGAATTGGATTTCAGGACTGCCCAAAAATGTAAGCATCTACTCTGATACATTGGGAATGTCTCATTTGATGTCGCAGCGCAGATATTATTACACCGAATTCACTCGCGATTCTGTTTATCAGCGCAATGGTGCTCCAGAAGTGTTGGCTTTGGTCTTCCCCCTTCGTGATAAACCTGTACCAGGACATTCCTTTCATTCTTGGCTCCGAAAGGAAGGTTTGTCTCGGCTAATTGTGGAGTTTGGTAGTGCGCGTGGCACGGTGTATGAGTTTGATCGCACAATTTCTGGACAGAGCGATGGTGGAGTTCGGATCTTCAGAAGGATTGGAAGAGCAAATAACTGAAGCCTTTTTTATTATGCAGAATATTGGTGAGCAGATTCGCTGAGAGCTTTTCGAGTCAGGAGATATTTAGGAACGAGGTACACTCAATTGCTTCATGGAGGCCTGATCCGCGGCCGAAGTCGAAGACCTTGAATTGAGGTTTTGAGTTTTCCCCACGTATCAGGAGGTAATGGCAGTGCCCTTTGTCGGGGATTTCCATCTTAGGGTTGACCAACCGGGTCACGAATGGCCACCAACACGTGGTTCCGGAAAATGGATTTTCTTACCATTTTGGCTTATGTAGCCTCAATCACGCGATTTGAATCGTTGAGTCAAAAGGAAGACCCTCATGAGAATTCTCATCACCGGCGCTGCCGGCTTTGTTGCTTTTCATTTGGCCAAGAGCTTGTTGAGAGAGGGTCATACTGTTGTGGGCATCGACAATATGATGTCTGGACAGGAGAAAAATGTAGCAGATCTCGAGGCGGAATTTTCTTATAGATTTGGGTTTTTGAAGGCCGATGTCAACGACCTCAATGCCAGAAGCATAAGTTCAAATGTCCGCTGGTGTGAACTCTTGGGATTGCCGCAGCCTCATTCACCAAGCCAGACGAGCCTTCCACGTTTTGATAGAATCTATCATTTGGCCTGCCCTGCGTCGCCTCCCATTTACCAGAAAGACATGCTCCACACCCTCGACACCTGTTACATCGGCTCACGAAACATGTATGAGCTCGCAAAAATTCACAATGCGCGCATTTTGATCGCCTCCACGAGTGAAATTTATGGTGATCCCGAAGTGCATCCGCAACCTGAGGACTATCGCGGTAACGTGAACACCGTGGGCATTCGCAGTTGTTATGACGAAGGCAAGCGCGCTATGGAAACCATGGGATTTATTTATCGCGAACAACATGGCTTAGAAGTCCGCACGGCACGCATTTTCAACACCTACGGACCGCGGATGAGTCCCTCGGACGGGCGTGTTCTCACGAATTTCATTTCGCAGGCCCTGCAAGGTGAATCGTTGACTATTTATGGAGATGGTCAGCAAACGCGTTCATTTTGCTATGTTGACGATCTTGTTCGAGGCTTGCGCCTGCTGATGGAGTCGGACGTTGCTGTTCCCGTCAATTTGGGTTCCCAATTCGAGTTCACCATCAAAGAGATGGCTGAGAAAGTGATTCAGTGGATCAACCCCAAGCTCAACTTCCGATACCTTCCTCTGCCAAAAGACGATCCCAAAGTGCGCAGGCCGCTGACGTCTCGAGCGAAGGAATTGCTCGGCTGGGAAACTCAGGTCAGCCTCGAAACCGGCGTTATGCAGATGATCGAGGAATTCAAGTCAACTATGACGATCGAGTCCTGACCAGATGGCCTTCGATACTGTTTGGGTCGTGCAGATCTTGGGGATTCTTCTGAGCCTTCCCTTTGCGTTGGGCCTGATAGGAATAGCATACCGCCTGCGTCCCCACCTCTGGCCGTACCTTTATTTGATCATAATTTGCCTCGCGGCTTCGCTTCAGACATGGCGCGCCCTCATTGCGGCGCCTTGGCTCTCGGCAGTGGTTTTACTGGCGTTGTTGTTCTCAGTTGTGGTTGGTCTTCCTCATCTGTGGCGAGAAGTGAAGCGGCAGTGGCTCGAAGATTTGAAGCCCGGACTTTTAGAGTTGGATCGCTTATCGAAGACGGCTTTTTTCGTCGTTTGTGCGGCTCTGCTGATTGAAATTTTCTTTGCCGCGTTTCCCGGCTATCGCTATGATCAGTACAATTACCACTTGGTCATTCCCAAGCTTGTCGATTCATATGGTGCTCTTCCCGAATTGTTCGGGACCGATCACACTCATTTTACAGGAGTGTGGGAATTCTTTTTCGCGAGCTTTCGTCTGGTTTCCGGCAACGACCTGATCATCCAGACGGCGACAACAACTTTCACGTTTTTAAGCTACGTCATTCCTATATCGGGCCTACTCTGGCAAATCACAAAACCCGAGCGCTTTCTGCCGCTGTGGTGGGTCGGTCTTCCGGCTCTTGCAATTTATATCCACGTTGAACTTGAGCCCGTCGTGAGCGCAAAACCCGACTTTGTGAAGGTCGCCGCAGCCATGGCTATTGTCGCGGCGCAGACACTCGCATCCCGTGAACGTTTTTTTATGACGTTTTTCTTTCTGGTTGCCGGCATGGCATTTAAGGTGACGTGGGTCCATACAGCTCTGGCACTCAGCACGGGGCTGATTTTCATTCTACCACGTCATTTCAATCGATCGGTGATCGTATCCTCAGTGGCAGGCGCTTTGCTTGGCCTGGTTTGTGTTTTTCCCGTATTTGTCAAGAATATCTTGATTTTTGGTAACCCCATCCATCCCCAGCAAGCTGGCCCCTTCAAGTCCACACTCGTAACCGAAGCGTTCTTCAAATACTGGACTCCTATTGCCGGAGCTCCCAAGGGATTTGCGGAAACACTTCGTAACATCGGGAACGTCCCATGGCAGCACATCGCCTACTACAACCCCTTTATTCCGGGGCTTCTGCTGCTGGGAGTTCTGTGCTTCAAGCAAAAGAAGTTGGGCTTGCAGGTCATTCAAAAGTCATTTCCTTGGGTTTTGGCATGGGTGGCATATCTCGTTTTGTGGGGAATCCTCCTCCGTTTCGATATCTCCAATCGCTTTGTTGCTGTTGGATGTATTTTTCCTCTCATTCTCACGGTTCAAGGGCTGCGCCTTTCAGAAGCACAGCCGCGCGTGATGACCTTAGTGATTGCACTTCCGTTGCTTCTCAATGGTGCGTTTGAGGTGAAAATGCGCCGCATGGTGAAGGGAGCTCTTCTCAGTTATTCTGACTATGTGCGTGTCAATTTTTCACC
>JBEGJP010000267.1:0-7889 GCA_041184525.1 Pseudomonadota bacterium | reverse complement strand
CGATTGAGCTGGGCACAACTGCAATATGACCACCCTTCAATCACCTCCGAACGCACCTTTGCCTGTGTGACCTCTCGAAAAATTGATTCCAAGTGCGGCGTCAGAGTGCTTCAAACGGCATTGCAACTGTCTGAGGAATTTCTGTCCGGAGAATTTGAACGGAGCGACGCGTCCGTCCATGTGCAAATCACGACCGCACTTTTGCTTGCACAGTCTCTTGCAAAAGTTGCCGATGAACTCCCCGACTGGGCCTTGCGCGAAGAAAACGAATCACTCTTGGCTTTCTTCGAGAAAAAAGCGGCGGCTCTTGCAACCCACACTGCGTTTGCCGGAAGCCCGCCGAACCTCGACGTCAAGCGCAAAGCCACCGCACCCGTGAGGCGATATCTCGACATCCCGCGCGATTCCCAAGATTATCTCGCTATCAAAAAATCACTTACGTCCGCAGGCGACTTCTGGGCATTGCTCAAGCAGAAGCCACTTTGAGGTCGAACATGAACAACAGCTCTTGCAAATATTTCACCACACCTATTTTTTACGCCTCCGGCGAGCCGCACGCGGGTCATCTTTACTGCACGGCACTGATGAACATCCTGAGCCGTCATTACCAACAGCGCGGAGTGAAAACACTGACACTCACAGGCATGGATGAACACGGAGAGAAAATCGAAGAAAAAGCCAAAAGCTTGCAAAAATCGCCGCAGAATCTGGTCGACGAACTTGCCTTGAAGTGGAAAGACATTTTTTCTCAATTTGTTTTTTCCTACGATGTCTTCATGCGTACCACCAGTGATGAACACAAGCGGAATGTGAGCGAAATTCTCTCCTACTGCCATAAAAAAGGTGACATTTATTTCGGTGAGCATGAAGGCCATTATTGTGTCGATTGCGAGGCCTTTCTCACCTCAAAAGAAATGGATGAGAAGCAGCATTGCCTCGTTCACAAACGCCCGACGCAGCTGCGGCGCGAAGGAAACTATTATTTCAAAGTGCAAAAGTATTTGCCGCAAATCATTGAACTGATCCGTGCGGGCAAAATCGTCACTCAAAAGCGTTACATCAATGAACTGTTGGGTCTGGCAGAAACTTTCGAAGGCGATCTCAGCATCTCCCGCCCGAAAAGCAGAACGGCATGGGGCGTCGAGCTTCCTTTCGACTCCAATCATGTCGCTTACGTTTGGTTTGATGCACTTCCAAACTACGTGACAGGTGTCGGAGGCGTCGAACGCGCCCGCAGCAACCCCTACTGGGCGTCAGCAACTCACGTTATCGGACGCGATATTTTGAAGTTCCACGGTCTCTTCTGGCCTGCCATCCTCTTGTCACTGGAGCTCCCCGTTCCGCAGTTGTGCGTCACGGGCTGGCTGCTCTCGGGTGGTCACAAAATGTCGAAGAGTTTGGGGAACGTCATTGCTCCTGCCGATTTGCTTCCTCTCGGACGCGATGCGTTCGTGAATACGAGCTTCCGTTTGGCAAATCCGGGTGAAGATGTCGACCTCACTCTCAAGACCATCGTCGAGCGTTACAATTCCGATCTCGCCAACGGCATCGGCAATCTGGCTTCACGCACCCTCGTGATGATTGAAAAGTACTTCGACGGCATCATCCCTGCATTTCATTCTGCATCCACAACGGAAGATGAAAACCGTTTGGTCGCTCAGGCGCACCTGCTTCCCGATGCCGTGGCTCAGGCGTTTGATGAATTTCGAATTGCCGATGCGCTGAATCAAATCTGGGAGCTCATCGCCAAAACGGACAAATATATTGCCGAGCAAAAACCTTGGGAATTGGGTAAACACTCTGAGGAACACTCGCGGGCGCGCCTCGCCAATGTCCTTGCCCACAGCACGGCTGTCCTGCGCGTGGTGGGATTGCTTGCGGGCGCATTTTTTCCCGAGCGTATGCAGGATCTCCTCAGCGCCATTGGAGAGAAGGACGACTCTCAACGCAATGGTTTCGATCGGGCCAAGCAGTTCCACGACATCCGCATCGGTTTCAAATTGGGAGAAATCCCACGCCTCTTCCAACGGATGGAAGTGCCTGCAACAAGCTCGGGTCAGGTGACTGCCGAGAGTCCCAAACAGTCACATTCAACGAATGTAAAGCCGGCCGCAGGAAATGATCACAAACCAGCAGAAAAAACACCATCGCAGGAGCCCGCCGCGGTGAACTCCATATCGATCGATGATTTCGCGAAGGTCCAGATCCGCGTCGGAACCGTGATCAACGCAGAGCTCGTGGAAGGTTCTACCAAACTTCTTCGATTGAAAGTCTCGCTCGGCGAACTGGGCATGCGTCAGATCTTTTCGGGCATCCGTGAGTGGATCACTCCAGAGGAACTCGTCAATCGGAAGGTCCTTGTGGCTGCCAATCTGGCTCCCCGCAAAATGAAATTCGGCATTTCCGAGGGCATGCTTCTCTCCACCGAAACACAACAAGGCAAAATCATGCCTGTGTTCGTCGGCGAAGATCTGAAGGAAGGCTCATTGCTGGCCTGAGGGGGCTGGACCCAAACTAAAAACAGCCGAAGTTCATCGGCTGATTTTCGTCCCCTCGTTCACCGAACGCAAGATTTCGTCACGTGGAATGAGATCGGTCGGCAACTGAGCTCTGCGGATATTGGCGCGGTAAAGAACTGCTCCCCTCAACTTTGTGTAATCGAGATCGGCATCTTCCAGATTGGCGCGTGTCAAATTGGCACCTTCCAAATTCGCGTTCCAAAGACTCGATTCGGAAAAATCACAACCTTCGAGGTTGGAGTCTTTGAAATTGACGTAGGAGAGATTGGCACCGGCAAAGGTGCAATTCGAGAAGTCGAGCTTGGTGAGATTGGCCTTGCGCAAGTCGACACCCGAAAAATCACGGGTGGACTGGAGGATTTCAATCGCCTCTTTGCGTGTGAGCGTCTTGGGTTTGGCGCTTTCAGGATCGATCGCAATTCCGGCACTGGCTGCACCACCACCCTCTTCGTCGTCCTCGTCTTCGTCATCGGAAAAGTCATCATCATCAAAATCAGAATCATCGTCGTCGTCGGAGCCACGACGGGGAGCGAGATTCACCTTGGACTCTTCGAGCAAAGCATCAACAGTTTTGCGGGATGTTCTGATGTGCACCTGCAATTCCTCTCTCTCATTCAACGACATGCAACTTTCGGAAAGAACCTATTCTTTACACATTTTTGGGCCAAAAAGGCAACAAAAAAGCCGACTCAGAGAGTCGGCGGGCACAAAGGAAGAGCCTCTGAATTAAAGCAAAGAGTTGGAGGAACCATCATCGGAGGCGTCTCCCGCCGCAGGGAAATCGTCTTCCGAAAGAAGACCCGCTGAGGCCAGTCCCATGGAGGGCCTTTTGGGCGGCATGGTGACTGTGGGCGCTGTAAACACGCCCTCAGAGGCGTCTTTCATCAACAGAGTCACAAGCCTGCTCCGGATTACGACCTTGGGAACCCAGAACAGATTGGAGAGATATTGGACCATGTTGGCTCGCGCCGGAACTTTGGTGAGTTCTGCTTTCAAAAGTTCAGCCGGCACCAGCAGAGCGTTTGCAAGGTCAATGATTTCGGTCGTTGCGTTCTCATCGGAACGTGGCGGCAGCATGAACTGCTCACGCTCGGAGAGAAGAATGATCTTGGCAAGTTCGCGGGAAATGGCGCAGCGGATGTGAGAGGTCAAATCGCCCTTGCGGTATCTGATGACATACTGCCCGGGCTTGATCCGATTGGAGCGTGCCAGACGGTCGGTCATTTCTGCCGGCACCAGCTGAACGAACGGCAACGCCGTCGCGAGTTCCGGAAGAAAGACGGGCACAGTCATGACACCTGCACGCGCCGTGAGATTGCGAGCCACATCTTCCATCAGGATCTGACGGTCGCGACGGTTTTTAGAGTAGGAGACGCCCCCCTGCACTTTGCTCTGGCGCGCCTCTTCTTCAGATTCGCAGAAGTCGAACCATGCTTCATCGAAATCAATGTTGCCGCTGGCGACGTCTTCGATGAGCTCAACGTCGACATCGAGCTCACGCGAAAGAGCCTCGAGAGCAAAAATGCTGCGAACAGCCTTCTTGCCGCGTTTCCAGTGGCTCGTGTCGCTGGGGTTGTAATCGAGAATGTTGCCGACGTCCTGATCATGCACTTTTGTGTCAGGCTGCCGTGCTTCGAGCACCTGCAGACAAAACTTGAACAAAACCGCAGATTGCGGAAACCGCTGATTGTCGCTGGCCTTACGCATATCGCGTCCCCTGAGCGCATGGTTATTGATTTTCTGAGTAGCTGGCCAAAACAATACTCGGATGCTCTCAAAGGTGTCAACCGCAAAATCCACCGTAAAAAAAAAGTCGCGCCTCTTGCGCGACTTCGTAAAACACGTTCCAGATTTCAGCCTCAGAGGCTCACCGCAGGCCAAATTTCCCGCGGCATTCCGAAGACCTCAATTTGATTCAAATTCTGCGTCGACGACGCCATCCTTCTTGGCCGAAGGTCCTTGTTGTGCTCCAGCCGCACCCGCAGAGGCATCTGCACCGGGAGTGGAAGTGGCCTTGTACATTTCCTCAGCCAGCTTGTAGGCCTTCTGCTCCAATGCTTGAGCTGCTGCATCCAATGCCGCCTTGTCCTCAGATTGCGTTTCGAGAACTTTGCGCGCAGCTTCGAGCTCCGACTGAATTCCCGACTTCATATCTGCAGGAATCTTGCCTTCGTTTTCACGCAGGGTTTTTTCCACTTGGAAGCACAAGCCGTCAAGCTTGTTGCGTGCGTCCACTGTTTCACGACGATCTTTGTCTTGGGAAGCATGAACCTGTGCATCGTCGACCATCCGCTTGATTTCAGATTCGGAAAGTCCGGATGAGCTCGTGACCGTGATCTTCTGCTCTTTGCCGGTGCCGAGATCCTTCGCAGAAACATTGAGGATGCCGTTGGCATCGATGTCAAACGTCACTTCCACCTGAGGAACACCGCGCGGTGCAGGAGGAATTTCGCTGAGGCTGAAGCGTCCCAGCAGACGGTTGTCGCGCGCCATTTCACGCTCACCTTGATACACTGCAATTTCAACGCTGGTTTGGTTGTCAGCTGCAGTCGAGAAGATTTGGCTTGCACGCTTGGGAATGGTGCTGTTGCGTTCCACGAGCTTCGTGAAAACACCGCCGAGAGTTTCAATTCCGAGGCTCAGAGGTGTCACGTCCAGAAGGAGAACGTCCTTCACTTCGCCGCCCAAAACGCCGGCCTGCACAGCCGCACCGACTGCAACCACTTCATCCGGATTCACAGAGCGGTTCGGTTCCTTACGGAAAAAGGCCTTCACTTTTTCGCCGACAAGTGGGATGCGCGTGGAACCACCCACCATCACCACTTCGTCGATCTGCTCTACTGAAAGACCAGCATCACGCAGAGCAGAACGGCAGGGTTCAATGGTTTTCTCGATAATTTTGTCGACCATCTGTTCGAATTGTGGACGGCTGAGTGAAAGTGCGAGGTGTTTAGGACCTGAAGCGTCAGCTGTCAGGTAAGGGAGATTGATGTCTGCCTTGGTGGTTGAGGACAGTTCAATTTTTGCCTTCTCAGCGGCTTCGCGCAAGCGCTGCATTGCCATCGGATCTTTCGACACGTCGATACTCGTTTGCTTTTTGAACTCTCCGACGAGGAAGTCAATGAGGCACTCGTCGATGTTGTCGCCGCCCAAGTGCGTGTCACCGTTGGTCGCGAGCACTTCCACCACATTGTCGCCCACTTCGAGAATGGAGACGTCGAAAGTTCCTCCACCGAAGTCGTACACGGCAATTTTCTGATTGTGCTTTTTGTCGAGACCATAAGCCAGCGCCGCAGCAGTCGGCTCGTTGATGATGCGCAACACTTCAAGACCGGCGATGCGTCCGGCGTCTTTGGTGGCCTGGCGCTGAGAATCGTTGAAGTACGCAGGAACTGTGATGACGGCCTGAGTGACCGACTGGCCCAAGTAGGCTTCTGCCGACTCTTTGAGTTTGGTGAGAACTTTGGCGGAGATCTCGGGAGGTGCCATGTCTTTGCCGCCCAACTCCAAGAGCACCTTGTCACCGGAGCCCTGTTTCACAGTGTAGGGCATCTTGAGCGCCTCTTCTTTGCGCTCTGAATAGTGCATACCGATGAAACGTTTTGCTGAGTAAACTGTATTTTTTGGATTGGTCACGGCTTGGTTGCGCGCTGCGCGCCCCACGATGAAGTCGCCGTCACGAGTGTAACCCACCACCGAAGGAGTGGTTCGATCGCCTTCATGATTGGGAATCACTTTTGGTGTTCCGTTTTCCATCACTGCAACGACCGAGTTGGTCGTTCCAAGGTCAATCCCGATGATCTTTCCCATTGTCATTGTCCTCCGCTGGCTACGAGACACACTTTCAACAAACCCAGAAATTCTTGGGTTTTCTCGACCTTCGACGACTCGGGCCGAGCATGCGCAGGAACATAATCGGGCTCCGGAGGCTGTCAACCTCATCCCGCTGATTTGCCTTGGCGGTGCACCGAGAGTATGAGTCGGGCAGAGATTCCTTCGTCTTAGGCAGCCCTCGCGGCAGCCGAGCCCAATGGGAGCCCCATGGAACCACTGAGCCTTTTGGTCACCCTCTTCACTGATTACGGCTATTTTGCCGTTTTCGGTGTGTTGTTGGCGTGTGGGTTCGGACTCCCCATTCCGGAAGATATTTCCCTCGTTGCAGGGGGCATCATTTCAGGTCTGCACTACACTCACGTCCACACCATGGTGGCCGTCGGTATGGCCGGCGTTTTGGTGGGCGACGGCTTCGTTTTCACGACCGGCCGGCTTTTGGGACAGCGGATTTTCAAGATCCCGGTGCTCCGACGACTCGTGACACCCGAGCGCTACACTCAGGTACAGGAAAAGTTCGCCCGTCACGGCCGTTGGGTTATTTTTGTTGCACGCTTCATGCCGGGCCTGAGAACACCTGTGTTTCTAACGGCGGGAGCCACGCGGCGCGTCGGATTCCTGCAGTTTTTCCTTCTTGACGGGGCTGCCGCACTCATCAGCGTCCCCATTTGGGTCTATCTGGGCTTTTTAGGTGCAGACAATCACGATTGGCTGATGCACTGGGTCAAGAGAGGACAAATGGTGACGTTCATCCTATTGGGACTGCTTTTGACGGCTGCTCTCATTTATTTCTTCTTGCGAAAACGGAACAGGAAACAATGGCAAGCCTGAAGATTGAAGATGCGATTCTCACCTATTGCGGATTCCTTGTGGCTATCACGATGCGTGAAGCAGCCCATGCCATCGCCGCGCGGGCTCTGGGAGATCGCTCGCTCGAAACACAATCACGTGCCACCATCAATCCCGTTCCGCACGTCGACATCTTGGGAACCATCGTATTGCCCGGCGTATTTCTTCTTTCCGGTGTACCCTTCCTGCTGGGCTGGGCAAAACCTCTGAACATCGACACCCGCTATTTCAAAAAACTCAAGCGTGACATCAACATTGCTGAACTGGCCGGCCCTGCCACCAACTTCTTGATTGCCATTGTATGCGGCATCATTTCGGTGCTTTTAGGCTACAAAATTGAAATGATGTGGGCAGGCCAAGATCCGATCCCACGCCTCCTGCTGGCGATTGCACAATCCAACATCGTCATTGGGCTCCTCAATCTTCTGCCCTTTCCCAATTCAAGCGGCTGGCGTCTCCTGCTGAACAACGTACGATACCAATGGGGACAGGTTCTCACTCAAAATGCCAACATAATAAGCATCGCAATGCTTGTCCTTCTTTTGACGAATGTCCTGAGCCCTTTGTTCATGGGTGCGATAGGGTTGTACATGTTCGTCCTGCAACGCATGGTCTAATCGGCCTGCTCTCGGGGCGCATGCGACCTGGAGCTGTCATGCGAGACATCGACTACAACATCTATTCACATGC
>JBEGJP010000266.1:0-4802 GCA_041184525.1 Pseudomonadota bacterium | reverse complement strand
AGAGAGCGGCAGTGAGTTCGGAAAAGCTGTCTTCCGGAGGACGATTTTCTGTTTCAACAAGTGCGTTTTGAAGTTCAACCACGTTCAACCAGCGTTCGTCGTAATCTTCCGGATGTGCACTGCGGAGGAACTCTTCAAACTGAATGTCCGAAAGAAGATCGCGCAGAACAACCGAGGGCCGCCCTGTGAACTCAAGAGAGCTGCGCGCCTTTGTCAGAACACGTTCAAAGCTTTTCAGCGCATTGAGGCCACGGCCCACATCGGCCGTCCATTCGTTGCGTGCGAGCGCACAAGCGGCTTTGAAAAGGGTGGTGTTCTTTTCAGAAGCAAGCTCCTTGAGTTTTTCGAGTGCTTTGTCGCCAAAGCCACGGCGTGGAGTGGAAATGGCGCGGGCAAAGGCGTTGTTGTCATCTGGATTCACGATCAAGCGCAGATAAGCGAGGAGCGTTTTGATTTCGGCCCGTTCATAGAATCGAACGGAACCATAAATAATATACGGCAACATGCGGCGCCGGAGTTCATCTTCGAGCACACGGCTTTGTGCATTGGTCCGATAGAGGATGGCAAAGTCACTGAATCGTTTTCGCTGCTCAAACTTTTTCAGCAGATCATTGCAAATGAAGTGAGCCTCTTCGTAAGGGTCGGTGGCCGCCCGACAGACAACCGAGTCGCCCTCTGTGGCTTGTGTCCAAAGTGTTTTGGGTGCCCTGCGCAAGTTGTGGGCAATAAGGTGTGTTGCTGCGCGTACGATGTTGCCCGAACTGCGGTAATTTTGCTCGAGCTTGATGATTTTTGCTTCGGGATAAAATTTTTGAAAATCCAAAATGAACGCTGGTTCCGCTCCGCGCCAAGAATAAATCGATTGGTCGTCATCGCCGACGATGCACAGGTTCTGTGTTTCCGATGAAAGAAGCTGGATGAGTTTGAATTGGATGGGGTTGGTGTCTTGAAACTCATCCACGAGAAAAAAACGGAAACGGTTTTGCAGTTGGCGCAGGACTGCTTCGTTCGATTTGAGAAGATTGACCATAACCAAAAGGAGGTCGTTGAAGTCCATCGCATTTTGAGACTTCAACCGATATTGGTAGAGCGCATAACACTTTTGGATCAGCTCAGCGTTTTCATCTTCACCATAGCGACGGAGTTTTTCGCGCGAGGCTTGGGCCGCATCGATGGCGTGTTCGCGGATTTGTTTTTGATAGTCTTCGGGTGAAAGTCCGGCATTTTTCAGCCGGTCGATTTTGTTTTTGATTGTCGCCACGCTCAGAAGTTTGTCGGGAACATTGAGCGTTTGGCTGATGTCTTTGATGAGTGCTTTTTGATCGTCGTCATCGAGAATGCTGAATGATTCGCTGTAACCGGCTTCACGTGCGAAAATTCGCAAGAATCGCGCGCATGCGGAGTGAAACGTCGAGACCACAATGCTGCGTGCGCGACCGCCAATCAGGTGCTCAACGCGTTCGCGCATTTCTTTGGCTGCTTTGTTCGTGAAAGTGACGGCAAGAATGGAGCTCGGAGCGACTCCCTGATCAATCAGCGCTGCGATGCGATGACAGATCACGCGTGTTTTTCCGCTTCCCGCGCCCGCATACACCACCAGAGGTCCCGAAAGAGTTTCCACCGCCTGTTGTTGAGCTTCATTCAGTCGGGCAGTGGCATCGGCAGTGGCGTGTGTCATGATCTGGGTTTATCCTGTTTTTTTCTTTTTCTTTTTTCTTTTTTTGGTTTTCTTTTTCTTCAGACGCCGCTTTTCCTCATCCGATCCCGATCCCCACTGGGCGGCCGCGTGTTTGCGCTTTTTCTTCTTTTTGCGCTCGGCCGTTTGGGCAGCAGCCCGGGATTTTTTGAGGAGCTGCGCGTAATGAGGGTTGTGCTCCAAATTGCTGCTCAGGTAAAGGTGCGGCTTCGTGTCCGAGAACCCTTTTTTGGTGAAGAACCGCACAGCTCGGTGGTTGTCTGGGTCGGTGTCGGCCATGATGATTCGGATGCCGTCTTCCTCGACCATAATTTCTACAAGCTTGTCGACCAGCTTGCCGGCGACGCCTTCGCGTGCCCAATCGTCGTGCGAGCAAAGCCAAAGAACATAACCATAACTCCACGCAGAGCCGGGTTTGGAGATCACGGTTCCCAAGACGAACCCGACGATTCGCTTTTCTTTTGATCCTTCTGTCCAGTCGTCGTTTTCCGCGACAAGACAGTAGTCTCCATCGGTATTGAAGAGGGTCGTGACTTCGTACTCATCCCAACTTCGGTAAAGCATCGGCCAGAGATCTGCCTTAAAATTCATCGCTCCGAGCTGGTAGACCTCGGCGAGATCCTCAATTTCCATGGTACGGACGCTGAACGAGCGTCGTGATGTCGCGTGATTGTTCGTATGAAGATCGCGTTTTTCTTGAGCCATAGGTGAACGAGCTCTCCCGCAGCAACTGGCCCCCCTGTGCTCTGCCATCGGGGCCTGAAACCTAAAACAGTGTCTCCAATCGTGGCGGTGCAAAGACCTGTGCGTCAATCCCCCTCCGTGTCAGATGGTGGACACACGTCGGGGCGCCTTCCCCGCAGACCAGCACTTGGCGGGGGTGGGTTTCCTTCACAAGGTCTTCGATTTCACCGAGGTCGGGGGTGAATTGCAGGGCAAAGGTGTCGGCAAACGTGAGGTGGCCCAACCAAGAGCAACGGGCGGTGAGGTGCTGATCCAATCCCGTCCAGACCCAGATGCCCTGCGGCAGGACGCGTTGGCGGCGCTGGGTGAGGCTGTCTTTTGAGACAATGTAGACACAGGGTTGGTTTGAATTGCTTTCGACCCATTGGGTGCGGGCACCTTGGCTCCACCGCGTCGGGGAACCGGACGCCACTGTGGGGGGCTCTTTTGATGCGACGGCCACGGCAGCGGTCTTTTCGTTGTCCGCGTCGAAAATGAGCTGGAGGTGTTTGTCGAGAGCGACGGGAAGACGCAGTTCTGTCAGCATGGCAACAATGTGATGTGCAGCGGCTGAGGCATCAGCGACAACGACAATCCGTTCTCCCGCTCTCAGGAGTTTGGCACAAAATTCGCCGAGACGCTCGAGTTCGCGGCGCGCGGTTGTGCCGAACAGGACCGCGGGGTCAGTGTGCAATTTGAGTAAAACCGTATTGACGGGACGAAATGCTGCGCGCCTGAGCAAAGGTGAAGGCCGATTGGACCACTGTGAGGCGTACAAAAGGGAATCGTTTTTCTTCTCAATGCGCAGAAAACTGGAACCCGGACTTTGCCCGCTGGGCAACAGTTCGACTTGAAGGTTGCCTAGAACGATGGGTCGGAAGTAAGCACAGGGAAGAAAGGCCGCTTTGGGCATTTTATGAGCGAGAATTCTATGAGCTTCATGGCTGACGAGCAGTTGTTTTCCGCCTGACTTTCCTGAAAAGTAGGCCGTTGTGGCGTGCGAAAGAAAGTTGATGTGCCCCGAGTTCTGTGCATCGAGAGCCAAAATGGCATGCTCGACGGTGATGTCGCCGTCTTCGTGATTGAGATAAATTTCATCGAAAGCATTCAACATTCTTTGCTCCGCCGCTCAGGGCTCGGGCTTGGTCAGAGCACGTTGCCATAGGGTGAGCAGAAAACAAAGCGAGGTCCGAGAGTGATGTGGATGGGTTCACGGGTGGGCTCGAGGAGATCGCCGTCGAGCGAGATTTCGAGGCTGTCCTGCGGGGTGATCACGGCATTTTCGAATGTGTGGCGTTGGATGGTTTTTGCGCTGCCCTTGCCGCCGCTGAGAATGGTTCTGACAACTTCGAAGGGCAGGGCCTGTTCGGTGGCCGAAATGGTCACCAGCTCGGCCTCGTTGTGGTGTGTGTTGAGTTGTTGAAAAAGTTTGATGCCAAAAGGCATCTTGGGCAGTGTGGAGGCAATGGTCATCACAGGTTCTATGGGGTTGGCGTGGGGCCAGGCTCTGGGCTGACAGCTGATGTGAATTTTTTCTCGGCCGTAAAGATTTTTATAAGTTTCGCCCACTCTTCCGCCAGTGGAACCTTCGGCGATCATTTTTCCCAAAAAGAGCCCCGCGCCGAGTGCAGACGATTTGATTTTGTAAAATTCGCTGAGAAAGCGAGCAGCTACGCCGTCGGCGAAGATAAAACCCAGACGGCCATTCACTTTCAGTGTTTGCAAGGACATTTCGGACAGACCGTGCGGGGTATGGTAAGCTTCGAGCGCGTCGGCAAAGACGTCTTTAGGCTTTCCAAAGATACCCAAATTTGCGGCCAAAACATTGATGGTTCCACCGCGCAGAACAAGAATTCTGGGGAGTTTGTCGGCAGGGTAGGCTTGCGCCAAGGCAGAGAGTGTCAGGCTGATCGTACCGTCACCACCCACCACACCGACAGTGTCGAGGCCGCGGGCACAAAACTCAGAGCAGACACGGCTCAAATCCTGAAGTGAGTTGGTGACCTCGAACTGCCCTCGGTTGCCAAGAATGTACCACATCAGGGTGTTGTGCTCTGGATCGCGCTTATTTATCTTCGCGAATGGGTTGGAAATGATTCCGAGTCCTGGCATTGAAGAGTTCCGTTCGGGGTAAAAGTCATGGGCCGTCGCAATGAGAGTGTGCCACCGGGCAGTGCGAAATCAAGCACAGCCGAGGCTGGTGAGGCCAAAAAGAAATCATTTGTCCGTGTGGCGCGGTCGAAGACAAAGCCGCGCGCAGCCGCCAAAGAGCCTCGGGCCGTTGAGCCTGAGGTCTTGGATGCGGAAATTGTTGATGACGCACCTTCCGGCACCGTGTCTGCGCATGCGCCTTTTGAAGACGGCGGTGAGCAGGAATGGCAGG
>JBEGJP010000265.1:0-3375 GCA_041184525.1 Pseudomonadota bacterium | reverse complement strand
ATTCACCGGGGCTGCGATCCGCGCGGGCATCTTCATCGCGGAAACAGGGCGCGATTTGAAAGTAGCGGTCGAAACCGGAGCACATGAGCAACTGCTTGAACTGCTGAGGAGCCTGAGGGAGTGCATAGAACTGTCCCGGGTGGAGTCGGCTGGGCACAAGAAAGTCGCGGGCGCCTTCGGGAGAGCTGCTCGTGAGAATGGGGGTTTGGAATTCTAGGAATCCCAAGTCGACCATTTTATTACGCAGATAATGGATAAATTGTGAACGAAACACAATGTTGCGGTGCATTTTCTCGGTTCGCAAATCCAAAAAACGATACTTCAGACGTGTGTCTTCGCTTTCTTCTTTGGGATTGTGCGCCACGGGAAAAGGAAGAATGTCCGAGGGCGATTCGAGTTCGAAATGATCGCAAATGACCTCTATTTCGCCCGTCGGTATTTTCGAATTGACGGATTCTCTCTTTCGAACCGCTCCCTGAACGGCAATCACCGATTCCGAACGGAGTTCGCTCGCCGGTGCAAAAAACGGTTGTTCAGGATGGATCACGACTTGTGTGATTCCGTGATGGTCGCGCAGGTCGATGAACAGCAGGCCGCCGAGATTGCGCACAGCATGGGCGAAACCCATCAAGCGCACCGATTGACCGATGGCTTTAGAAGTGAGTTCTCCGCAGGTGTGGGTTCGCAAAGATTTCATGGTGGCTGATCCTTGTGTCTGGTCGAGGTTTGCGCCATCTTTGCGGCTTTGAGCATGCGCAACGGCTTTCTTTGTCTATCACAGCGAACCTGTGAAACAAGATGACCCTGTCAACGGGAGACTCCTTGAAATGAAACCATTTCTGCAGCGCGATTTTCAGGCGGCATTTTCCGAGGCCCGTGCCCCTGTCGATGGGGCATTCGGTGAGGCATGGCGTCCGATTTTGTCTCTGCTCCTCGGCCATGCGCGGCGCTCAGGCGCCGATTTTGCCGAGATTTTTTTGGAGCGCAGAAAGACTCTGAGGGTCACGACCGAGAACGGGAAGGTGAGCGCGGTGGCGCCGGCCTTTTCGTTGGGTGCCGGCGTGCGTTGCTTCAAAGGCACGCAGGATGTGTTTGTCAGCACCAATGACCTCTCTGCGACAGGACTCCGCTGGGCCATTGATCAGGCCTTAGCGATGCTCGGATTGGCCAGTCGCATGTCGACCTCCTTGGGGAGGGAGGTGCAGCTCGAGCCGTTGCGTGATTTTGCCTCCATAAAGAGCAAAGATGGCTGGCTGGCTGCGTGTGCTTCCGTGTCCGAAATTTCGGAACGTCTGTTGGAACTTTCGGCAGACCTCCAAAGGAATGTGGCTCATTTGCAAAGCGACCAAACCGCGGCCTTCCGTGATTGGCAGGAGGTTCTTGTGGCCGCATCCGATGGCGTTTTTGCGCGCGACATCCGCCTGCACCAATTGGCTCGTGCGGGGGTGAACTGCGCCGACGGCAGCCACCGCACTTCAACCCACGAGCAATCGGCCTCCACGGGACAACCCGCCTTTCTCAAAACGGTCGACCTCTCGTCGATGTGCCATGAGATTTCTTCTTCAGCAGCTGTCATGCTCCGCGCTGATTACGTGACGGCGGGGCAGTACCCGCTTGTCATGGCCAATCGTTTCGGCGGCGTGATTTTCCACGAGGCCTGCGGGCACCTGCTCGAGACGACCCAAATCGAAAGAAAAACAACTCCGTTTGCAGATGCGTTGGGCAAGCCGATTGCACACGAAAGTCTCACGGCTTGGGATGAAGGCGTGACGGAAGGAGCCTTTGGTTCCACCGATATGGATGATGAGGGCATGGCTGCGCAATCCACTCTTCTGATTGAGAATGGTGTGTTGCGGAACTTCATCGCCGACAGAGCAGGTTCCGTGCGTTTTGGTCATCCGCGCACCGGCAGCGGGCGTCGGCAGAACTTTTCTTTTGCTGCAGCCAGCCGCATGAGAAACACGTTCATTGCGCCCGGTCATTTCACTCCGGAAGAATTGATCGCCGACTGTAAACAAGGTCTGTATTGCAAGAAAATGGGTGGTGGCAGTGTGGGCGCTACGGGCGAGTTCAATTTTGCCGTGAGTGAAGCTTACCTCATTGAGAACGGCAAGATCACCAAGCCTGTGAAGGGCGCCACGCTCATCGGGACTGCCGCAGAAATCATGAAGAAAATATCGAAATGTGCGAATGACATCGAACTTGCTCCGGGCTTTTGCGGTTCCGTCAGCGGGTCGATCTACACCACTGTGGGCCAGCCCCATCTCAAGGTCGACAGCATCACCGTAGGAGGCCGAGCATCGTGATCAACGTGAACGAAATTCAAAAGCTCCTCGAGAAAATAAAAACTGCAAAGCCGGAAATCCGATGCGATATTTCCGGCAGCAGCGTGGCCGATCAAACGGTAAAAGTGAAAGAGTCAGGCACTCTCGATCAGGGTGCGTCGCAGCGCACTTCGGTGACGCTCCGCGCGTGGAATGCGAACGGACGCGTGGGTGTGGTTCAGCTCACATCGCTTGCGGCGGAAGAACTGATGTCCGCCGTGGATGAAGCGCTTGCTTCGGCAGAGCTGGGGCCGGCAGAGGATCTTCCTGACGTCCCGTCACCGGACACTGCGGGCCAACTTCCTGCTGTGTCAGCGAAAGCGGCTGATGAGAAGAAATTGGCTGCAATCGAAGACATGGCGCAGTCTCTTGAAACCGCAGTAGCGCAGCTCAAATCCTTCCATCCTGATATTCAAAGTGTTCCGTACAATGCACTTTCGCAGCGGCGCGTCGAGCGTTTCTATGCCAACACATCAGGACTCGTGCGCACACAAATCAATCCCTCCGTTTCCGCTTATCTCTACGCGCGCGGCCAAGCCGAGGGTTTCAAACCCCGTGCCGCAGGGCACTGGGGTCACGAAGTTTCTTTGGGTGAATTGAACCTTTCAGATGTCGCTCGTGTGGCAGCAGAAACACTGGTGGCTCATTTGAAGCCCGGCAAAATTCCTTCGGGGAACTACCCTGTGGTTTTTTCCGGCCGCGCTTTTCTGGACCTGTTGAGTGCATTTGGAAATCTCTTCAATGCGCAGAATATCATCGACAGGCAATCGCTGCACACGCGTGAAACATTGGGTCAGGCTGTCGCGAGTGAGCTTCTGAGCGTGAAAGATGATCCGCTCCACAAATGGAATGTGGCACCCGCGTTGTTCGACGGTGAAGGGACGGCAGTGCAGCCTGTCGTGCTCCTTGAGAAAGGAATTCTCAAAGGGCTGTGGCATCATTCTGTTTCGGCCAAGAAATTCGGTGTGGTCAGCACAGGGCATGCCCGCGTGGGTGCTAAAATGACCGTCGGGCCTTGGTTCTACAATGTGTCGGCAGGAGAGGGGCTCGG
>JBEGJP010000264.1:0-8368 GCA_041184525.1 Pseudomonadota bacterium | reverse complement strand
CGCTGCCCCGCCACCGGCCCAAACTCATGATGCCCTTGAGCGCGGGTTGAACGTCGCTGAATACGAGCGCGTGCTCCGGTGCGACCTGCGGCCAGAAGACGGGGTCGTCCCAATTCCAGACGACAAGATTGGCAAAACTTCCGGCAGCAAGACCGGCTGTTTTGGGGTGGAGGGGCGTGCCCTGCGCCGAACCGAAGAAAAGGACGGAGAGGAGTTTTTCGGTGGAAAGTGGTTCTCTGAAATCACGTTGCCAAGCATTGCGTGCATCGGCCAGTATTTGTGCCTGAACAGCAGTCCCGCCCCGCCTGAAATCTGCAATTTCAGTAGAATGGCTCACTGCTGTCATTGGCCATGTTGCCAACGTGCGGAGCTCAGCTTGAACACGGAGAGTGTCGTTGCTCGCGCCGCAGTCGGTCCCCACAGCCCAGTCGATGCCACGTTTCCACCATTCCAAATAAGCTGCCGGAAAATGAAAAATGAGCTGTGAATGGGGGCATGCCACCAAGCGAATGTCCTTGCCCACGCAGAGTTCGATGTCTTTGTCGGAGGCATAAATCATGTGCACCAAATGTTTTGCTGCCTTGGCATCCAGCACTCCGGTGCGCTGCAGGAGCTCGACAGGAGAGCAACCATGTTGGTTGTGAATGCGGAGAAACTCTTCGGGAGATTGGGCGACATGGACATGAATGGGCAGCGCGTGAGCTTCGCTCAGTGCGAGAATACGCTTCCACAGAGCGACGCTCACGGTGTCCGTCGCGTGCGGTCCGGCGACAGTAAAAATGCCGTGGCTGGCGTGATAGTCACTTTTTGCAAGAGCCTCGGTGGCTCCCAGCGCAGCCTCCCAACTGTTTTTTCCGGGTCCGGAAAGATCTTGCAGTGTGGGTGCGACGGTACCGGTCAGACCGACTTGGATCATGGCATCCGCGACGGCATCGGCATGGTAATAATGATCCCAGACACTCGTTGTGCCGGACAAGAGGCTTTCATAAGCACCCATGCTTGCAAACGCAGCAACGTCTTCAGCAGTGAGTTTTTCCTCAAGAACAAAGAACAGATCTTCGACCAAATTTTGCGTCGGTTGTCGCGATGCCATTTGTCCGCGCATGAAATTGAGGGCCAAGTGCGTGTGCGAATCCACACAGCCGGGGGTGATGAGATCGTCTCCAAACCAATGATGGACGGCCGCAATGTGCTGGGAGCTGGGGGCGCGTTGCACCGATTTGATAGTTGAACCATCGATATGAACAACCGCAGGCTCGATGGTCCAGCCCTTTTCCGGACTGTGGAGCAGCACATGTTTTGAGCCAATGGTCAGTGGCATGGTTTTCTCTCTCCCAAGTCTGCGGTAAAGTCATCTTCCAGCGAATTTGGTTTGGGGAGAAGTGTTCTATGTCAGATCGCGCGACGCAGCAGCAGCGCTGCACATCGCTGAGTCTTTCGTTGCTCTCAATTGCAGCGTTTATGACTTGTGCGCAGGTGGCCTGTGTGACTCAGAAATCTGCCACCGCGGGTGGAAGTCTTGCGCAAGGCAGTCCGCTGCAAACTCCTGATGTGCGTGCGCTCCTGTTTCACGGCGGTCCCACAGTGCCGCGTGCGGAGCCGGGGCAAGGGCTGTTGTGGTTTCCCTTTGTCTGGCACCCGCAACTCGTCAATCCCCCCAAAGACTCCGGTTTGACAGCATTGGACAATCTCTTCATTCGCGACCCCAAGCTTGTGCTGCGCAACACGCAAACCAAAGCCGAAATTCTGCTCACCTTGCGTGAAGAGTCGGGCATCGCAGAAAAGAAAATAGAACTCCGTCAAACGGAATCTGAAAATGGATTCCGCTTTTATTTACCGCGCTTTCTTGCACTGCCGCAGGGAGAATATTCGGTCGATTCCATTCGCCTTGAGATCGGCACAGCCGGCCAAGAAGTGGGCACTCAGGTGAACATGCCCTTTGTGAATCCCTTTCAATCCAGCGAACAAAAGCCTCTCATTGTGTCTGTGCGGGAAGGTAAAATTTCTTCTGTCGCACGAGTCGCCCAGACAACGGAACTCGCCCAAGCGGCACAGGGTTTGAATCTCAAAAGTTCGTCTGAGAGTCTCGATCGTGACGTCGTTCCTGTCGATCTCATTTTGGCGCAGTTGAAGCGACCCGCCAATGAACCTGTGCCTCTTGTTTCTGCAGGTACATCCGATTTTCCGCGACTGAGACTTTCTCTCACGGACGAGTCCGGAAAAACGGCACGGTTCGAAGAATCCACCGCGCGCATCGGATTCCTGATCGATGCGCCCTGCCAAGCCGATGGAACATTCCGTACAGTATGGAAACGTCTGAACGATGAACGTGAATATCTGACACAGTTTGTCATCAAGCCTGCTGTGAAAGAATGTCACGAAAAACAGACATTGGGATTTGTTTTTTCTCTCCCCGCCGGCGATTGGATGTTGAAATCATCTCTCATCTCCAGTGCGATTCCCTTCCAGCCGGAAATTCAGACACTGTGGCTTCGCAATCCGACACCCGTGCTGAGCGATTACTTTGCGATCGCCGAAGCACCACACCGTTGGTCGCTCGAAACCACACGCGAGCGAGAAATTCGCCGTCCCCTTATGCTTCAGGTCGAGTCACTGAGCCGTCGCTACGGTGAATTGCGAAGCAAGCAAGATGTGTTTCGTGTCGGTTCATCCGTGGCGAGTCAGCAGATTCTCTTCCTTGGCCACTTTGAAATTCTCACTTCCGAAGCCAAGAATGACAAAGTTTCGGTTTGGGATACCATGCTCAAACCCAGCTTCAGCCTCGAGATGGCACAAGGCCTTCTTTCCAGCAAAGATGTCTTCAATGCGTACACGTTGGAGCGATTGCGCGGCGGCCGTTCTCCTAAGTTGAACACCGTATTGCGGACGGCCTCGGAAGACGATCTTTCGGTCGTGAAACCAGTCGCGGCAGAGTTCAGAGGCGAGGCATCCAAAGCCTATGCGACTTGTTTGCAGGCACGCGAGGAAGCTGATCCGCTTGTGAATGTCGGAGGTGAGCTTCGATTCACTGTTCTGAAAGGATCGGACAACGTGACGCTCAAAAAACTCAAAATGGGCAATGAAGGTTTGTCCGACAAATGGATCGAGGCATGCCTCGAGAAAAAACTCATCAGTTTCAGGTTCTCAAGAAAGGCACCAGGCAATTTCCAAGGAGAACTCCGCTTCTCTGCGGAATGACCATTTGCCGGAGCTTTTTTAAAGCCACCGCTTGAAACTCAGGATGCTTTGTCTTTCTTTTTCGTTTCTTCTTCCAGCGTGTTCGCCAGAACAATCACGCCGTCTTCGATGTCGCGGAGACGCTCATCGAGGCCATCCATTCCTTGCGAGAGTTGTCCGGAGTGGGGCACTCCGTGGCGTTTCTGCAGTTCATCTGCCAAGGCATTCAGTTCGGCAACAAAATTGTGAAAGTCATCTTTTTCCCGAATATGAATGCGCACGGCGTAGTTTCCTTTTTTCAATTCAGAAACAAATCGCATCATGGAAATCATAGGGCCGTACATGCGGTGGGTGCGGCGCACGACCACCCACAGAGTGATCACCACAAATGCAGCAATGGTGACCGCAAGCTTTGCTTTGTTGCGGATGAAGATGTCATTTTCGATGATGGCAGCCTGATCGGCCACATTGAACCATTCGAAGACCTGTTGGTATTGCTCTCGAAATGCTTCAAGATACACGTACGCGAAAATGGCCGCGAACGAGAGCGAAACAAGGACCACGTGCAACCCGAAACGGATCTGCTGAAAAGGTTCAACCAAATAGGCCCTGAAGGTACGCCGTTTTGCGCGCATCTATTATACTCCCAATCAAGTTCCGTTCACTTCGGTACCACTGGAGCAATTTCCATGAGAGAACCAGTAAATTTAGGTTACCGCATCTTTCGGTTTCGTGGAGCAGGGGAGGCACCTAAATTCCCTGTTGTCCTTTTGCGTGGGCTGGGCAGATCGTCAGGATTTTGGCTGGAGTTCACCGAACATCTTTCCGCACATTTTGAAGTGATCTGCTTGGACCTGCTGGGAACGGGACTTTCGCCTTCGCGCTGGGGGCGCGCCAACATTGCCGATTTTTCCGCAGACGTCATTCACACTCTCAAAGAGCTCGGGTGCAAACGCTTCCATTTGGTGGGGATCAGCTTGGGTGGCATGGTGGCTATGGAAGTCGCCCATCGTTCTAAGGATGTTGAGAGGTTGGCAGTCCTTGCCTCTTCCTCGCGCGGGGGGCGCGGCAGCCGGATCCGCCCCGATGCTTTGCTGCGTTTGCTCTGGTCGCTCAGAAAGGGGACGCCTTCCAACAGAGAGTTGGCTCCCTACCTTGTGGCTCGCCGCACGCTCCAGCAAAGGCCGAATCTGCCTGAGGTCTGGGATGGGGTTTGGAAGCAAGAGGGTTTCAAAACTTTGCCCGTTTTGCGGCAATTGCTTGCTGCAGCGCGTTTTGATGCCCGTCCGGCGTTACAGAGTCTGCCGTGTCCTGCCTTGTTCATGGTCTCGCGTGATGATGCCTTGGTGCCATGGAAAAATACGGTGCAGCTTTGGGAATGGACCAAAGGATGCAGGCTTGTTGTTCTTGAAGGATTCGGGCACGACTTTCCAACCGAATCACCCGACGAGGTGATTGGCCATTTGAGTGAGTTTTTTCTCGAACAAGACGGCGCTCATTCCTGATCAGCTGCGTTGAGCAATGCACTCAATTTCGACGAGCACATCGCGCGGAAGACGAGCCACTTCAACGGTCGAGCGTGCCGGTTTGTGTGTGCCAAAGTTGGATTCGTAAATGGCATTCATTTTTTGAAAGTCGTCGAAGTTTTTCAGAAAGACTGTCGTTTTCACGACCGAAGAGAGGCTGGTACCTGCGGCGCTCAGGACAGCCTTCAAATTCTTCAGGACTTGGGTTGTCTGGGCTTCGATTTCGCTTCCCACAATTTGCATCGTAGAGGGGTCGAGAGGAATTTGACCGGAGCAAAAAACCAGGTCTCCGCAGACGATGGCTTGTGAGTAGGGACCAATGGCTTTGGGTGCCAATTCGGAGGAAACAACGGAATGCGTCATGGCATGACCTCATCAGAGCTTCAGCCGGCTTCGCCCACTTTCTGGGCCGACAGCTGCATGGTGTTGTCGTATGCCTTAACAGCTTTTTGCAACGCTTCATAGGTCCGGTGAGCAATGATCATATTCGTCATGTTCTTCATCGGATTGACGTTGCTTCCCTCAACAAACCCTTGGGTGATTTCACCTTGAGGAGTTTGAGCGTTTTCCGGCGGGCCGTCATGGACAAAAAGATTGTCGCCCAATCGTTGCAGAAGCTTTTGGTCTTTGAATGCGACAGTTTTGATTTTGTCGATGAATTTTTCACCTTCATAAATCTCACCCGAAGGCAAAATACGCATTTGCCCTTCACTGAGCCCCGTGATGGCTCCGCGCTCACCCAGAACTGTCGCACCGTTTTTGGTCACGAGTGTGCCATCACTTGTCAGTGCGAAGCTGCCGTCGCGGGTGTAACGCTCCCCAAATGGAGTGTTCACGGCAAAAAAACCATTGCCTTGAATGGCAATGTCGGTGTTCGATCCTGTGCGTTTCAGGGAGCCCTGCACATGACTCGTCTCGACATTTGAAAGAGTCACATAGCCCATTTCGTTGCCGTGCAGCGGGTAGAGCTCACGCATATCCAGTTTGAATTGTGCAGGCGGCATCGGGTTGGAATAAGCGGGCCAAGGATTGGCTTCGAGTGCAGCGAATGTAACCTGCTCTTCTTTGAAGCCGGTCGTGTTCATGTTGGCAACGTTGTTGGCGAGGATTTCAAGAACCCGTTCCTGCACCATTCCGCCCGAGAGCGGCGCAAAAATATTCTTGAGCATGAACACCTCCCGAAACGGGGTGCTCATTTTGTTGCGTCAGCACCCTCACAGCTGCAAGTTTAACACCAGATTCTCATGACCTTGAGGGATAATTATTTCCCGTTTGCCAAGGATACTGCCGTTCACCAGAGAGCTGATCACGAGGTCGTATTTGCCGGGGACGAGTCGGAGGGAGCGGTTAGAGCCGACGCTGATCTGGAATTCCATTTCCGTCTGAAGGATATCTCTGCGGAACGATTCCAGCTCACTTTTTGCAGCAGTTGTGAGGTCGCCAGGAGCCCGCAAAACAATATCTCGGCAGGAAGAATTTGCCGAGGCCTGTCGGGCGAACTGTCGGATGAGCTGGACGCGGGTCGATTCGTCCCACACCCCGCGGACCACAGAGGAAGCGAAAAGGTCGTTCTTGCTGTTTCCGAGGTCGAGTCCCACACGGCCGCGAAAGGTTTCGCACAGCGGCGACAGGCTTTGAAAATCTCCCTTTGCAAATGCTTGCCCATTGATGAACTCAAACGGCGGCAAAACAGATTGTGCGGCAGTGGCCTTTAAATTTGGCGTATTCTGAAGCGACTGATTCAGAGCCACCTTCATGGGCTGGACGAAATTCAGTGGCAAGCTGACCAATGAAGTTGTGCTCAAAGGTTGCGTGCCTGCGCTTTCGATTTGATGGTGAACATTCAGAGCACCGCTTCGCAGCATGCCCTTGACGACCGATCCGCGTGCGAGATGCCGTGCGTTCATTTTAACGGCGACATTCACTTTTTGAGAGTCCTCGATTGCCAAAACCTGACGGAGCTCGTCATTTGTTTGTTTGAGCATGTTTGAAATGATCCGCGCCCATTGCCATTTCTTGGCGTCGTCGGCGAGAATTTCCAATTCCGGTGAATTCACCAGTGAGCGCGGCAGCTCGCGGTGATCTTCCGATAACGTGTTGCGAAGAAGCCAACCGATTTGGCTCAGCAATTGTTCAGGTGGTGTGCGTCTGCTTTGTGCGATGTTCAATTCATACGAAATGCGGTCGCAGAGTTTGCTGAAATTGAACAGCTTTCTGTGAAACAAATAGGGCAACTGGGGAAAAGTTTTGCGGACTATTTTTTCGGAGCTGCGTGCAAAATTCACCCCATTCACAGCAATGGTCTGAAGACCGCGCAGATCGTCTTGGATGCTTTCAGGCGTACTGAACCACTCGAGTTCAAGCATGGCCTGTGACATTTGGCTCGGCAGCTTTTGGATTGCTTCCTCGGTGTCGCGTGTGAATTCCAAAGAAATTCCATCAAACCAAGGGAGCTTCAGTGAGTCCGCGAAACCGTCCCCCGCGAATTTGACTGCCGTCTCCGCGCGTGAAAACAATTTTCCATTGAGAGGGTTGAGGACCTGAATATCGGCAGCACCTTTGTTCTTGGCATCTTCAAAGAATGCAAAGTGTATATTTTTTGAATTTTCGCCCGCTTTGTTCGGCTTGCGACTGTTGGCCGGCTTCAGGCCGATACGTGAAAGATAATTGAAGGGGTTGCCTTTGGTTTGTTTCAGAACGTCCTGTTCCAACGTCCACTGGACTTCATCTTCCATCACAAAAGCGTTTTGGTGTTGAACGGAATAAAATTGTTGGGCGGACTGGATGGAGTCTTCAGACGTTTTGGCCGTCATGCGGAGGCCGGTGATCAGAGGTGCGTATCCCAAACGGTGGCCCAGTTTAATTTCGCTGAAGAACTCAGTTTGCGGACCGGCGGAGCGGCTCGAGACCACCGCAGTTCCCACGGGAATGCCTTGGATACTGAGCTTGTAAAACACATTCTCTTTGAAGCCAGAGGGGGTTTGAACGAGAGGAGCAGGGAGCTGAGGGCTGCCAATCGCCCACGCCACAAAACCTGGCGCCGGAAAGCCAGAACCCATCGAAATTCCGCTTTTTTTGCTGCAAGCAAGAGCGGTCACGGTCAGTGCAATGGCGCAGCTGGCGCGCATCGCGATCTTGGTTCTGGAATCCGTCATGGATTGAATCCTCGTCTTCCCTTGAGAGGCGGCAGCAGCGTGCTATCGTCCGCAGCGCCCAGACTCCGGAGGATGTCCCGAAATGACAGGCAGCAAGCGGCAATTCATCAGCACAATGCTTGTAATCTTCTCACTCCATCCTGCGACGGGCCTCCCTCAAAGTCAAAAGTCCCAAATTTGGCGCGTTCCCGTGTTGCCTTCTGAACGAGCAAACGAAGGGCGTGACACAGCACGAGGAGCTCTCAGCCCCGATCCGCGCTACGAGGAACGCTTCCGGAAAAAGCTTCAAACGCAAGAAATGGGCGGATTGAGCGCCTCTGAAATGAGTGTCGACCCCAGTGCCGTCGAACAGAGTGTAAACTTCGGGCAAATCCTTTCGGAATTAGGTTTGACAGCGGTGGGGCGAGAATCGGGAGGATGGGGAGCGGGGCGTCTGTCCGCGCGGGGGCACCCGGGACGTGAACCTGAGGTCTCGCTCGAGGGGATTCCACTGAGTTCAGGATTCACGGG
>JBEGJP010000263.1:0-5028 GCA_041184525.1 Pseudomonadota bacterium | reverse complement strand
GCCAGAATCCGAATGGAGTGCATACGTCGTTGAGTCACCGGAGCCGCTGATCGCTTCACCCGAACTGCTCTTCTCTTCTCCTGTTCCTCCGGATGTTCCCGAAGTAGCCGGAGCGGCGGCTGGCGCCGGTTTATCGGCAATACTCTTGGCAATGGCCCCCACAAGACCACCCCCCAATTTGCCCAGCGATCCGACCAGACCTCTCTCGGCATCGAGAATTTGTGCTTGTGCAGGATCTTTTGCTTTGCACTTTTCAGCTCTTTTTGCTCGCAATGCCAGAACTTTTTGAAGTTTCTTTTCCAAATCGCCGGCACTTCGTTCCAAAGCGTCGAACTCTTCCTGCAATTCACTCTTTGCCTTGTCCGCAGTAAACCACTGTGTGTATTCCTTTTCAAACCAAGAACCACAGTTGGAATTTCCAATGGCACGAGCAGGGTTCACACACCCGCGCAGTTTGACGACAACACGTGCGCCCGAAGGTGCATTTGTCAGCGTGGCGTTCGTTTCAAAAATGTTTTTGGGGGGCGTGCACGCACTTCCCTCGGCACAAGCTTGCACTTCGACATAGTCCGTTGAACCGGAGTAACGGAAATCAACGAAAGGTTGGAGTGTGCCTCCCGTTCTGGGGTCATGAGATTGCGCAATAGTGATGTCGGAAATCTTCAAGCTGGCCGGTTCAACCATTGGCAATGGAGGGATGCTGTCCAGATTGAATGGACTTGAACTCCGCGTTCTGGTTTCAGGCGCAGGGCTGTTGAAGCAACCGGTGACTGTCACAACGGCGGCTGCAAGGCCAAAGAGTGGTGTGAGCGAACGCGGTTGAACGATGGTTGGTTTTCTCATTTTGAAGTCCCTCCCTTCGCAGTTGCCGCCACCGCGACCGTCTGCTTCGTTTCTCCCGATTTCTCACATTGGCGCGTGACAGTGATTGTGAAACTCGCCGATTGAAGAATGAGGGGCATGCTGATGTCCTGAAAGCCATTCTTGTCTGAGACAGAAAATTCATTTTTGAAGACGGGTTTTCCGCTGGCATCCGTCCCGTCCAATTGTTTGAGAAGACAGGCCTCGTTTGCCGACGATGGAATTTTCGAGCGTGTGACAATGCTTTCGCCCCAGCCGCCCAGTTTTTCGGTCAATTGTGCACGTACCGGTTTGAGGGCTGCAGCTGAGGCAAGCATGTCGAGCTGAGCCAACGGGGTGGGCGCATATTCGGAGAGACTCGGAGCAAGCTTGTCGGAGCCGGCATAATTGAAGGTCAACACACCACCGGACCGAGCCGTCGATGCGTCGAGATCGGAAATGATTTTTGCAGTCGGGCCCACGTCGAAGCCATTTGCGCCTATGCCTGTCGAGTTGGTGATCAGAATGAGAATCTTGCTTTTTTGAGTGCCGGTTGAAAGCGCCGCAGCGGCACTTTTCAGCGCGGTGAAGACATCTTTTGCGGCATCTGCCGTAATCCACTCGGTGCTGTTGGGATCAATGGTCTTCAGATTATTGGGCGACCAATCGGGTGAGGAACCGGTGACAAGCCCGATGGTTTTGGAGATATCTGAACTATTTTCCGTGGCTGTGATTTTGTTGCGAAATGCAAATGCAGTGAGTGTCGCAATCCTTCCCTCGGCGTTGAGTTTGTTGAGGGCCAAGGCAAGTTCAAATTTAGCGACTTTGTCGAGGTTGAGCATATTTTCTGAAGTGTCGAGTGCAACGGCAACGTCTGACTTGGCCACAGAACTGGTCTCTGAGGAAGTGCTGCTCGTGCTTGGGCAATTGGAAGGAATGCCGATCGATTTAAGTGGTTTTTCGCCAAGCAATTTTCCGGCGTCCAAAGATTCAAGGAAGCAGTCAATATTCAAGCGGCCCGTGTCATTTTGTCCCGAACCGTCCGCAGAGCCGGTGTTCATTCCCGCCGAACGGGCTTTCACTTCCCTCGACGCATCGAGAAGGTTGGATGACTTGAATTGAGTGTTGGGTGCGCAGGCGCTCAACGAGACGCTTCCAATCAATCCCAACAACATTCCAATTTCACTCTGCCGCATCCCTCTCTCCTTCCAATCCATCCCTCAGACGCTCAGTGTTGCCCGCTGGTATTAACCCGCGGGACAATCTGTGCGCCGCATGAGGTCGCGGAACTTAGGGTTGTCCTGAATGCGTTCGATCTTGTTGTTTCCGGGCCATTCGAGCTTGCCACGTTCAAAAGTGAAGCTGATTCCAGATTTCTCGTAAACAACTTGGTCATTCACCAGAATCTTGATGGCCGAAAGGCTGCGGCGGTTCGTTTCATATCTGTGGTACTTGCGATCGGTGCACGAGCCGAGTCCAAGGAAGCCGCAGCTGCGACGTGTCGTAAATTCTTGGTTGTCGAAGGATGACCCGCCTTTCGTGATTCTCAGGAAATTGAGCTCCTGAATCTCGTGGTCTTCGAAATCACCGGAAACAAACCCACCGCCCGGTTTGAAAACACCATTTTCCTCGGAGATGGAATGGGTGATGCCGCGACCGAAGTTGAACGTGTAGGACTTGGCGTTGCCTTCAGGCTTCAGCTGGTCTCCACTGTCACCGCGGCTCGCGTTGGGTGCAGCGGCGCCTTCAATTTTGACCTCGAGCTTGCGGATTTTATCGAACGCCCAGCACCCGAGTTTTTCCTGACCGGTCAAAGCCAATCGGAGGCTTTGGTTGCGGCCGGTTTCACGTGCATATTCTTCGTCGACATTTGTGCCTGCAGGGGCTGTGGTCGTTGCTGTTGCGGCGGATCTGCTCTTCGCTGCCGACAGAGCCGATTCCAGTGTCTGTTTGGGAATGATGCATTTGGGATCGTCGAGAAGAGCGTCCAATGAACTCAGTCCCACTTGAACGCGCCCCGATTTGTCGCCGAAGAGGTCTTGAAGTTTGAAAAGTGGAGATCCGTTTAGACTGACGTCAAATGCGCCGAATTCCGGAACCCAATTCTTTTGCTCATAACAGCGGCCTTTGTCATCGGGCACGACCACAACGTCGAGCTCGCTCAGTTCTATCAAACGAGGTGCACGAAGTTGTGCTTGCGCATTGGCAGGATTGACGCGCAGCGTCGGATTGCACGAGTCCGGTTTTTTGGGACCCCAGGTCAGTTTCTGATTGAAGCCGGCACCCACTTCATTGGTCCGCCATGCGCCACCTTTTGTTGAGAGATAAACCTTGGTTCCGGCCGGAGGCGTGACACTGATCTCATAGTTCACGCCGACGATGGAATTGGCTGCAACACCCGAAACACAACCCAAAACCTTTTCACTTTCCCCTGGGAGAAGAGAACTGGCGTAGGGGCATTCGACGCGCTGTTTCTGAACGAGAAGGCACATCGCATCGTTTTCTGACTTAAGGTTGAGGAGATTTTTGAATGTTGCGGCCTTGTCTGCAACAAGTGACGACGTCGAATCGCCCACACCCATTGCCTCAGCCCCTTTCCCCTTGAGTGCGTCGGGCATATCGCCCGCGCAGCCCGAGATGAGAAAAGGAAGACTCAGAAGAATCTTCTTCATAAAAACCTCCGAACCGAGTGAAATAATTTCGTTGTCGTTTCGGAATTCGTTGTGAAATCTTGAGGACTCAATTGTAAAGAATCGAAAATGCGGGGAAAATTCTTTGTTTTTTTCGACTTATCTGGTTTTTTCCAGTGTAACTTTTCAGCGATTATGTCCCCCCTTTACTTTTCAGCGATTATGTCACCCCCCCTGTAAACTAAGCCCCCTCAACTGAAGATCATTTCGACTCAAGTATCGGGGGAGCAGATGCGAGAGAGGGCGTGGGCCATGAGCGAGAGTGAGCAAAGAACGCTAGAAGTGATCCAGAGATTTATGGAAGGCAAACTCACCAGAAGCCAAGCTGCAAGCTTGCTGGGGCTGTCGGTTCGGCAGGTGTCTCGACTGCGTGCAAAGCTACAATCTGAAGGACCTTCAGGTTTGGTCCATGGAAACGTCGGAAGAGAGCCACCGAACAAGACCCCGAAGGAGGTAGCTCGGAGGATCACGGACCTGGCTGAGAATAAATACTTCGACTTTAACTTTGTCCATATGAGAGAGCATTTTCTCTCTGACGAAGACCTTGTGGCAAGCTATGCCACCATCAGACGCTGTTGTCTGGAGGTAGGAATTGCCAAACACCGAAGGCGCACGGCAAGGCGGCGCAGAGAGTACAGGGCTAGAATGGCCTGTGAGGGTATGCTCCTGCAGATGGACGGCTCTCCTCACAAGTGGAATGGCAAGGACACTTGGACGCTCATCGGCATGATCGACGATGCCACGAGCGAGATTACATCTGCGCGCTTCTTTTGCAGTGAAACAACCGTGGGCTGCATGTCGGTCCTGACCAAGACAGTCGAGCGAAAGGGGGTGCCACTTGCGCTCTACACCGACAAGGCCGGCATTTTTGGAGGCAACAAGCGACAGGACTTCAGCCAATTCGAACGGGCGTGTTCAGAACTTGGGATTACAATCCTCTATGCTCACTCCCCCCAAGCCAAGGGCCGGATCGAAAGGGCCTGGCGAACGTTTCAGGACCGGTTGATCCCCGAGCTCCGACTCCGGGGCATACTGAACATGGCTGAGGCTAACGAATACCTAGAAAAGGTTTTTCTTCCCGACTACTGGAACCTTCGCAACACCCATGCCGCGCAGAATACGGAGAACCACTACAGGAAAATTTCTCCCAGACTCGATCTTGAGAACATCTTTTGCATCAAGGAAACTCGAAAAATAGCTCAGGATCACACCTTCCAATACAAGTCGAAGAAGTACGTGATCCAAAGCCGCTCCATGAACTCATGGGCAGGGTATGAGGTCGAAATCCGGACGTACCAAAACGGCCAATGGAGCGTCTACTATGGCTCTCGGTGCCTCATCATCAAGGAACTCTCATGGACCGGGAAGAAAACTTATGCCGTAGGTAGCAACTATCGCCAAGCAAGTTGACTCAAGGGCAGTCAAGATTCGCCGAAACAACCTTGTGGGTGACATTTTCCCTGAAAAGTCAGGGTGACATTATCGCTGCCAATCTACA
>JBEGJP010000262.1:0-9194 GCA_041184525.1 Pseudomonadota bacterium | reverse complement strand
ACACGTCGCGAATTGGCTGATATCAGGATATCGCCTCTCGTAACCATCTCGCTCAAGTGGTCCTGAACGAGTGCGGAGCGAAAATAACGCTCATCCACTGCCTTTTCCACGTCATCCCGCGTAATTCTCTTCGCCTTTCGCTCTTTCGCCATATAATCGGCTTCGATTGTCAGGTCTTTGATGAGACTGAAACGGGTCGTGAGTTTGTCCTGATCATCGACGATACGGCTGCTGTATTCAACAATACTCGAAATCGCCGATGCATCGAATGGCAAAAGGTTCTCAACCTGAGTGCGAGTCGAAACAAAATTGATGTAATCTTTGATCGTATCTTCATTCCTTGGCATTTGAAGATCAAAATCTGCTTTTATCTTGAAAATTTTGTTAAAGTCTTCATCAAATTGATAAAGCATCCGATAGATCCAGTCTGAACCAATCAAGACAATTTTGACATTCAGCGAAATTGGCTCGGGACGAAGTCCGCTCGTCGGCAAGATACTGTACTGCTCTCCCAAATCTTCTATGAAAAGCTTCTGATTTTTAAGCACACGCTTGAGCGTTTCCCAAACTTGCGGATTTCTCAAAACATCAATCGCGTTCAAAACAAGGTAGCCGCCGTTTGCCCTTGCCAACGCACCTGCCTTGATCATTTTGAAGTCTGTTGTGTAAATCCCATATTCAATATTTTTCTCAATTTTTCCAAAAAGATTATAAAATGTGGGATTGGTCTCAATAACGATGGGAGCGCCTTTTGTTTCGGTGTTGTCCACAAAAACATTCACCCTGTATGGGAGATAAGGATCTCCTTTTCGAAGGTGGTGTGGCACTGGACTCTCATCGTCTTCACCCGACTCATCATCGCCTTCCTCGGCAAAGTCTTCGATATTTTCAAGCAAGTGCTCTTTGGCTTCATTCAAGTAGGCAACGATTGCGGAGTTTGAGGCATATTCTTTTAAAAGAGGCTGCATCGCAGCACTGACGACGTAATCACCAATTTCAGAACGCAAGGATTCGAGCTTCTGCTTTGTTTCATTCTCAATTGAACGCACCTTACGGGCAAAATCCAACACTTCAGGTTCAAGTTGATTGCGTTCAGCTTCAATTTTTTCCTTCTGTTCTTCACTTAAATCAGCATAATCCTTTTCGGACAGAGGTTTTCCATCCACGATTGGAACCGTGACGATGCCCATCCGAGTCGACTTCACACCGAAGTTCATTGCCTTTGATGTTTTTTCCAATTCGCCGAAAAGTTTTGCCTTTTTCTCGTTACTGGAATTCACCGTTGAATTCACATTGTTTTCATACTCCTCGGACTGCAGAGCGTCAGGAATTTCTGTCGTCAATTGCTCAACAAGCTCGTCCATATCTTTCTTGAACTTTTTTGCGTGACCTGTTGCTACTTCAATTGCACGAGGGGATTCGGTATTTTTAAAGTTGTAGACGTAAATCCAATCAGAGGGAGTCTTTTGGGTTTCCGCCGTCTTCTTCAAAAATCCCCTAATCACACTCGTTTTACCAGTACCTTGCACACCGGCTACGTAGATGTTGTAGCCCGGCTTCTGAACTCCGAGCCCCACAGTAATAGCACGTACCGCTCTGGCCTGCGAGATGATCTCGTAGTTGGGAACCTTCGTCGCATTCCTTGTGACCATCTGATTGTCGATTTCAGATCGTCTGAAAACCTCGTCGTTTGTGAGTCTCCTGAACGTTCTTTTGGTTCGCTCCAATTTACTGGCAACGGGAAAATCCTTGTCCCTGCGAGACAGCAACTGAAGAGTCACCGAACCACCGTTTTTGGAAGCAGAAGCTTTCTGTGCTGCTTTTTTTCTTCCGCCTGCGCTTTGCTTCGTCTTTAGTTTTTTCTTCACGGCGTTTCCTGTTTCAATTGAAATTAAAAAACTCCTAAACAACCCCAATAATCTGCCATCATCACAGACGGTTTGGCAACGAGAGCGTCAGACCACCAGCATTCTGCCGCTGCACATGGTTCCGTCCCCCTCGCTCCAATCGAAGGCAGTTGTCGCATCTGCCGCAGTTCTCAGTTTGCCGACTCATCTTCCTTGCCGTCTGCGATTCAAAGAGCTTGAAGGATTCATTCAAGCGGCATTTCTCAGTCGAAACAAAATCCGACAACGCCTGAAGTCCTTGGGACAGTAAATTCCGCCAATGGTGATACTTAGGAAAGCGTGCCTCGAGCTCGATAAAACTTCCTTGCAACACGAAATAACGGCTCAACTCATCCCTTGGGACGTAAATCACCGAAATCTCGTTCTTCAATACATAAAACTTAAGAACCTCAGAGATCTTGTCCCAAGACATTTGAGTCTCCTCGGCCATTTCTCCAACAGAAAAGGCGAACGAGAATCGACTTTGAGCTTCCGACTGGGTGCCAATACGCTGGACAATCCATTCAAGGACGAATCTCCGACGCGAGGGCCCCGAAGGGAGATCTGCAACTGCGTTAAATAAGCTTTCCAAGCTGGGAATTTGAATCTCAACCCAAGCATCGTGTTCAGACTCAAGACTCCTGCCCGCACCCAACATCGTCAGGCTACCCGCCAAGGTTGACCAGATTTGATCAGGACTTCCCTTGCTATCTTGGCTCACACCTGAACGCGCCAAAAGCACAGCTTTCTCAATAATCTTTCGTTGCTGACATCCAGGAAAAAAAGAGGCGAGCGGCCTCACCATCTCGAAAAACTGAGGTGATTCAGGGAGCATCTTCTCAAATTGAAAATGTCTCCTCTTGGGATCCGAACCAGTCCATACAAGCGCCGCTTGTGCGCGCTCACCCTGCCTTCCTGCACGCCCTATCATCTGGAACATTTCCTCTATATTCCCCGGAAAACCAGCGACAACAACAAGACCGACATTCGGCAGATCAACACCCATCCCAAACGCCAGGGTTGCACAGATGACCAATTTGCGTTCTGACTGACGAAGGTATTCCTCCGCAGATTTGCGAATTTCCTTAGAGAGACCGGCGTGATACACAACGGCGTGAATCCCTCTTTTCTTCATCTCGATTGCAGCTTTCTGACACTGCTCCCTTCTTTGAAAGTATACGATTGACTTTTTTGCAGGAGTCTCGAGGACTAAATTTTCTATCACTTTCCAGCGCTCATCCTCTGAGAAAGATCGAATTGTTCTCACAGAAATGTTATCTCGAAGAGGTTTGTCCACCACCTCAAAAACGCTATCCGGCACGTCGAAGATCATAGACTTTATCAGCGCCCTGCTGGCCCGGGTGGCGGTTGCTGTAAGCGCAAGCACACGCTTAGGTTGCAGTGAACCTATAAGTGATGACAGTTGGCTGTATTCGGGACGAAAAGTATGTCCCCATGTCACAACACAATGCGCCTCATCGATAACGACCATTCCAATTGTCAGACGACTTAAAAATTTTTGAAATCCGGAAAGAGCAAATCGCTCCGGACTTATAAATAAGATCTTTGCCTCAGCTCTCAACAGTGATCTGAACGCATTCCGCCTTTCGTCATCACTCTGTTCCGAGCAAATCATAGCTGCACGAATCCCGGCGGATTGCATTCTTTCACACTGGTCACGCATCAAAGCAAGGAGCGGACAAACAACAATCGTCACTGAATCTGGAAAGAAAAGACTAGCCAGGGCGTAAATAAGCGTCTTGCCTGCACCCGTAGGGAGCATTGCAAGAACCTGTCTGTTCGAATTCAAAGCCGAAAAGACTTCACGCTGCAGCGGACGCAGTTCAGGTATCGCGAAATGCTTTTGAGCCAAAGCGTCTAAATGCGCAAAAAATTCTTCTTTTCCGACAAGCGACAAGGCTGCACCTATTTAATGCAATTTGATTTTGATTGTTAACCATAACAGGCTGACACCACTTCGCAAGCAAGGTTCAGTTCTTGGACTGATGAATTTTCGCATGTATAATGCCGCCTAACTTTTGAGGTGTTTATGCCTTTATGGCTCAGAATCACATTGCTCAGCGTCGTCGGATTTTCGCTCGGATTTGCGGGAATTCACGTCTTCTTGAATGGCAAAGAAAATAGCATTGAACAGGCGCAGGCAAATGACAATCCGGTGGACGTTGACTGGGCCACTTTGCGAGAGCTCGATATTTCGACTGGGAAGGCGCCACAGAATTTAAAGAAACTGGATGGTCAAAAGGTCAGGATTCCTGGATTTATAGTTCCATTGGAAGACAATCAGGACTCTGTGTCTGAGTTTTTGCTGGTCCCGAGTCCGACTGCCTGTATTCACACCCCGCCTCCACCCGCGAACCAAATGGTCCACGTGAGGATGGCGGGAGGCAGAAAAGCAACCCGCTCGTTTGGCCCAATTTGGGCCAAAGGCCGCCTCAGGATCACTGACGTTGATGGCCCTTATGGAAAGTCCTCCTATGAGCTCAATGGAGAACTGACCGAGCCCTACCAATAATGAATCTATTCGTTGATTATTCACAACCCTGACCAAGCAACCGGAGTCTTTTCAGATGTTCTTATCCAAACTTGTTGGCCGCACTGTGAAGGAAACCCCCAGAGACGCAGAGCTCGTCAGCCATCGCTTTCTGCTTCGGGGCGGATTTGTCCGCCAATATGCGGCCGGAATCTATGGACTGCTCCCTCTAGGACAGAGAAGCATTGCGAAAATTGAGGCCATTTGTCGCGAAGAAATGAACAAGGTTGAAGGGCAGGAAGTCAAAATGCCCTGTCTTGGGACAAAAGAACTCTGGGATGAAAGCGGAAGGTACTCGGCCATCGGTAAAGATATGTTCCGGCTGAACGACCGACATGACAAGCCCATGGTCCTTTGCATGACACATGAAGAGCCAGTCGTATTTTTTGCCCGATCGGAGCTGACAAGTTACAGGCAGCTCCCTGCGATGATGTATCAAATTCAAACGAAGTTCAGAGACGAGCCTCGTCCGCGCGGAGGACTCATTCGCCTTCGCGAATTTACCATGAAAGATGCCTACAGCTTTCATGCTAGCGAAGAGGACCTTCAACGCTATTATTGGAAAGTCCACGAAGCGTACATGAACTTTTTCAAGAGAACTGGGTGCAAAAATTTTGTGAGCGTCATGTCTGACAATGGCATGTTTGGAGGCAAATTTTCGCACGAGTTCATGATGCTCGTGCCCTCCGGTGAGGACACGCTCATCACATGTAAGCACTGCGACTACAAGGCGAATCAGGAGATTGCGAGCAGCCCATTTAGTTTGAAAAAATCTCCGGAGGCCGCGCTGCAAGAAGTAAAAACCGGAGGAGCGAAGACCATTGCTGAGCTTTCAAAGCTCATGAACTTGCAGTCCGATGATTTTTGCAAGGCAGTGATGTATCAAACCAAAGATCAGGAAATGGTGGTCGTCTTCATCAGAGGAGATCTCGACGTCGTTGAGCAGAAACTCAAAGGACTCATTCAGAAAGAAATCTTTCCAGCGAAAGAGGAAGTGATTCAAGCCGCTGGCGCATTGTCTGGTTCAGCTGGCCCCATAGGACTCAACCTCTCCAAATGCCATGTCATATTTGACAAGACCATTTCCAAGGAAAGTCAATTTATCATTGGCGCCAATAAAGAAGGCATTCATCTGATGAACTTCAATTTGGACCGTGACTTCCTTGCGAACCTGAATGAATGGCAGCGACAAAGAGTCAAGACAGGTGATGTTGCTGCGGCAAGAGCAGGAGATCCCTGCCCCAAATGCAATCATGAACTGCAAGAGACTCGAGGAATTGAAATTGGAAATATCTTTCACTTGGGCACAAGATACTCACAATCCATGAATTGTACTTATCTTGATCAAGCAGGTGCTGCGCAAAACCACATCATGGGTTGTTACGGAATTGGAATCACGCGATTACTGCCTTCTGTTATCGAAGAAAGCCACGATGAACGTGGCCCAATCCTTCCAATAACGATAGCCCCATTTCACGTCCATTTCTGTGTCCTCAACAAAAAAGAAGGCAAAACAGAACAAACTGCCATCGAAGTTTATCAGGCGCTTTCACAGGCAGGCGTTGAAGTGCTCTTCGACGATAGAGATGAAAAGCCAGGCTCGCAATTCGCTGATGCAGATCTCATTGGAATTCCGCTGCGTGTTATTTTTTCACCGAGAAACCTGAACGAAAATAAGGTCGAATTCAAATTCCGAGACAACCGCGCGCCCGCTCAGTTGATTGACCTCAATGAAGTCGTGCCTTTTATCCAACGCACCATTTCGAATGAATTTTCAAGATATTTGGTGAGCAAGCCAACGGTGAGTTCAGAGAAAATCGAAGCTTAAGTACTGCTTGCAGGACACAGGGGATAACCTCGTATCCTGCAAGTTGGGGCATCCGGTTACAGAGCGATGCCCGCTGTAAGGCCGAGATCCAATCTCACATCTTTGTTCAAATCATTGACTTTCGATATGATCTCATTGGATGCAGCTGCCTGATTCTGGTCAGCTAAATCCTTTGTTTCAAATTTTGGCCGAGGGAAGTTGATTCCTGCCCCACCGTACAAAGACCAAGTAAATCCGAAAGTACTCAAAAAACGATAGCCAATATGCACCGTAGGTGCCATCACATTAAAGTTCTTTTCCGATGATTTACCCGAGATAGTGACGTTTGTTGTCACTTGCCCAATGTGCAGTTTCCCCCCAAAAAACACACCCTGCAAAGCTTCCATGGGATAGAGACGAATCTTTGGAGCAATAAAAACACTTCGAGACTGACCCGAGGCACCGCCTTCCGTGGACACAGATTTGTCCGTGAAAGAGAGATCTGCTCCAAAGTTCATGGAACCCGAGCCTTTTTTCTCAAACTCAAGACCAACTCCTTTATTCAAGAGCTGAGCTATGTTGAGCTCCATGACAATACCTGCTTCGGAAGCACCCGGTGTGTATCGCTTGCCGTAAACTGGCTGCTCTCCAATCGGCGGAGCATATTCTCCTGATTTAGTTTCCTGACCATAAGCTGCAGAAAGAGTCACGAGTCCAAGAACAGCAGCTGAAAATTGAGACAAAGCAAACTTGACGAAATCTCTCGAATTCACAAAAACCTCCTGAGCTAAGACAAAATACTATTTTAGACCCGCGGACAATTCGATGAACTTGGCTGCATAAGCTGGGACATCGCTCGAAAACATAAGGCGAGTGTGTCCACGATGTTCATCCACGTGGGTAAACAGGGCGGCTGGAATCTCCATCATCAGTGACAAAGCTCGTTCCAGTGGAACTCGCTTATCTTTCGCCCCATGTATCCATAAAACTGGCGTTTGCACATTCCTCAGAATTCTTCTCGAGGCGAAGGTTTCGCTAACGAAACGTGCCAACTGTATTTCTCGGTCAATCCCAAAACGTAGCCTCAAGGGAAAAAGACGCTTTTGCCTACTGGCAGAGGGTGGCACGACACCGGAAACTCCATAAAATGGAACCTGAGTCAGGAAGTCTTTGAACCAAGCAACCGGATTCATGACCTCCCAACGTTCCAACTTGAGTTCGCCATCTTGGTGCGTGTTGACCGTTGGACTCACGGCAATCACACCTGATACCAAGCGAGCGCAATCAACACGCGAAGCTGCCAGAAGACCATAAGCGGCGCCTGCTGCATGACCCATCAGATAGCAGAGCGGTCCCGAACGGCCCGCCGTCAGACCAGCACGACCTGATTCACCGTAAAGACGCTGAAGGAGAAGTGGTATCGAACGAGATGCGGCCTGCAAATCCAGAGAAGAACCACTTCCTGCCCCATGACCATCCCAATCTACAGACAGGACATGAAGGCCTTTCGAATTCAAAGCTTCAATCCAGTGCCAATAGGGGTATGTGGCATCAAAACCCAGTGCATGACTCAAAATGACGAGAACCGTTGTCCCCGACCTCGGTTCTCGAGGCGAAGCAAGCACAGCAGCGCCGACTCCGCTGGAAAGTGGAATAGAGTAGTAAGAAAATTCGGCAACTTTACGACAAATTTCAGGAACTTTCCGATGCGGGGTTTTGACAAATTCCGCTTCCGGAAGGCTCATCAATCGTTCTGAAAGCCAATGAGCTACATCCTGCATTTTCACAGATCCTTGCCAAAAAAAAGAATTGAGTTCCTTGCTTGCAGATTATAGCGTCCCTTGAGACACGAACAAGGAGTCCACGCGACTGATGTCATTTTCCTTGGAGAAAAACGATGACCACCTTCAGCCTTGACACAACGATGAGCGAAATTGAAGCAGTCTACCCATTTGCCCGTGCGACTCTGCATGCGCAATTTCACGTTGGCGGCTGCGCCTCTTGCGGCTTTGAACCACATGAATCTCTTGACGAGGTTGCTAAGAAGCACGGCAAAGATCCAGTTCTGATGTTGGAGGTTCTGAATAAAGGGTATTCGGATACGAAAAATGCAGAAATTGAACCTACCAAAGCCGCTGAGTACCTGAACAAACCAGATGTCCTTTTCGTAGACGTGCGAGAAGCCTGGGAGCACACTCTATGCAACATGGGCCCGAACTCAATTTTAATGAGCGAAAAAACAATGCCTCTGATTTTTGAAAAAGCGGCTCAAGTGAAACAAGTCATTGTCTATTGTCACCACGGAGTACGAAGCCTCAACGCGGCACTTTATATGAGACAAAACGGCATCCCAAATGCGGTCTCGCTAAAAGGCGGAATAGACCGATACGCTCAAATTGTTGACCCTAGTCTCCCGCGATATTGAGTCTTACCGCTGGCGCATTCCTGACTTTCAGTCCATCATGTTGCAATTGAAAACAATGATGACACAGGGAGGCAGGTTTGCATGGAAAATATTCTGGCACATGGAGCAGTCGTTCATCCCGCCGGTCAGACTAAACTTTCGGATTCGGAACGCTCGGAGCGGTTGAGTCAACTGAAGCTCCGTGGCTTTGAAATCACGGAATTCATTCCTGAGGTGCCAGAAGTTTTCCAACTTACCGCTGGAAAACCAATAGAACGATCGATTCAACTCTCCCATGCTCTGACGAATAGAAAATATTCGTTTGTTTGGGCTTCTAGGGGCGGTTTTGGAACTACGGAACTTATCGCCTACCTCGAGAATCAGCTTCCTCCTGTGCTGCCACCCAAAATTTTCGTCGGCTTCTCTGACAATTCTTTCCTTGGAAACTATCTCGCTGCGAAATATCCAAACTTAACTTACGTCCATGCCAATCATGCATTTGATCCCACGCTTCTGACCTCAGAAAATGAGGACTCTGACATTCTC
>JBEGJP010000261.1:0-27467 GCA_041184525.1 Pseudomonadota bacterium | reverse complement strand
TGATGAGAGTCTCCCGTTCGGCAAAAGTCTTCTCAGTGACCAGATGAGGATGCGAGGTGCCCAAGAACAATCCATTGCCTGTCACCAAATAACAAAGTCCAGCTTCTGTGGGGCAGGAATCAGGGCGGAATTGATAGGTCGAGGTCCAGAGTTTTGAATTGGAGTCTTTCCAAAAGAGAGTCATTTGATCGGCGAGTTTGCCAACAAATACCTCGTCATTTTCGGGCAATCGAGGGATGCGGTAATTCTCCTGAATGTAGGTGGGATCTGATTTCGGCGGCTTAAATGGCTGAGGAGCCGCGCTGCTCGTGAGGTGCTTCTTCAAGCCCATAAAAACGAGCTGTGCACGCAGTTGATGGTTTTCAAACAGATAGGCTTTGCGGTCGCTCCAGTACATGTTGAGACCGAAGAGTGAAGCAGAGGCGACGAGTACAGCCATAAAAATACAAGTGATCGTAATCACGCGGAAACGAACGGTGGTGTTGTACCAGTCGATGTTGCGCAGGAACCACTTTTTAGCTCTCGAAAAGAGCGCCTCTCTCTTGGGGTCGGAGACTTCGGATTCAATGGCTTCTGAGCTGGGGATTTCACTCATCATCCAACCACCTCGTTTGGCCGTCGTCCCATGTTGTGGGGATGATCGTGCGATCTCGCTTCTGAGTCGCATTGATTTCCAGATAGTCGGATGCAGCACTGCTGTCTTCCGAAAAAACCTGCATTTTGTAGCGGCCCGGTTCCGGTATCACCACGTTGGTAAAGACGCTTTTTGAGACTCCAGACCACTTTGGGTTGAGATTCTTATCCTTCCACAGGTAGGCATAGAGGAGAACATTGGGATTGCTGTTTTCAACTTCGACGTCTATTTTTGCAGGAAATTTCTGAGTCACAAGATCATACTTGCCGCGCGGTTTTTTCCAGACCAACAAATTCACCTGCCTGACGTAGGAAAAGACACCCGAGTCGAATTTGAGCTGGCGGGAGAATCCGGTGGCTCTGTTTTCGCTCAGTTCAAAGGAAAGCTGCTCCAGCTTCTTGCTCTCACTCTTGGGTCCCGACGTTGTTTTTATTTTATCGAGCCTGTCGCGATCTCCGGGTTTTTCGACTGTCTCCACAAAATAGTTTTTTTCTCTCTTTGTCTCTTCTGTATTGTTCTTGTCTTCTTCTTCTTCTTTCTTAGGGTCCAAAACGGCATAAGCAACAAACCATCTGTCGCGGTGCCGGATAAGCTCAATGTCTTCCGTGATGGAGAACATGGAGGGGGTGGAACAGTAAACCGTGGATTTCAGGGAAGGATAGCGGATGAGGATGTTCCCGTCTTCTTCGACAAAAATGCGGTCTCCGGGGAAGAGTGACGTTCCCATCCGCGCATCGAACCATGTTGCAGAGTGAGAACGCTTGTAGCGCACTTGCCCGTTGGTTTCGGCAATCAGGGCAAAGGCAGGTTTGTCAGATTGGTAGTTGTCGTCGGTACGGGGCGAAACAGCCCCAATAAAGATCAGAGTTGCTTCCAGCAAAGAATTGAGTCCGGCAAGAGTGAAGGAAAACATCGGTCACTCCTTTTTAGACTCAGTTCTTTTGACGAATTCCTGAATTCTGAATCGGACTACGCGTTCGTTTTTCTTCGTAGATGATTTCTTTGCACTCGCTGCATTGAGTTCTCCCGAATCAATCAGTAGATTTCCATAGCCGCCGGCGGTGATGTCTCTTGCGGCCACCCCCGCCTTGACAAGTGCGGACATGATTTCTGCGGCCTGAAGGGTGGTCAGCCGGAGTATTTTGTCTGGTGTTTCACTCGAAGAATATCCGTGCACCTCAATGATCATCTTGTCGTCTTTATTGCGCTGTTGAAAGTCTGCAGCCATTTGCTGCAGGAATTTGCTTCCACTCTCTGAGACGGAAGAACCTGAGTTGATGAACAATCTCGAGACAGGCATGAGAATTTCAAGCTCTTTGATGGGTGTCGACTTGTTCCACTGGAATTCCCTGATACCCCGCGTTCGGTAGGTTTCCTTTTTGCCGTCTTTTTCGCTCTCATCTTTTTTTGTGCCAATTTCCCAGTCCGATGTGAACGAGCTGGCCGTGACAATGGGTGGATTCTTTGACTGGTCTTCGACCTCGCTGGTCACAAATTTTCCGCCGAATTGCTCTGCGATGACTTTCTTTATGGATTCGAGCGATTTTGAACCCTCTTTGGCTGCTGCAAAACTGTACATCAGTACGAAGAACCCAAAGAGGAGAGTCATCATGTCGGCGTAAGAGACCAGCCATGGCTCTTCGTCGTGCTCGTCAAACTGAACACGGTTGTGGAGATGGTCAAAAGTATCCTCATCCAGCTCTAATTTTTTAGGCTTTTCCTGAGGGAGGGTCATCCTGTCGCCCTCCAGTCGAGTCGCTCATTAGGCAGCAGGAAGCTGTTGAGTTTTTCGGCGAGAAGAATGGGGTTGGATTCTTCAAGAATAAGACGAACGCCGGCGACGATAATGATATTTTTTCTCTTGATGATGGCAGCCCTCTCAACAAGATTTTCACCAATAGGGATGATCACCAGATTCGCGAGGGCGATTCCATAGAAGGTCGCCACAAGCGCGACCGAAAGAGACGGGCCGACTGTTTTCTCTGCGCCGGGAGAACCCAGCCCTCCGAGCAGTCCAATCATTCCGAGCACGGCTCCCATGAGGCCCATTGCGGGAGGGAATTTACCGATCGCTTTGAATTTTCTCGCATCCGAAATGTAACGGTCATAGATGTGGTCAACACGTTCGTTGAGGATTTTGAGCAATTCGCGTTCCGATGTAATTTCATCGAGCATCAGATTGATGGACTCGCGGAGAAATTCATCGGTAATGATGCTCATGCTCTGTCGCATCCGTTCGGGGTTGTTGCGATAAACATCAGCGAGTTTCATCAACTGGCGGATGATTTCGTCGAATCTGACTTCCTTACCTGTCAGCATGCCACGGTAGAGCGCTCGGAACATTTGAATGATGTGCACAGGGTTGAATGAAATGGCCGTTGCCGCAACAGTTCCCCCAATCACGATGACAAGTCCATGGATGTCGAGGAGAGTTCTCGCATCGATGCCACCCCCCAGAACGGCATACGCCATGGTGAGAATCGCAAGCACGAAAGAGATGATGGACATCAATTTTACGTTTCTCATGCCTGTTGCATCTCCATTTTATGCAGCGTTGTTGCCATTGCCGTTCTTCGGATCACCTTGGGACTGCGGATCGGCTCCGGATTGGTTTTGAACGATCCGGAGCATGATTTCCTCAAAGTTCGCCGGATCGGCGGAGATCGTTTGGTGCAGGACCTCGAGGAATTTTTGAATGTAGACGTTTTTATTCTTTTCGATGCTGGTTCGACGTTTGTCATTTTTCTCGATTTGCGAGACCTCAATATTCAGCAATTCGCGGGCGCGGGCGCTCTCTGGGTACAAATCCAGAAAGACCTTTTTATTCGGCTCCGTGCTGCAGTAAAAGAGTTCGCCTCGGAAGGAGAGTGGAAACGATTCGAAAGCCAGCTTGACCAAGGACTGTTGCACATAGGGAAGGTCTCGGAAAAGAAACTTTGTTTTCATGATGAGCGATTTCATTTCCCAGTCGTCGCTGGCCACAAGGCTTTGAATGAATTCCTCGTCTTCGGGCGTCGATGTTTTGAGAATGCGCAACATCACTCGCTTTTGTCCGACACTTCCTTTGACGGGAACCTGTTTTTTGGCCTCAGCGACCTTCTCTGTCAGTGATTTTGCCAACGCATCCTGATTTGTGAGTTCTTCGTCCAAACGCAAGTAGGCATTACGGAAAACCTCAGGCTGAATTTTTTTGAAAAATGCTTGAGCGCGCTCGAGGCTGAGGGTCTTCAAAAGCAGAGTGCATTCGTCATCGTTCACGTCACCGAAGAGTGTAGCAAGAACATCGTTGTCCAAGAGCAGGAGTTCTTTTCTCAATTTTTTCAGGACTTCGCTTTTTTGATTGGTTCTGCTTGCGCTTCGGGCGAGAAAGTCTCTGTTGACCCGTTGAGCCAGTTCAATTCCGTTCAAAGGATTGAATTTGTTCCTATCATCATCTTCAATCGAAGCTGAAAATTCTTGCATCAATTTTTGCGGCAAAGCATCCAATGCAGGGCGGAGAATCTCGAAACCGACGAAAGTGACGAAGTCCTTCATATCGCCGAGGCCCTGCTCGGCATTTGCGATGTCTCTGATGATCTCTGCGACTGCATTGGGGTCCTGCTTGACGATTTCGCTGATCTGACTTCGCACCAGCGGCATGTCGGCGGCAAACATGCGCGACAGGGCGTTCGGATCGGAGAGTCCCTCAGCTGCTTTGCTGCTGGCTTCGGATCCCGCGGGCGTCGCAAGCAATGGATTATTTGCAGCAGAAAGTGCGTCGTCTTCCTCAGCTTTCTTTTTGTCTTTTCCTATTCCATCCGCCGCGACTTGTTCTTTGGGCTTAAGTTCACTGAGGCCTGTCGCCAATTTCGTCAGACCCGTGAGCAGAAGAAACGCTGCAGCAAGTAGGAGTGTTCCTGCGATCACAGAGGCTGCGACGGCGGGAATGAGCGGCGATTGCGGTTTGAAGAGCTCCTCAACATAGGAGGGTTTATCCACCTCTTTGGGAGGCGGGGCGCGGGTGATGGTAATCTTCTCATTGAGCTTGTTTTCAAATTGGCTCTTGATTCCCAAACCTGTCGCCAATGATTTTCTCAGGTCAGCATCGACATCATTGGGTACTGCCGTAGGCAATATCAATTCGATGCGCACATCGGTGAGGTAGTCGGCAAGATCGAACGTGTAAGTGGGTGGTGTCGCATATTTTTCCACCGGACCTGTGAGTTGGATGCCCAATGTGAAGGGCAGTTTTGCTTTCTCCGGCTGAGGGTTGGTGGTCTTCTGCGGCTGTTCCGCGTTCACGGGATCAGGAAAGCTCATGCCGAGCAGGTCCAGATTGAATGAACCGAGTCGGTTGGTCTGGGGGAGGGGTTCCTTGGCTTTGTTGGAGTTGTCGTCCTTTTCCGGACTCTGTTTGGGTGGCTCGGTGTCATAGCCAAGCAGTTGAGCCACAGCTTTGATGTCACTTTTCTGAGTTTCTATGCTCTTCTGTCGGTCTTCAGCAGCTTGTCGCAATTGGGATTCATACCACGATTGATAATATTGCAAGGAGTCCGAACGGAGCTTCTCCTTGTCGAAGTCGAACTCGACATTGACCGCGATTTCATTCGCAGAAAGCCCCTTTGTCAGGAGTTTTCCCTTGACAATGCGCTCTGCAGCGGTCGTCATTTTTTCTTTCATTTGGAGCAGTTGTTCTGTGCTTGCCTTGGCAGGCGGCAGAACCGGCAAGGCATTCCCGATCTGTGCCAGACAGAGGAGGAAGGAAATGGCGAGGAGCAAGAATTGCCGTGCCCTTTCCACACTCCTTATCACCCATGACTGTTGAGTCATTCTTCTTCTCCCATGCGGGCAAATGCCCACTGTGCGTGCTCTTTGGTTCGGAAAAGGTGGGAAAAAAATGAGCAGGGCGAAGGTCATGTTTTTGACGCGTGATTCCCGCTCGGATTTGTCTCCAGTGGGAGTTCATTCTTTCATGGAACAGGACGTGGTTGAGCTGACGCGCGGGGGCGGTAATGCGCATCGGATTTTCAGAGATTTTCTTTGGTTTCACTGCTGTCGCTGTGTTGCAGGTGGCAGGCTGTGCTTCATTGAAAGTTTCGAGTCAGCCGAGCGGCGCTGAGGTTTATCTGATCGAGTCAAACAACTCAGAGCCGAAAATGTTGGGAAAGACTCCCTTGGAAGGTTCCGTTTCGGAGATGGTCAAGTCGAGTGCGGGTGGCCCTGTTGTGGTTCAGCTTCGGCTCACTGGATATTTGCCGCAGAGTTTTTTGGTTCCCAGTTTGGGCGGACAATACTCTGTGGATGCTAAGATGGAACGTAACCTGTTCGCCTCCTATGAAGATATCAATAAAATTGTGAGACTGTCCTTCTTGGCGGAAAGGCAGATCTTGCAGAAGCAATATGAGGAAGTGCTGAAGACGGCGGATCGATTGCAGGCCATCAATGAAAATGTCTCTCTCATTTACCAGATAAAAGGAACAGTTCAATTCATCCAAGGGAAGATGAATGAAAGCCGCATGTCACTCATGCGCGTTCTTGAGTTGGACCCTGACAATGCAGAGGTCAGGAGCATGCTGACGAACGTTGAGAATAAACTTGGTTTTAAAGCGGAACTTCCCGCAACCCAGACACCAGCAACGAGTCAGTCAAACAAGAGCCTTCCGGCCCCACCGCCGGCTGCAAAAAAATGAGGCTGGAATTGAAGACTCGTGACATCATTTTCTTTTGTCTTTGTTTTTTTGCCTCAACCGCTGCCGAGGCTCAAACAGGTGGTTTGAGAGACTCTCTCTTGTATCGCAGTGGCTTCATGCAGACAACGTCCGTGGATGTGACGAAAAAGAATGTTGCCAACGCCACGAAGGTTGACTCCTCCTTCTTGTACGGAGGGATTGAGTACAACCGTACTTTCATGCCCCGTGCTGATTTTCGCATTGGCGCGCGACTTACGACAAATTTCACATTGAACCGCATGCAGGTGCAAGAAACGTTTGTGGGCAGTCGGTATTATCCTTTTACGTTGGGGACTGATTTTTCGGGGCCTGTCGGCGGCTACTCCATCGCGTGGACGTCCTTTGCCAAGCCTTATGTGGAGGCGCAACTGGCTATGGGGCATTACATTGCCGAGGTCATCGGTGATCCTGCTGTCTATGATTTGTCATCCAGTTATGTCGGCTTCGGTGCCGGAGCCGGCTGTAAGTTTTTCTTTTTGCAAAACTTCGCTGCCGATGTGGGAGTCAATTATCAATACGGTTTGAGTTTTGGTTCTGTGATTTTGGATCCCGTCATTCTTCATGCCTATCTTGGCGTGGCAACATCGTTTTGAGACCAAAACCCGTTTTTTGTAAGCTGCACTCGCATCTCCCCTCTTCAAAATCGAATTCAGCGCCCTGAATTTTTTCTCACTGGCGAGGCTGGCCGAGTGGTCCAAACCGTGTTGGTCAGTTGATTGCCTTTGCGTTCAGAGGCAACCACGCCAGTGTGTCCCGTGCGGATGCTTTCAAGAGCCGAACAGGGCAATGAGAGCGCAGTGGGCTGGCTGAGTTGGGGTGCATCCATGTTTTGAATCTCGTGGACGAGAGTGCAGCCCTGCGTTTTGTTTTGTGGCCAAAAGATATGTCCTTCGTCGAGTATTTTCATTTGCGAGGGCTGATTTCCCCGCACGAAGGGCACGAGTGAACTGTCACCGTAGATATAAAATCCGCTCGAGGTGAGTTGATACAAGGTCCGACCCACGAGCAGGGTATTGGCCATCTGGGAGGGCCCGCCCGTGAGACCATACGTTTTGTTCGAAAGAACGTCTCCGCGGCTCACGTCAACAACACTCACGTCCGCTTTGCCTTCTCTGTTGAAGGCTTCCTCTGCGAGGCCTTCATTTGTTTCACTGACTTGCAACAACGATGCTTTATTTCGATTCGACTTTTGTCCGAGGGACGGTGTTCCATCTGAGTCGCGGGCAATACGGCCTGATTCATCGGGCCAGACGGCAAACGAGGCATTTAAAAAGAGAGGTGGCTGGTTCTGCGAGGAACCGTTGTCGAGGAACTTTGAAAAAGAGAGGACGGAACCGCCGGCAGCACCACGCGAGCCCAGCATCACCCCTTGGGGAGTGGCCATGAGCAGCTGGTCGCGATTGAAATCAATCAGAAGAACCGACGCGGCGAAGACAATTCGTAGTGTCCCGTCGCGATTGAATGCAGCCGATTTCATTCTTGTTCCACGGGGAAGAGTATCGGCCAGTTGAATTGTGCTGAAGTGTTGTCCCGTGATGCCGTTCACCAGCAACAGTGCAGTGGGCTGTTGGACGAGGGTGAGAACTTCCGGAATTTCGGGCCATCCTTTGTTTGTGATGAGTCCTGAGAGCGCCCAAGAGGGAATATCCAACTGGCATTTGGTAAGCCCGTCGGTACAAGGCTCTCGTTCCGGTCGGACTTCGATTTCCGAGTTGTCGATATTCAACAGGAACTGATTTTTCCCTGTCGAAGACATTTTCATTTGCCGACAGATTGTGAATCCAATCTGACAGCTCTCCGCTGTGATGCCGCCTTGGTTTGTGAAACTGAGCCGCAGAGAGGATGAGGCAGGCGAAGGGCCTCTGCTTTTGACGCTCATTCCGATGTGCGCCAGACTGGTCCCACGGAAACGCGGGATGCTCCCAAAGGTCTCCTCATTCTCGACCAAAAGGGATTCCACCGCCAAAATGGAATTGGGATTTGTTTTCACGGGCTCAATCTTCGTGAGGTCGATACGGAACTGACGCGTCTGGCCTTGCACTGCGGCGCTCTGAGCGCCCAGAGCGTCAGAGAAAACAGCAGCTATGAAAGCAAGAATTGAAAGTTCCAGATGCCTCATGTGATATCGTCCCTTCCTCATTGCTTCCTGCTCCACTGAGTCGTGCGTCAGTTCACACCGCCATCTCACATCACGGACAACTCAAACCCGCAGATGACGGATCCAGCAGATTCACCTTGCCGGAGTCGTTCTCTGTTCCGCTGACTCCGATTGTCAGAGTGTTCGTTGTTCCAAAGCCGGTCACATTGATCGATGAGCAACTTCCGCTCCCAGAGGTGCAATCTCCAGAAACAGAATCTGCTGTTCCCTGATCAGGCGAGAGAGAGAATGATGCGCCGTATCCCGTGCTGTTGCTCACCTCGCAGCTGGCTGTCGCAATGTTGTTGTCCTGATCGCACGTTCGGTTGCAATTCAAAGTGTAGGGCAAATGAATGCGTCCACTCAGGGTGGTCGTGTTTGTCACACTGCCAATGACGCACGCAAGGCTTGCGTCGATGTGAGAAGTGGTGCTCGATACGACCGTAGAGTGGGCACTTCCCGTCGCACTGATACTGGGAGAACCTGAGGAGTTTGTCAGGGTCCACTGGTTGCAAGTGAAGCTGGATTTGCCCGCTTCGCTTGGCAAACTGTTGCCGTATTGATCCCAGCCGAAGGCATACAGTGTGCAATTGAGTGACGTGCCATCCCCACAGTTCGCACTAGCTGAGTGGCTTGCCGGTTCTGAGTTGCTTGTATCCAGCCAGACTGTGGACAGGGCATCCGGCACAATGGTCACAGAAACGCCATTGGACATGGAGCCGCAGGCATTGACGATGAGACTCGGCGATTCTTCAGCATTGAACAAAGCAATATTTCCCGTGGTGTAATCACCCACACTGTTTTTGGTCATGGTCGTGGGGAAGGTGGGAGTGTCGGCCACTGCATTGCCATGTCCGGTGGGTGCGGCCGTTGCACCCGTGATACCTATGGAATTCACATTACAACCGCTGTCGGTGCGGTTGCCAAAGGCGTCAGTAACAATCAATTTCACCGTGAAATTTTGTCCGGCGATTTTGCTTCCGGCCGTGCTCAAAGACGCAGCCACAGTGGCTGCCGCAGCGGGTGTGGCACTTCCCGAGAGCGAGACTTGCCTGTTCGTATTTGCAATCCCATTATTGAAACTCAGCGTGAGAGTCGCGGAGTCCGCTTGCGCAACGGTGGGGGCATATTCCACAACCACCGTGCAGCTTGCGCCTGCGGCCAGAGTGGTGAGGCTCGAACCGCACGAGCCACCCGTACCGGGTGCAGACCCGCCCTTGAAGCGGAATTGGCTTCCCAGCGCACCGAGCGACAGTCCGTTTGCGGATGCAGTGTCTCCGCTCGCGTTGGTGAAGGTGATGGTTTGCTCGGCCGTGGTGCCCGCCACAACTGATCCCGCATTCCATGTGCTGGGTGAGGCAGTCACAGATGCCGCATTCAATCCATAGCCGCTGATGGAGTTGGTGGCCGACTGTGCAGACACACCGTTGTTGTAGTCAGCTTTCAATGTGAAGCTCTTGCTGCCTGCCGTGGATGGAGCGAATTGAACCGTGATGGTGCACGATGCACTTGCGGCAAGGCTTGTCGTGCATGTCGTGGCGGTCTGGGTGAAGCCATTGGCATAGCCTGAAACGCTCACGCCCGTAGCCGCAAAACTTCCGCTGTTGCTCAACGTGAAGACCTTGCTGCCTGCAGTGCCACTCACGGTCACATTTCCATAGCTGTAACTGGCATCCGAGATGCTCAGGCTGGCGGGAGGCAGTGCAGCACCCGTCAATGCTGCCGAGGCTGTTTGACCCGCCGCAAGCCCATTGTTGTAGGTCAACGAAAGCGATTGCCCATTGAAAGTGCCGGATGTGGTGGGCGTGAAGACAACATAAATATCACAGCTGCTGCTCGCGCCGAGTGAACTCGAGCAGGTTCCGCCCGTGCCGGGATAGGTTCCGCCTTTGAATGCATAAGGTGCATTCAGCGTCCCAGCGGCCAGACTGCTTGCTGCCGTTTGGCCGGAGTTGCTCAGGGTGAATTTCTGCTCTGTCGTCGATCCGACAGGCTGGGTTCCAAAATCTTTGCTTGTCGGAGACAGGGCCAAGCTGGCAGGAGTGTTCACATTGATTCCAGAAATGGTCACTGGCTTGCCACGCACCGAGAAGGTGAGTGACGCATTTGTGGCAGATGAATTGAAGCTAAAGCTGTAATTTCCGTTGCACACACCTGCGCTGAAGGCACAATTCTGCGGAGATGTGAAATTCAGACCACTGGCACCGCTGACGCCTCCGCTATATGTTGTTGTCACAGAAACCTGTTGGCTTCCGTCCGTGGGGAAGGTGATTTGGCTTCCGCCTTGACGGGCATACATGCGAACGTTGGAAACCGTAAAGTTGTTGTTGCCCGTAATGAGTGGAATTGCGGTCGAAGTTCTCTCGTTGGACAGAATGTCAATTGCTGAAACGCCGCCGTAAACGTTGATTGTGCCTGTGCGTGTCGTGCCGCTCACCGTTCTGCTGCAGGTGAGATCGCCGTCGATGAAGTCCGTGTGCGAAAGAGACTGCGACTTGTTGGCAGACGTCAAAGGCGTTGAGGAGTCCAAATCCACGCCACCGCCCGTCTTTGGTGTGTAGGTCCATGAGCTGCAGGGATTCGCGGCAGTGCCTACGGCGTTTCCATAAGCGTCCAGTGCATAGGCGCTCACAGTGGAGCACGCAATCGCATTCGAAGCCGACGGACTGGCATTCGAGAGATTGCACAACAAAGAATTCATATGTGCGGGAGGGGCGCTGTCGCTGCCCGACGTGCTCAATCTGACTTCGTTCAAGGTTCCTTCATTGACGCTGAGACTCACACTGGGTGCTGTGAGGGCACAGCCTGATGGCGAGAACTGGAGGCTCAAATTCGTTCCTCTGTTCACGAGCACAAGGCCGGTGAAATTGTAGACGCCATTGGTGTGAGCGCCGAGTGCATTCAAAGTCGGAGTATTTCCAAGCGGAGAGGTTCCCGAGGTCACACTTGGAGTCAGAGTGGTGCACGTTGAAGAAGGCACCACATTTTCATACTGGTCGCGCACTTCCACTCGTGCCGTGTTTGTCCCCCCAGCTGTCCACGTCGCATTTGCCAGTGGTGAAACAATAGTGAGGTGGTGTTGGGCAGCCGGATTGACGGTGATGTTCGGTGTTGTGACGGTGACTCCGCGAAGAGTGAATGTGAGTGTTTTCGCCGTGGTGGTGGCTGACGTGAAGTTCAACGACCCCCAAGGTGAAGCACAGGTGCCGTTGGTGAAGGTGCAGGACTGCGGCGATGACGTGCTCGTGAGTTCCCCCATGGTGCCCGAGCTGACAGTCAATCCCACACTTTGGCTGCCATCTGCGGCTGCCGGTAAGAGGGTCGAGGTGCCCTGCTTCTGTGTGTAGATTTGAATATTTCCGATAGAATAGTTTGCGCTTCCGGCGGTGATTGTGGTGGCGCTCGGTGAGCCTGTGTAGCTCGAGAGACCAATCGATTTGATTCCTCCGTAGACAACGATGCTTTGATTCATTCCGGCACTTGTGTTGCACCTCAGCGATCCATCCAAATATCCTCCAGTGCCGGTGAGCGATGCGCTCCGTCCTGCAGATGGATTGCTTGGAGTGAGAGAGCCGGTTTCCGGAGTCCAAGTCCAACTCGAGCACGCGGTCGATCCCGCAACAGCATTGCCGTAGGTATCGAGGTTGTAGGCATAAATTGTCGGGCACGTCACACTGTTCGTCGTGCTCGCCGTGGTGAAGGGGCAATACACTTCGGAAAGGGTGGCAGGAGGTGAGGCATCATTGTCAGTGGTGCTCAGACGAACGGAATTCTGCGCTGCCGCATTCACTGAAACGGTTGCTGTTGTCGAATATCCACAGGCAGTGAATGTGAGTGTTTGGCTTCCCGACTTGTAGAGAGTGATATTTCCCGTCGTGTAATGTCCGAGGGTGTCTTGTGCGACAGCCGTCGGGAGTGAAGGTGCATTGCTGAACGGCGATGTGTTGCCGCCACTGACGCTGAGGTTTCCGCAATTTTTATTGGTCAAATTCCCTTGCGCATCTTTCGTTTCCACCTGTGCGGTGAATGCCGCGCCTGCCGTTTGTGTTCCAATGACAGGATTCACCGTCACGCCCGAATTACTGACAACATCATTGGGGTCTACGGATATTCCAGTCAGGTCGAATGTCTTACCGCGCACATTCAGAGTCACGGTACGACTGCTTTCCGGTGCCTTTGTGAACGAAAGAGTTTTGCTTGTGGAGCAAACACCATTGGCAAAGCTGCAAGTGCTCGTTGCAGAGCCACCGAACACACTGTTGCTGGTTTGAGTGGCTGTCGTGCTCCACGTGATGGTCTGAGAGCCGTTGGCTGCAGCGGGGAGCGCTATCGAATTGCCACCCTGTCGCGTGTTCACGGTGACGCTGTTCACCGTGAGATTGTTGGAACCGGCAAATATGGTGAGAGGTCTGGTTTGTGTTGTGGTCGCAGAAATGGATTCCACACCGCCATACACGTTCACGCTCGCACTCATGGCTCCGTTGGTGCAGGTGAGGTCGCCGTCTATGAAATCCGTGTGAGTGAGAGTTTGCGACTTGTTGGACGCTGTGAGTGGTGTGCTCGCATCGAGATCCACTCCGCCCCCCGTCTTGGGTGCATACGTCCATGATGTGCAAGGGTTCGCCGCATTGCCGATAGCATTGCCATAGGTGTCGAGCGCGTAAGCATTGATGGCTGAGCAACTGATGTTGTTGTTTGTTGCTCCTGCAGTAGAAAAGCCACAATAGATGGGAGTCGTTACATGAGCGGGCGGCGATGCGTCACTCCCTGACGTACTCAATCGAACACTATTGAGAGCGGCCTCGCCCACGGCGACATTCGCTGTGGTGCTCTTGCCGCACGCAGTGAAGGTGAGGGTGGCAGTCTCTTCCTTCACGAGGGTGAATGCCACGTTCACGTAACTGCCGGGGCTTGTGATTGTGCCCACGGAGGCAGCAGTGGCGGCAGTTCCGTTCGGAGAAGCGTTGGCACCTGAGATTGTGAGTGCGCCGCAGCTTCCTGTCGTGGCATCCAGCGTGGTGTAATTTCCGAACGCATCTTTCGCATCCACTTGGAAAGACGCACTCTGTGTGCCAGCTGTGATGCTCGTGGGTGCTCCGACCACTGTGAGCGAATTGGCTCGAGCTGGTGTGACGTTGATATTTGTGATGATATCCTGCGTGATACCAAAAACCTGCATGCTGATTTTGCTATTCGAACTTTCCACCAGCGTGTAGCTGAAGCTCGTCAAACCTGAGTTTGCGACTCCGTTGGTGAAGGTGATGTTCTGGTTGGGCACAGGCACGCTGTTCACCGCAGACGTTGTCGTGAACTTCACGGCAATTGCAGTGGGTGTGTCGGTTTTCGTCACCAAAGCACCCTGTTTGTACCATCGCAATGTGAGGTTCGAAGGAGAAAGATTGGAATTTGCTGCCATCACAGATGCCCCATTATAGGCGGTGGTGCTCGTGAAGTCGAACATTCCTCCATACACATCTGTTGCTTTGTTTTTGGCAACTCCACTGATTGTCTTGTTGCAAGTGAGTCGGCCATCCAGCCACTGGGTGTGAGTCAAAGAGATGTTGTGCGAAGAGGACGTCCAGCCGCCTGCAGGGGATTGACTGCTGCCGTAGGGTGTCCATTGCCATGAATCACAAATACCGTCGCTCAAAGTATTGCCGTACTGATCCCAGAAGAAGGCTCTGATTGTTGAGCAACTGATATTTTTATTCGTCGGGTCGTTTGTTGCAGCTTGAGAGCAGACGACCCCCGTGACAGGAGTTCCATTTTTGTCGTCTGAGGCCGCCGTGTTGAGGGTCACGTCAAAAAACGGATCGGCCGTGACGGTCACAGGCACTGCGTTATTTGTCAGACCGCATGCAGCAACCGTGATGTTGTATGTTCCGGCCGAATACAGTTTCATATCGGTGCCCATCGTGAGAGCTGCGGCGCTGCTCACTTGCATGGTGCTCGGATACACCGGCGCTTTGGCCGTTCCGCTCTGTCCGGGAATGCCGTTCGATGTGGGTGCAGCACTCCATGTGACAGGGTTCCCCGAATTACAATTCAAGGTGGTGTAGTTTCCTTGGGCATCCTTGACATGCACAGTCGGACGGAAGGCCACACCGGCACCGACAGTTCCGATCGCGTCCACCGTGATCGTGTTAGCCGTGTTGGCTGTCACCGTGATGCTGGGAATGTTGTGTGCAAAAGCACTCCGCAGTGTGAAATTCAAATACCGTGCACTGGCCTGTACTTTTGTAAAATTGAAAGTCCAGTTGGGAGTGCACACGCCGGTCGTGCTGTTGAAGGCACAGCTTTCGCTGGCACTGCGGCCCAGTCCGGTGATGCCATCGCTGTAGTCGGTGGTGAGGCTGACAGGCAATGTTCCGGCATTTTCCATCAACACTTCGGCATCGCCCTTCTTCATAAAGAGCTCGATTTTTGCGAGTGTAAAGTTGCTTGTGGCTGCTGCAATGCTGACACTGCCTGAGCCGGAGGTCGTGACTGGACTTGTCGTTACGACCATCCGCGAAATTCCACCATAAAGGTTGGTGGAAATTGTCTTGGAAACACTGTTTAATGTTCTGCTGCAAGTCAGGTCGCCGTTCACATGGGCGGTATGTGTGAAACTCTTGCTGTGAGAAGCGGTTGTGCTGACAGTCGGCGTGCTCGCAGGTGCACCGCCGTTCGTGCGGTTGCTCCAGCTCCACGTGTCACATGAATCTGAGTTTCCACCCACCATGTTGCCATAGGTGTCCCAGAAGAACGCGTACAGCGGGTTGCAGGAAACATCCGTTCCGGTCCCACTGTGTTCACACCTCACCTGAGCGCTGTGATTCAATGCGCTGTCGTCCGACGTGTGCAACGTGACAGCGTTCAGCGCTGCTTCATTGACAGTCACCGTACGGCTTGCTGCCGATCCTGCGCCGCAGGCCGCAAACGAAAGATTGTTAGAACCTTTTTTGTAAAGTGTGATGCCGCTCACGGTATAAACTCCGGTGCTGACGAGTGTCGTCGTCTGAGGCAGCACAGGACTTGTCGCAGTGCCTCCATGTCCGCCGGCCGACGCTGCTGCACCAGTCAAGTTGAATCCCGTCGGTGTTTGCCCAGCATCACATCCCACAGAAGTCGGGTTGCCGGCGGCATCAAAGACACGCACTGTTGCATTGAAGGCAAGGCCGGCCGTTTGGGCAGGAATGGTGTCTACTGAAACTGTCGCTGCCGGTCCTGCGGTCACAGAAATATCTGATACGCTGAATGTCTTTCCATAAACAGCAAAGTTCAGTGCCACATTGTTTTCGACTTTAGTGAAATTGAAATTGAACGTGTCGGGGCAAATTCCCAGTGACGAAAAAGAACACACCAACAAGTCGCGTTGTCCCAACTCGGTGGTCGTCAGAACAGAATTTTCCGTGAGGGTGAGCGTCGACAATCCGCCGTCCATTTTTCCGATGTCAACGCCGTTCTTCTGCATTGTTAAAGTGATGTTGCTGACAGTCAAATTGCCAATTCCTGCAACCAAACTGTAAGGCGGGCCAGTTTGAGTAACAGTAGCAGTGATGTTTTTAAGACCACCGTAGACAAGTGAGGTTGCAGAGACAGTGCCATTTGCACCTGTTTTGTTGCAGGTGAGAGTGCTGTCCACCCAGTCGGTGTGATTGAGTGCAAAACCTCCACCGACGGTTCTGTTGGTCAGTGCTGACGGTTGAGAACCTCCACCCGCGGTTTCGCGGCTTGTCACTATCCAAGAGTCGCAACTGTTGCTGGGGTCACCGACGCTGTTGCCATAGGCATCGAAGAAGAAGGGGGAAATTGTGCCACACGTCACTGCAGCCGAAGTGGAATCGGAATTTCTGCACACAATTTCAGATTTATGGGCCGCGGGAGTCGTGGCTGAGTCATTCAACCAAACCGTAGCTACCGGCCCCTCAGTCACGTTGACCGTTTTGGTGATGGGGGTGATGCCACAGAGATTGAATGTCAGAGTCGTTGAGCCCTCTCTGTAAAGTGTGGCACTCAAAAGAGAATAACTTCCCAGAGAAGTTTGTGCGGCACTTGCGGGCATAACAGGTTGTTTCACCTCGCCACCGCCATTGCCCGAGGATGCCTGACCGCCGGTGACGACAAGTGGCGCGCCGGAACAACCGTTTGCTGTTCTATTGCCGAAAATATCTCTAGCGACTACCGATATCGCAAATGGCTCGCCTGCCACGACCTGAGCAGGAATGTTGATACCGGTCATGGCCTCGCTCGCAACGCCGGGGTCCACTCGGATGTTGTCAATCGAGTACGACTGACCCATTGTTGAGAAGGTCAACGCAAGTGATGCCGGATCGTCGCCGGGTCCACCTTCGTCGCGTGTGAAGTTGAAGGAGAAGCCGCTGCTGCAAATGCCCGTGGTACCAAAGTCGCAAGATGCAGGCGAAGTCAATCCAAGAGTTCGAGTTCCGACTTTTGAATTAGTCGAAATCGCCACAGAACGCAAAGAAGCGTCCGATTTGAGAACCTCGTTCCCTTGTTGCATCTGATATACCTGAAGGGCACTCACCTGCAGATTATCGCTTCCTGCCGTAATGAAGTTTTTTTGATTCGGCAGTTGGTAATCATTTACGACCTCCAGACGTGACGCTCCGCCAAAAATATCAACAACGGCTGAGCGTGTGAATGAAGTTCCCCAGTGGTCTGCAAGTGTCTTTGAGCATGTTATTTTACCATCAATATAGTTTGGAGAATTGAGTGCAACTGCGTGGGTATTTGTCAGTTGAAGGTTCGCCGGGCTCTGGGCGGGGCCATAGTTTTCCCAGCTCCACGAACTGCAGTAACCGCCATTTTCCGCATCGAGTGAATTTCCGTATTGATCCCAGAAATACGCAGAAAGACTTCCACAATCGACAGACCCGTTGTCTCCCGTATTCGAACATCGATAGGGGCTTGCAACACCGTTCACGTTTAGAGCATCGATTGCATGGAGAGTGACCGCATTCAATGCAGCCCCCTTCACATTCAAACTATGTGCATATGTAATCGTCGGGCACAATTCAGTTGAAAATAAGAGAGAGGTCGTCCCTGCACGGTAAAGTGTCACATTTTGGATGCTATATTGACCTGAATAGGACATTTGATTGGAGTTCGGAAGAATAGTGGTTGCCAGAAGTGGAGAGGTTGCAGTGCCTCCGTGTCCTCCCGGTGAGGGCAGTGCCCCACTGACCGTGATTTGGCCACAAGCGGTCGTACGATTGAAGAATGCATCCACAACATCTGGACGCATTTCAAAAGGCACTCCGGCGATAGGCGCAGCGAAGGGATAAAAATCGAACATGCTATATGAATAAAACTGGGAAGGAAGATTTGGAGAAATGAAAAAATCTGGCGCACTGCCAGTCACGCTTCTCACGGTGGCAGAGAGAGTGACGCCAACGGATGGGTTCACCAGACTCGAGGTCCGATAAACGAAATTGAAGCTCGCATTCAGATTGCAAACTCCGTCCACGAAGGTGCAGCTGAGGTTTGCAGGTTGGCCCGTGTAACTGTAACCGAAGTTTGAAGTTGACAATGCAATGTTCTGGTTTTCGCTCCCGGGGAGCAAAACTTCGGATCCACCAAAGCTAGTCCAAAGAGATAGTGAGTCGATACGCACATTGCCTGTATTTGCAACGATGATTCCGTCCGAAGGCCAACCAGTGATCATGTTCTTTGTGCTTGAATTCGCCGCATCATTCGGATCTCTGTAACTCGTTTTTGCCGTTATCTTCTTGATGCCACCGAATACGCTGAGCTCGCCCCAAATTGAATTTTTCCTGCATTTCACCTTTCCATCCAAGAACCTCTGGTGATTCAAAACAAATTGTCTTGTGTTGCCATCATTTGGGATCATCGTTGGAGTACCCGAGGTGCCTCCGCTCAGGTCATCGAAGCTCCACTGATCGCATTTGCTTCCTGTGCTGTCGGCAGCCGCATTGCCAAAGGCATCCCACATAAATGCATAAAGTGTACCGCAGCTGACGCTATTGCCTGCGCCTGAATTCGGGCACTGGCGAGCATTTGGGGTCTGGATACCCAAGGGGTCATCAGTGACATTGACAAACGTCACTGGACCTTCCTCCACTGTGATGATTTTGTTTTCAGAAATTCCGCAAGCCGAAATCATGAGGGTATTCAGGCCTTCTTTGTAAAGTTTTGCTGTCAAAGGCATAAAGATTCCAACTGCATTCTGCGCAATCGGAGTTGTGAAGTTCGGGTTGGTGGCAGTGGCGCCATGCAAACCGGGTGACTTGCCTCCACCCGCAACAGACAGTGTCGCGAATTTGCTCGCATCGGCAGTGGGTAATTCGCCGCAGTTGACGTTCGTAAAGTTGTCAAAGGCATCCCTGACTGTCACCGAGACATCAAAAGGTGTGTCCACACCAATGGTGTCTGGAATGCCTTGAACAATCAATTTTGAAGCCGCAGCACCCACCACATTAATTCCGGTTTGTTTCTGTGTGAGGCCATGGAGACTGACCGCAATTTCACGTCCTGTTTCTGTTATTGTGAAATTCATCGCAAATGGAACTGAGGTGCATTCACCGGAGGCGTTGTTTACGCAGCTCACAGATGAGTTTTGTCCCAACTGCCCGAGAGAGAGAATAGAATTCGTTGACAGGCTCAATACGGAAGTTGAGACGTCTGTTTTTGGAATCTCGATGTTGTTGCGTCTTTGAAAGAATTTGACTCCCGTGATCAGCATGTTGCCTATGCCTGCGGTTATTTGTGACTTGTTATTGCTGCCGTAATCCGTTGTCATTTCAAGCCGTGACAAGCCACCGTATAAGAGTGTTGTGGCAGCCTTGTTACCTTTGATGCATGTGAGGTTGGCATCCAAATAAGTCGAGTGGTTGACAAATGCAATACGCCCCGACGCGGGGGGCAATGGAGCAGTGGAAGAATTTTCACTCAATTGCCAGCTTGTGCAAGCCGCTGAACCATCATCGAAACTGTTGCCGTAGGTGTCCCAAAAGAAGGCATAAATCATTGAGCATTGAACGGCCCCCGTGAGCGCGGACGTGTTTGAACAGAGTTTGCTCTCTTCGTGAGGAGAATTGATATCGTTGGTTGAATTGAGGGTGATTTTTTCAAGCGCAGCTTGCCCGACGTTTACGTCTAAATATTGCGTCAGACCACAACCGCTGACAATGATTCTGTTTGCACCCGTTGCATAAAGTGTGATGTCCCAAGGGGCATAATTGGCCCAACCGCTATTGTAGGTTTGGGAGTCGTCCTGAAAGCGTGTCTCTGTCGGGAATAGAGGAGGGTACGAGGCAAACCCCTGCACCTGATTCTGAACTGTTCTGCCGGCGGCGGACATTGTGAGCGAACAATTGCTGGCGTTGTTGGCTGGTGTGTAGGTTTTGTTCTGAAAGGCATCTCTCACCGAGGCATAAACTCGAAATGGAATGCCCGCGACAATCGGGCTTGTTGCCGTGTTTTGTCCTACCTCAAGAAATATTTTTTCGGCTGGTGCTGGAACAACACTGACGGTTTTAGAATAAACCCGATCACGCACATTGATACTCAAGGTGAAGTCTCCCACCTCGCGGAGACTCAGGGAAATTGGGCTCGAGTGGACTCCGTTGACGAGGTTCAGTGTCGAAAATTCGCTCACTCCAGTGGGCACCGGATCTTGTCCGATCAGTCTTCTGACGATAATCTGTGCGACGTCGGTGGCGGCATCAAACGGAATCTCAATGCCGTTTTCTCTGCTGAAAAGAGAGATATTTGAGATAACTAGGTTGTTGCTGCCTGCAAAGAGAGGCTGAGACAAAGGGGTGTGACTGACTTCAACGCGTGACAACCCACCTGAAGCCAAAGTCTCTGCGGAACCATATAATGTGGCAGTATTGAACCCTTGGCAGGTGATCTTCCCGTCCAAATAATTTGAACTTTTTAGAGCTAAGTCGTGACTGGATGTGCTCGGTATCCCGCTCACAATGCTGACCTTGTTTGGCGTCTGATCAACAAAATCCCACTTCGCGCAACTTGACTCGCCGAGAGTTTGAATTTGATTTCCAAACGAGTCCCAAGCAAATGCATAAAGTCTGGGGCAATCGACGTCGGCTCGATTGCGCAGATCAACCTCTGAGATCGTTCCAGATCGGTTGCTGCAACGGATGCTGGATGCATGAGTCGCTTGAACTGCGTCGTTCACTAAACTGAGCCATATATTTTTTGGCATATAGGTTGAAACGTCAAGGCTGACAATCTTGGATGTACCGCAGCCGCTGATCATCAAGTTATGATTTACAGCTTTGACCAATTGGACTCTACCTTGGAAATAGCTCTTCATGTTGATGTTGTTGTTATCAAATATCAGTGGTTCAAAGCTGGGTGAGACAACCATCCCCCCATGTCCGCCGGACGACTGGTAGTCTTCGAGTGGAGTGACGGTGAAGTTTTCTGTGATGTTTTTGGTCGTCGGATCGCGCTGACAGTTGTCGAGTACGGGGTTTCCGTAGGAATCGACCGGCAATGCGAAAAAATAAGGTGCTTGGCCTGCCGACGTAGGTTTTGCTATTGTTCCGGTGCTTCGCGAAAAAAAGTCATCAGACTCGGGGTAATTGAAGACGTCGACTTCATCGAAGGCAACTAAGAGTTCATCCAATGCGGCAGGGCGAACGTCGATTGTTTGCCACGCTCGGACGTCGGCAGAGAGAAAGCCACTGAATGTCAACTTATTTGGGTTGAATGTTTTTGCTTTGTAGACGGTATGGGTGGCTGATGCTAATCCATTGGTGAAATTACCAAGAACTCCTTTGACGTTTGCGGAGTATGTACCTCTCTTTTCAGCACCTCCATCAAAATAGGCATCCCAAATGAGAGAGTTTTTCGGAATCGCATTCAGCAAATTGTCGACGCCATAGACGCGCTGATTGCCTGAAATCGCTTCCACATGAAGTGTCATATTGGCGGGACCAGTTGAAATAGTCACGTTCTGGGTTCCTTCAGCGGGGGGCACCGGAGAGGAAACGTGGAAAGCATTGATGGTCAGAAGTGTTGGTTTGAAGCGAACCGTTGCAGTTTTTTCGACAACTGCTGTTCCTGCGACCACTGATATGTCAACCGTGTGGCCGTAGCAGTACCAAACCATTCCTTGCCAGCGACCTTCATTGTTTGCAAGGCTCAAACGGAAATCCCGCGATCTCCACTTTGAATTGACGTCTTTCCAACCCACCAGTTCGGTTCCTTGAGGGGGTTGAAACATGCATGGACCGGTTGCAACATTGTTCCCATTGGTGTCTGTCACGTCTCGTGTATTTGTCGCAATGAGTTCCACTGAAGCTGGGCCCAGAGTGGGGTTTCCATGTGCATCGGTTGTAGTGACTGTGATCTCCAAAGGATGATCAATATCTGCAGGCCAACTTTGAGCATTTTCTGCCGCCGGCGCAGAGACCTGTGCAAGTGATGGCATATCCGGTAGCACTAAAATGTCCACGTCGGGGTGGGCGACGGACCCGTTCACTCCACCGTCACCGGGAATCAAAGAAATTGATTCTTTGGCAGTCAGGCCTGCCTTGAAAAGGTACATTCCCTGATATCCGCTTCCAGGCGCGCCAAAATTGGGATTCCACTCAAGGAGTGCTGGATTTCCTTTGGGCGAGGGTGGGGCGATGAGTGTCCAATTCGTTCCCAAAAGGACTGGTGTGAGTTCACCGTACTTGTCGAAGGCAGCAACGTCGAAACGGATCCGGTCACCCACCTTTACAATGGGATTGCCGAACATCACCATCTTCGTTTCGAGGACATGAAGATCTGTGAATGGATTGGGAATGATTGGAGTCCGCCAATTGCCGACATTGCTTTGGCCCGCCGGAGTGGTGCGACTCGCAATGCCATCGCTGGCAATGATTTGAAACATTCCCCACGTGTCGTAAGAGAGGTTTTCAACCTTGACGCAAGGCCGCGCCTGAGAATCTGTTCCGTTAATCCGGATCCCGCTCAGCGGACCTCGCAGGCCTTCAGGCTTCCCATTTCGCGTGAACACATTCTGTAAATCGGGGTCCGGGTTTAAATTTCTAAAGTCAAATCCTGCAACACCCGGCTGAACGCTAATTGAAATATCGCGGTCATGGCCACTCCAATTTGTGGGAGGGGAAATCAAATTTCCATACTTATCTACCATGCATATTTCGACTGCAAATTTGGAACTGCCATCGGGTTTGCTTCGGTAGGAAATCTCACCAAATCGAATACCGCCGGGTGCGTTACGGTACTGTTCCGTGTTGGTTGGGAAGGTGAGGAAATGGTCAAAAGTACCCGGCAATATGAAACGATCGATACCAAAGCTCGTTGTACCGGCGAAGGTGGCGTTCAAAGGTGATGAAAATTGTGCCGACACTGATACCAGTGTGCGGCCGCTCAGATTGCTGGTCATGAATCGAAGAGCCGATGTCGAGCCCAATGTGCAGACACCTGCAGTGAATGTGCAAGTAGAAGAATTTGGTGGTTTTTGCTGGTAACCCTCTTCATTGAAAATGCCGTCACTCGAGAGAATCCAAGACACCGGCACCGCACCGTTGAAGCTCGTCACAGTATTGCCAAACATGTCCGTAAGAACGACTTCAGGCTCGTAGGCAATATCTGCAAAAACCGGTTCTTTTAAATTCAATTTGCGGCGTCCAGTGGGCGGCGCTGCCGTTGCCGGTGCCCATAAATCGATGCGCAATCGAGCCGGAGCAGCGTGTTGAACCGTTTGCATTCCGGTTGAGGCTGTGGGATTGATGCTCACCACGTTTGAAGCCCAATTCAATACGAATTTTCCTGTGTATTTGGGTTGCCACGTGAAGAGGTTTCCAGACTCATTGGCATTGGCGAGGTCTTGGCTGTTGAGGTCGCTGTTGAAGACAATTGGTGTCCCTTCCAAAGCTGTGACTGAAAAGATGCCAATGCGTTCGTTGAGAGGGTTACCATAGTCGTCGACATCCACAGCTCGTATGCTTAAGACTTCGTTTGATGCAGTGTAGTTGGCATCGCCTACCTTTGTAATCGAATACTGCGGTGGGGTGATCCATTCACTTCCTGATTTGACTTCGCTTTTTAAAATACTTCGGCAATTTCGAGTGGCGCAGAGTTGAGTTTCCCTGCGCGCACCGGCAACAGTGTGCATGCGCAAGACGTAAGTCTTGTTCTCGATGGATGCAGGAAGTGTTTGTATTCCCGGCACGTCTTCAATTTTGAGAACAATGTTGTCTGTGTAACAGTCTTCAGTCGGAATCTGAACGTAAACGCAATGTGCCCGCTTTGGAAAAAGTTGGTACGGATTGCCGATGATACCATTGTTAACAAAATCGGGTTCAGAAAATTCCCAAGTAGTCTTATTTTTTTGTGTCAACCGAGATGGATAATTCAGGGTAGGGGACACTAAGAACGGTTCTGGAAGCGTTGTAAAGTCGGTTGCATCAGAAGGAGCAGCCCTCCGTGCTGCAGCCCTTTCAGCGTTGTAGGTAGTCGAAGCGTTGGTGTTCCAATCCGAGCTGAGTGCAAAGCTGGGATCGTCTTTCTCCCAGCGGAGCGTGAGTTTGCCCGTCATGACATAGCCTGACAGTGGGTTGTTGAACTGGTCCGCGTATCCTATCCACAGTTTATTGAATTCAGAACCAACAATTGCTCCAACAAAATTTTGCGGGATCAACTTCTGTTCAATCTGCGAACTTAAGTCGCCATTGGGAAGTCCGATGCCAGCAATAAGCGATCGAGGAAGTCCCGATTTTACCACTAAATAGTCACTGAAAAATTTGTCGTTTCCGGTGTCATAACCTTCTTTGGTTGAGCCGGGACCTGGTGTGTGGGAGAAGCTCAGCATCCCTAGTGATTCACCTCCTAAGTTGAAAACTTCAAAATTGGCACCTGCATCCTTAGTCGCGCTTGAAGGGCCAGCAATAAAATCAATGCCAGCGATGCTCATATCTTTGACATCGTTTTCGATTGGCAACGTGCTTCCAGCTGCCAAATCGACTTTTCCATTTCCGTCTCTCAATATATTTCCGGCACGATCAACCTTTACGAATGCAATAGGTAACCGCCCGTTTCTGAAATCGACGTCTATTTGATTGGGAATAACCGCTGCTTCCTGATTGTTAATGTTTTGGAGCGGTTCCAATTTATCAACCAAACTCGGCATCGGCGGGTCAATTCGTTTCCAGTAGGTGCTATCTCCGACAATACCTTGGGGATCGATTTCCCAATCTGAAGGAGATGTGCTGGTCCAAGCGTCCTTTCGATTGCCATCCTTGTAGCCGCCATCGAATGACGTGTTGGTTACCATTGCCAGTGCGTAACTGTGTAAGTCACCTTGCACTACTTTGATGGGGCTGCTTGTGCCAGTTGCGACAGACCAAAGTTTGTCTGCGAAGGAGTCGTAGAAGCTGGAAATGCGGGCCTCAATTATGACGCGCTTGTCTTCCGAGGGTGTGATTTCGGCCAAACACACCGCCACGCCGTCGGCTGCGCTCACAGTTTCGCCGCTGAAGAGCACCCTCCCATTCACCACACTCACTCCCACGACACCACCTACAGCACTTTGCGAGGTGTCTACGGTGTCAAAGTCTGTAATTGCAAACCAATCGGGGATAGAAAAGCTGATTGCGTTGGCCTGCGTCTGCGTTACTTTTTGCCACTTGTAATCCATGAATTTATACTTATAAAAATTGCTCCCAAAGAGGTGTCTGTAGACGAGTGGTGAACCATTCGCCGCCGGACTCCATTTCAGGGGCGCATCTGTCTGGTACTGTTGTGAAAAACTGGAGGGGCTCTTGCGTTTGTACTGGGAGTAAATGTTCGCATTTCTGAGAATCATGCGTGCTTCGGTGATGCCATTATAAGCCCTAGCTACATTGTCGTAGTCATCGGTCACATACATTTCAAAACCAAAGCACCGACCAGCTTTAAAGGCATTGGTGTTGACCGGTGTGTCGAGGTCGAACACGGGTCTGTGGGTCACTGGTTCGGCTCTGACATTCTGGTCTTCATAGGTGGCAAGGGACTTTAATTTGAATCCGATTTTCCTTGCATCTCCGTTAATGACTCGGATAATGCGCCTGTCCGGAGTCAGCCCCGGCGCGCTCGCCTGAATGATGGTGTAGATTTCATTTTTAAATGCCGCGGGCATGCCTTCGTAGTTGTTGACGCCATCGTCACTGGGGCGGCGGGGTGCGAAAAGTGCTGCAGAGCCGGCACGGTTGGCACTTCCCGATCCGTCAGTGGTGATGAAGTCGGTGAAAAAGCCGGTGGCATCTGGTCTATCTTCGGGCCACGTCCGAGTGAGTTTGGTGAGCGAAGACCACACGACTTCTGCTGCAGCGGCAGCGAAATCTGTCCCCCCCAGTGTCTTGGGAACGGGGTTTCCTTTGATGTCTGCAATCAAGGCGTAGAGCTTCCGCGGTGTGGCCTCGTCGGTTCGAACGACTGGCAGATAGGCTTTCGAAAGATCATCTGGACTTCGCAAAAATCGCACGGGCTGAACTTTAGACAGGTCTGTGGTGTTGGGATCCTGCTCTACAATCACAACTTCTGTCGCAACCCCAGGATTGACATAAATAAAATTTGTTGATGTTGTTGGGACTGAATTTTCACCCACAGAAATCACTGTGGGTTCACGCGTGTCTGCCAATGTCCAAAGGTTGCTCAAAACACAAACTCCGTTGCTGAAGGTGCATTGAACCTCGCCTTTTGTGATCTCCGGAGCTTTGTCCAACCACGAATTTCGGAGAACCACCGCGGTAACGAAGAGAGTTTTAGGGCCTGTAAAGCTCGGCACAAGGTTGTTGTAAATGTCATAAGCGGTGATTGTTACTCTGAATGGAACACCGGCTGTCTCAGTGTTTTTTCCATCGATTTGGTTCTGCGTTGTGAGGGTGAGTCGATTTGCCCTGTCTGTCAAAAAAACGAAATTTGGCGATTTCATTTGAAGTGACGGCAACGTGCTGGGCACAGCGCTGAATGAACCGGACCCAATCAAACCAGGTGGGGGTGAGGTGAGGACCGACATTCCTTGATTCGCAGATAATGGGCAAGAACCGCTCGGAATTTCGGTACAAATGTCCTCTAAGGCAAGGACAGTCTTCACTTCCGTCCCCATCGTGTAAGTGAAATTGGTTTCGGCAATAAAGTCGGCGTTGAAATTGGATTGCAGGTCTTTGACATAGTTTCCGTAGGCATCATAACCGGCCACGTAGGTGAAATACTTCTCACCCGTTTTCATCGCAATGCTTGCATTTTCGTCCAAAGCATTGCCTGAGTTCCCTGCCAATGATCGCAGTTTTGCGTCCGCTTCAACACCGGCACGGATAGCAAGCGTGTCGCTGAGGAAGTCTTTGCCGTCCATCGTGACACGAATCACAGGTGCTCTCGCATTCATTTCGGTCGTGGCGAGTTTGGCGTGCAGGGTTCCGATGGTTGTTCCAACGCCCTCTGAAAATTGAAGGTCCTCATCGAATGCAACGATGGGCATAGAACCGTTGGGGCTCGGGTCAGCGCTATCGAGATGCACTGATATCGAAAGCGGATCCGTGAGATTCGTGCAGAGGTTGTTTTGGAGGTCGGACACGCGCACTCGGACCCGAAATGGAGTCATCACCGATTCCAATCCCAAGTTCTCCGACAACACAGTCATCTGTGCAGGCTTGCCGGGAGTCGTTTCAAAAACGTATTTTCCGGTGAGGCCGTCTGGCAAGACAATTTCAATGTTCCCTCGTTCTGCCTTGGTGATGTCGAGCAAGGCAGTATTTGAAGGCGTGGCGGGTGCTGATTTTGAGGCAGAACCTGTGACCGTCCATCGGGCCGCGGGCGATTCGAGTGGCATGCCGCCTTCGTCGAGCAGCAGTGTGAACAGTTCTTTGCGCAGGTTGTCGGCGTTGAAAACCACGCGGCAGGCTGCGAGGTTCATTTGGTCAAGAAGGAAGTCGAGTTCACAAGGTGAGAGCAGCTCATCGCGTTTCTCGGAGAGAACAATGTATTTCGCTTGGCTGGGCAGGAC
>JBEGJP010000260.1:0-5778 GCA_041184525.1 Pseudomonadota bacterium | reverse complement strand
CATCGATGAATTCCTCGACGAAGATTTTTGCGAAGAGGCCAAGCTGTTCACATGGGCTTCCGACAGACGGACAGGGCAAGCTGTCATCCATGACCGCGAGTTCCCCGCCATCAAACGTGAGTTGCTCGATGCTCTGACCAACTTCGGTCAGCCTGTGATTGAAGTTGTCGACGGGAATTTTCACAACCGCGGCGAATTGCTGCTGCAGCACAAGCACCAAGGCAAAGATTTGAAAATTGACTGGGCTATGGAGACCATGAGCAGTCTTTTTAAAATTTGGAACCGTCCGGTCAACTTGGCAACAGTGCTCGAAGGAGAGCAGCGTTTGCTCGTCTTTGACGGCAATGAACCGCGTATCGAAAAACCTGCCACGGCAGAAGAGGCGAGCTGAATCCGGCTCGCCTTTTTTATTGCAGGTTGATGTCGGTTTTAGGGTCGTGAATGAAGATGGCAAGATTGCCTTCGACGAGTCCCACGTGCCCGCGCAGCCGCAGCAGAGTTTTGCCTTCGGACGTTTGCAAATTGCTGCGCAGCCACTCTTTGTTTGCACCGAACGCTCTGTCGGCGGTGACGATGACTTTCATTGGCCCGTTGCTTTCTTGAGCATTGTTCACAACAAAAGAGATGTTGTAGAGGCCTGTCTTTTGCAGTGTCAGGGCCACACCTTCAAGCAGCACACAGGAGCCGCGCGGGGCACTCTGCAGAGATTCCGGAGACAAACGCTGAGCGTCCGTATCGAGACAGGCTTCCCCTGTGTTTTCAACATTCGGCAGAGCGTCTATGGTTTGTGTCTCAATTGCGGGCGCAAAGGCGAACGCCGTTGAGTTCTGGCCCGAGCCGTATCGGAATTCAGCAACGAGGGGCAGATGGTCTGAATAGCCGGCGTTGAAGTGGACGGTTCGGATCAGATCGTCGGAGCCTTTGTATTTGCGCAGCTGCGATCTCAGCGGGAGTCCGTCACCGTTGATGAGAAGTGAATCGCCTTTTTGATTTTTACCGACAATCTGCAAAGGACCGGCGAGCACCAAGTCGTTCGAACTGAGAAGTGTTCGGTTGATGATGATATTGTCGAGTGCTTGGAGATGAGAATCGTGAGGATAACTGCCTTGTTCACTCGCGGGAAGGGTCATCCAAAGAGGGAAGAGTGCATCGGGGTTTTTACGCGCTTCGGCAAGCGAGCGGCTCAATCCAAGTCCTTCCCGCACAGGTGCTTCTCGGTAGTCGGCATTGAAATCACCCAACACGAGTGCGTTCACGGCACGACCCGAGGCCTTTTCGAGTCCCAGCAGATGTTCGCGCAACAGGGTGGCAATGCTTTTGCGCATGTCATCACCCACAGGAGATTTGTCTCTCTTGCTTTTCCAATGGCTGTTCACGAGGGTGATTGTTTTGTTTTGCAGGAGATTGATGGTCACCCTCTGCGGATCGCGTGAAGCATCGATAAAATCCTTCTGCTTTTCCTCAGGAAGGGAACTGTCTTTGAAAAGAAAATCGATGCGTTGGTTTTCCAAGAGCGGATATTTGCTGACGAACGCAGTTGTGACAGCGGTTGGATTGTCATCCGCCTGTTGCCCCAAAGCATAATAATTGTATCCCAAGGGAGCGAGGTCTTGTTTTAGAATTTCCAGTGAACGGCTTTTGTTTTCCGCACTTTCGATTTCCTGCAAACCGACGACGTCAGGGAGTCCCGCTGCCAGAAGGGCATCACGGACGCGGGCTGATTTCTTTGCAGCCATGTTGTCACTGTACCAATTGGAAAGTGAGGCAGAGAAATCGTCGTAAGGGGTGCTGTTGTCAGAAACGTCGTCCCAAAAGTTTTCCACGTTGTAGCTCGCCACACGCACACTTTCCGACCCTGTGAATCGGTAGGTCTTTTGTCCCACGGCTGCATTCATCAAGGTCAGCTTCAGAGTTCCGGCTGAGTCGTGTTCGAGTTGGAAATCGCCGGCGAGTTCGGAACAGGGACCAGAGCAGATTGAGCTGTTTGCTGCGTTCAGAGTGAGGCCACGCCGAGCGGAGAGCAATTCACTTTTTTGTTGGTCCGTGATTGAGAAAGAGCGGCTTGTTCCATTTCGGTGGAGTGTCACCGCCGCACTTCCAAGAGAGAGTTCGATGATGTCGGTTAGGGAGCGGAGAGGCACGCGTGCTCCTGCGGAAAGCGCTTGAAGCAGGTGTGTCTCTGCAAGCCTGTCCGCTTGTGCAGGGCTCATTTTCAGTTTCAGGACGACACGTTCTGTGCCGCACTGTGCTGTCATGAATTTTTCATTTTGTTCGGACTGTGACGCCTTTGACAAAGCGCTTTCGCATGAAACAACTCGCGCATCAGCGGTCCGCGCCAGCACGGAGACATTTTCGATTTGGGGCTGTGTGCTCAATCCGAGAATTTGCTCATCCTGCGCAGATGCCAATGAAAAAGAGTAGGCGATCGTCAACCCGTCAGCGGACGCGGTTGCCTGCGGCAAGAGAACGATGGATGCGAGAGAAGACGAGGCTTCAAGTTTTTGCGCTTCGAGTTGGAAGAGACCTTTCGCCGATGGCACTGAAAGGCTGAGTGAGTTGCTCTGTGTGCGAGCGGAGGAGCCGGCGTGGCAGGCTGTGATTCCCACCATGTTCATGAGAAGGAGAACCGTTCGTGCCACAGGAGTTCGATTCTTGAACATCATCGTTCCACCCTCACCGCTGTCCGGAGACGATCTCGCGTGTCGCCCCTGAAGCTGCCCCGTGCTAACACGGAGTGGATTCGTTTTCGAGTTGATTTTAAAAAATATCTTTATTTCATAGATGTATGTCGACTCATAATACAGTGTAAAATCCTTCAACACCTTCCGTGAATGAGACTGTTTGGAAACACTCGTTCCATTTCTGGCACAGGCATTGCTGTTGCGCCTCTTGTGGAGATCCGCCGATCTCGCCAGCAGGAGAGCACCATGAACACGGACACGCACAGCAGCAAACTCAGACGGCGCCGCAAGTGGATGGAATCCTATCTGGTGGGCTTGGGAGTTCTCACAGGTATGACAATTGTCAGTACCCCCATGGCGTGCGGGACCTCAGCAGTGCGCATCTCTCGGGGTCCGATGGCACAAACCGGCGACAACGATGTCGCGTCGGGCGGCAGTGCTCCCAGTTTCGAGGACCGGCGCGTGGAAGTGGATCCGGCGATCGAGCATGTTCCTGCTGTGCACGAAAGCACCGTCGGCGGACAAGATCCGCTCCTCATGCATTCTGAAGCTTCGTTTTTCCAAATGAAAAAAGAGAGCGATTTTTGTGCGGGGTTGAATGCGGGTGAATGTTTGACACTCGTTGTGCAGGTGCCCGGTACGCTTGTTCAGTCCAGCTTGGGCTTAGGGGTGCTCGGTTTGAGTTTGGGTTCAAAAAGCTACAGTGATCTCCTGCACAGAACCTGTTCGGAAGGGCTTCGGGTGGGCCTCCCTGTGGTGGAGGCGGGTTTGCCTCTCCTGCGTCGGAATGGTGTCGCAAAGAAACTCTTTTCGCCCTTCAAGCGCAGCCGTTGTCTTTATCAGGTGCTCACGAGCGAGTCCGATCTGCCACCGGCCTTGGCTGCGAATGAAACCGGCTTGAAAGTGAGACTCGTTGACTTCAGTTTGCAAGGGAATGCCGTCTCCACCAATCCGGTGCTCGGGCGATTCGAATTCAAAGAAAATAAATTACTGACACGTTTCCATGATGTTTCTGTGCGTCCCGCGCGCGAGGGTGCTGACTGGGAACCCGTGCGCGGCGGTTGGAATTTTGCCGACACGGCCACCTACAGCGGAGTCTTCCGCACCAGCACGGTGAATGTGACCATCAACCGCGGGCTGGTCTTCAATGCAAACGGATTCGGTATTGCAAGTTACTTGAATACCGTGATCGAACCTTTTTTGAATGAATCGTCGCGCACACAATCACTCGTCAAGGCGAAGGTTCAGGTGGAAATGATGCGCATGGCCGTGCGGAGCCTGCGGCAAGGGAAGTCGGTGGTGACCTCCTCGCTGGTCCTGCTCGGCATGGGTTTGGATGCGGTCAAACAGATCTGTTCGACTGCCGGTTCGGACTGTCGTGTCCAGAATTCAGAGCGCGATCTTGTGTCTCAGTTGGACGATGCGTTCGAGAATGGACAACCTCTCGAGTCAGAGAGCAAAGCATTGCTCATTGACGGGCTTAAGTACGTGCCTTTGGGGCTTGTGCGTGCGGTTTTTGAGCATGCCGACGAGCCGAGTTTGGTGTCACAAATGAGTGTTTCCGCGCAGCGTTGACGTCAAGTCACAGGTTCAGGACTTGAGTTCTGACAGAAGTTGATGGTGTTCCTCTGCAGAAAGACTGCGTCTCGGGCGCAGTCTTTTTTTTATTTTCTCGGAATCCGAATCACAGGATGTTTCAACCCAGTAGCCTGTATGGTGTTCATCGGCGTGAAAGATGCCGCTGGCGTCAAATTGCAGATTCTCTTGCCGCGCGAACTCGAGAATGTGTTTTTCGAAGTGTTTTGCGGTTTTTTCTGCGTCGGGGCCAAAGAAATCCCAGTGGTGGTGCATGATCGCAGGCGTCCTTTCGAAGGGCCTTATTGTTGAGCATATGGGAGCGACGGGCAGGGGTACATCAGTTGCGGGTTGTTTGTCTATGATGCATCTCGTGCTGTTTGATTATGCATGAAGTTTTTCGCCTGTATTGCGTGCAACTGAGACTGATTTTTTGAAAGAACTTACGAATTTGAAAAATTCCTGTCCAATCAGCCAATTAAAAATTCACACGAAGAAAACTCTACCCACGCTATTGACAGTGTTTTTTCAGCTACGGTACCACTATATGTGACAAGACAATCTTCTGACCCCGCACAGATGTAAGGTATGAGGCTCTTCTACCAGAACTCACGGTGTCGCTGTTGCCTTTGTCATGGGAAGACCCAACCGCCTGCAAGGAGCAATTTATGGCGAACGCTGCATTCCGGCTCTTTCACCCTCGTGTGACTCTCCAAGGGCTCGATCTGTCGAATATCAACCTGAACGCGTCGCTCGAGAATATCATTCTCGACCTCCGTCCCAAGATTGAAATGGGCAAGGAGTACTCGTTTCTCGCAGCCGCAGTTCTTGCTGAAAAATTGCGTCTCGAAACTTTGCAGACATTGGGCCTGAGCACCGACACAACGCCCGTGAGCAAGCCTGAAAGCGAGAAAGTTCGTCCCACGCTGCGCCAATATGTGATGTTCGGGATTGAGCAAGGCCACGTCAGCCCACGCTTGGCCGAACTTGACCTCGAGGCGTTGCAAAAGGAAATCAATCCCGACAGAACCTACTTGTTCGACTACTTGGGTGCCCACACTCTTTATGACCGCTACCTTCTCCACAAAGAAGGCAACCGTTATGAAGATATCCAGCATTTCTGGATGCGTGTGGCCATGGGAATGGCTTTGGCAGAGAAAAACAGTGTGGAAGCTTCGCGCCGTGCTGCGGAGTTCTATAATGTGATCTCTCAAATGTTCTATGTGCCGAGCACACCCACTCTCTTCAATGCGGGCACTCACCGTTCGCAGATGTCGAGCTGCTTCCTCACCACAGTCCAAGATGACCTCGTCGACATTTACCGCCAGTACTCGGACAACGCACTTCTTTCGAAGTTCGCCGGCGGACTCGGCAACGACTGGACGCCCATCCGCGCAAGCGGTTCGTGGATCAAAGGAACCAACGGACGCTCACAGGGTGTCATCCCCTTCATCAAAGTTCAGGACTCCTCCACGATCGCGGTCAATCAAGGCGGCAAGCGCAAAGGCGCGGTGTGTGCCTA
>JBEGJP010000259.1:0-4412 GCA_041184525.1 Pseudomonadota bacterium | reverse complement strand
CACGGTACCCGGGTGAAAAGCCTTACCCTGTGCATCACACGAACAACGGTGTCGTGTGCGAAGGGAGTTTTGGGGTTTCGTTCTGCGGTGGAGCAGGCCTTCACGAGTTCGAGAAAACGGGCCGAAATTCAGGACTCAACATCGCACTCACTCTGCACCGTGCCGTCGGGCATCTGTCCGTACGCGGGGGGCGCATCCGTTCGTGTCAAGCAGGTCCTCAGCGCGCCACTCCCGAGGCACAGCTGCAAAAATCACTGCAGCACCGTGTCGCATTCGGGCTCCTGCCTGAGGGCACTTGTGTGGCAGCCATGCGTGCACTGAAAGAAATTCTTGAACCTGCGTGGGTGCAGGAAATTCCTGTGGTCCCGACGTCGCTGGCAGCAAAGAAAATGCGGCCTGTGAGTCTGTTGGCTGCTGAAGATGTTCCCTTGCAGCTCATGGCTCTCAAGCCTTTGGATATGGAACGCGGGTGTGTGCTGCGGATGTTGAATCCGACGGCATCTCCTGTGTCGGCGACACTCGATCTTCCCGTTTCGAGCGGCACAGTGCAGGAAATGCGTCTCGACGACGAAACCCCCATCGCACACAAACCCATCCCGTTTTCGAACGGCATGATGGATGTCACGTTCAATCCTTTTGAGATCAAAACTTGGAAAATCACTGCGGGAAAATAGTCTTATGTTGAAGATCACCGGAACATTTTTGGATGAAATCACTCACGATATTCCCCCGCAGAATTGGGGCAGACGCGAGTGGGCAGCCGACTTCGATGCCATGAAAGCTGTGGGTATCGACACCGTCATTCTCATACGTGCAGGATATCGGGAGCGTCTGACGTTCGATTCGAAGGTCATCGGCAAACACCGTCCGTGCTTGCCCGCGTACACAGATTTGGTCGATCTTTTTCTGGGTGAAGCCGAGCGCTGCGGCATGACGTTTTATTTCGGCACCTATGATTCCGGCCAGCATTGGATCAATGGGGACTACCGAAAAGAGACTGACCTGAACCGTGATTTCTGTTCCGAGGTCATGGATCGCTACGGCCACCGCAAGGCCTTCGGCGGTTGGTACATCAGTCACGAGATCAACACCTTCGATGCCGGCATGATGAAGGTTTACGACGAACTTTCTGCACATTTGAAAGCGCTCAAGAAAATTCCGATTTTGATGTCGCCGTATGTCAAAGGTGTCAAGCAATTCGGTGCAGAGGCCATTTCACTGGATCAGCATGTGAAGGAGTGGAGCTCTGTCTTTCGTGATCTGGAAGGCAAGGTGGATGTCGTTGCGTTTCAGGACGGGCAAATGTCGTTTCTCGACCTGCCTGATTATCTCAAGGTGAATCGCGACCTCGCGGTCCGTCATGGCTTGCAATGCTGGAGCAATCTGGAGAGCTTCGATCGCGACATGCCAATCAAGTTCCCTCCCACCGACATCCGCAAATTGCGTTACAAAGCGGAGCAGGCGGCTGCCGCGGGCGTGGACAAACTCATCACCTTTGAATTTTCCCATTTCATGAGCCCGAACTCCATTTATCCGGCGGCGCACCAACTTTACCGTCGCTATCAGGAATGGATTCGCGGTGAGGATCTCTGACATGACTCCATCTAAACACACCATAACCGAATTGAGACGCGAGTTCGAAACTGAGCTCTTTGAGCGCGTCATCCCTTTTTGGGAGAAACACTCGTGGGACAAGGAGAATGGTGGTTTTTGGAACTGCCTCGATCGGACGGGGAAAATCTTCGACCATAGCAAATATGGTTGGTTGCAGGGGCGCGAAACGTGGTTGTTCAGCAAGCTCTACCGCACCGTGGAAGCCAAACCATTGTGGCTTGAGATGGCGCGCAGCGGAGCCGAGTTTCTCAGAAACAAAGCCCTTGGAAAAGACGACCGTCTGCCGTTCCGCATGACGCGCGACGGCCAACCCATCTATGTCCAGCGCAAAATTTTCAGCGAATGTTTTTATATCATGGCGATGGCGGAATACGCGCGTGCGAGCGGCGATTCCTCTTATGCACGCGAAGCCGAGCGGATGTTTGCCAAAGTGTGGGAATGGGCTTTCGATTGGCGCAAAGTCGGACGTCCTTCTTATGCCGGAGAAACGCCCCTCCAATCGTTGGCTGTGCCGATGATTCTGATGAACCTCATCGAGGAACTCACCGATGGCGCCGGTGCGCCGTTCGGGCAAGAACTGGCTGACTGCCAAAAAGCATTCCTGAAGCACGTCAAAGCCGATGAGAAACGCGTGTACGAATTTGTCCGGCCCGATGGTTCCCTGTGCTTGGATCTTCCCGAGGGGCGACAGCTGAACCCAGGGCATGCCATCGAGGCGGGTTGGTTTCTGCAACATTGGGCACAGCGCCAGAACAACGCGGAACTTTCCCAATTGGCACAAAACGTGGTGCGCTGGTCGCATGCGGAAGGCTGGGACAGCGCGCACGGAGGCCTTTTCTATTTTCTCGATGCTCAGGGGCATTCGCCGGTGCAGCTGGAGTGGAACATGAAACTCTGGTGGCCACATTGCGAAGCGCTGTATGCGCACCTTTTGAATTACAAGCTCTCCCGAAGTGCAGCCGACTGGCAGCTCTTCACGCAAACCAAGAATTACACCTTCGACCGTTTTCCTGATCCGCAGTATGGCGAATGGTATGGGTATCTCGATCGTGAGGGTCGCGTGAGCCAAACTTTCAAAGGTGGCCCTTACAAATGTGCGTTTCATGTGCCGCGTGCACTTCTGCTCTGCTGGAATACCCTCAAGACTTTGGAGAGTGAACAATGAACTGGAACACCGGCAACAGCCTGCTTGTGGGTATCGATTACGCGGTCATTGCTGTTTACCTCATTGGCATCATGGTCTTGGGTTTGTGGTTAGAGCGGAAAGCGCGCGGCAGCATTGACGCTTACTTTCTTGGGAATCGTGATCTCCCGTGGTGGGCGTTGGGAGCGTCCGGTATGGCATCCAATATGGATATTGCCGGCACGATGGTGATTGCTGCTCTCGTATATTCTTTGGGCGTCAAAGGATTCTTCATTGAGATTCGCGGCGGCATCGTTCTCATCATGGCCTTCTTCATGATTTTTATGGGCAAGTGGACACGCCGCGCGCAGGTCATGACTCTCGCAGAATGGATGCGGCTCCGCTTCGGTGACGGCAAGGAAGGGCGCACGGCACGGCTCATCAGTGCCATCATGAATTTGGTCGTGTCGGTTTGGATCATCAGTTATTTTGCTGTCGGTGGCGGTAAGTTCTTTGGCGAGCTCATGGGCATAGATGATCGCATTGCTTCTATTGCTCTCATCCTTCTGACGATGGTCTACACCGCAGCGAGCGGATTTTATGGTGTGGTGTGGACAGACGTGGTTCAAGGCGGGCTTATTCTTGTCGCCGTGCTCTATGTGATTTTTATGGCCATGACGCAGGTCGAACTGCCGCCTGAATTTATGGTGTCGGTTCCTAACGGTCACGGTGGTTTCGAGGCGGTGCGCACCACGTTGAATGACTGGGCTGCGGTTCTTCCTCCCATGCACATCGATCTGCCGGGTGAGTATTCGCGGTACAACATTTTCGGCATCACAATTTTTTTCTACCTTCTGAAAACTTGCATCGAAGGATTTGCAGGCGCGGGTGGTTACACCAGCCAGCGTTACTGTGCTGCCAAGAGCGACCGCGAGGCAGGATTGCTCTCCCTTTTCTGGATTCTTCTGTTGTCCTTCCGCTGGCCGTTGGTCATGGGTCTTGCTTTGCTCGGCATTCATTATGGAATGACGACGGGGAAGGTCATCGATCCGGAGTTGGTTCTTCCGACGGTGATTGCCCACTACATGCCTGCGGGAATGAAAGGATTGGTGATTGCCTGTTTCATGGCTGCTGCCATGTCGACGTTTACCGCAGTGATCAACGCCGGTGCTGCCTATTGGGTGAAAGATATCTATCAGACATTTTTGAAGCCCGAGGCGACGCCGAAAGCACTTCTCTGGCATTCGCGCGCAGCTACGGTCGCCATTGTTGTTTTGGGGCTCGCGTTTAGTCTGGACAGTGTGAACATCAACGACATCTGGGGCTGGATCACCATGGCCTTTGGAACCGGTTTGTTCGTTCCTTTGTTGTTGCGCTGGTACTGGTGGCGTTACAACGGCTACGGATTCGCTTTGGGAACCATCTTCGGGATGCTGGCTGCTGTTCTCATCCGTGTGTTTAAAATCGAAATGCCCGAGTACATGGGTTTCTTGCTCCCCAGTGCAATTTCGCTTGCTGGCTCTGTCATCGGCACGTTGCTCACACCTCCGACCCCGCGCGAGACTCTTGTGAATTTTGTGAAGATCACGCGGCCGTTTGGATTTTGGGGCGATGTTCACACGTCTCTTTCTGAAGAGGAGCGTCTGGCCATCCGCACCGAAACGCGGCGCGATCT
>JBEGJP010000258.1:0-6770 GCA_041184525.1 Pseudomonadota bacterium | reverse complement strand
ATTCCAAAGTGCGCAAACCCGCACACTCTCTCTTCATGAGTCGACAACACTCGATTTCAAGACGTGGTGTGAAGCCTATCAACTCAAAAATTGTTCCGTCGAGGCAGACGACAGCATCCCGACCGATCAGTGGAGGGCCGGAGTCGATGTTTTTGCAGAGTTGATGGACAGTTTGACGGGCATCCAATTGACCCGCGCAGATTTCGACAGAAAAACCGTACAGGAACTTTTTTCGACTTTTGGAGCGAGCTCGACGCTGTCATTCGTCAGCAAAATTCCATGGAATATCTTAAGGAAAGAAGATGACGCGCTTGTTCTTGAGAATTCCATGGACAATGCCGTTGCAATCTTCAATGGTTTGCGCCTGATCGGAAAAAAGAAAGTTGTCGCCCATTTCGTCGGCAAGCAATTGATTTCCATTTCTGGGCTGCAGATTGCAGATGCTTTGGGAGGAAATCTTGAAGACGTTGTGCGTCTTGACCTTTCTCAACCAAGCAGGATGACATTACAAACAAGTCAAACCAGAATTGAGGGAATTCCAGTTCAGTTCTTTCAGGTTCCGGGATTTCAGCAACCGCCTACACTCACTCCTTCTGCAGCCTTCACGGCCATCGCAAATGTCGTTCTTGAGCCGGGATTCGACTGGAAGAGGAACCTGCAGATTATGTTGAAAGGCTCCAACCTGAGAAACATTTACTCCATCATATCCCCCTTTATACCCCAAGGTCCTGCGGACGAAACGACGCGCAAGATTGTTGAAAATACCGACACACTGATGGTGGGAGGTGCTTCCTCCAATATCTTGCTTTCCATGCAGATGAGAAATCCACTCAAATGCACTTTGAATATTCAGAATGTTCCTGTGCTTGGCAGCGTTGATTTTGAGATCAATTTTCTCGCCGGTTTCGGATTGGCCGACCTCCATCGCGTTAAAACTGATGGCGTGAGAACGAACGTCTACGGAGTGAGCACTTCAATCGGACGCATTGAATTCGTAGATGTCGATTCAAAACAGCTGAGTCTGAAGATCGGTGTTGTCACTGTCCCGATTGAATTCAAACCATCTGCACCGTCTGGGCGCGGACCACGATTGGACAACGTTCAGTGCCAATAAGGCCTGTTCTTCTTGATTCCTGCCGGCCGTAAAAAAGCTTTTTTTTAAGGTGACTTTTCTCCTTTAAAAAAAGAATTGCTGATCAGTCTCGCGCAAGCCTTCGGTTATGTTCTTGTCGTCAAGGGGGAAGAACATGACCTACGAAGATCGCTTGGATGCTTCAAGGCTTTTGCTGGAGCGTCTCCTCGCCCTGAAGATATTAAATCCTTTGATTTTGGCTATTCCGCGTGGTGCAGTTCCCATGGGAGCCCTGCTTGCGCAAGGCCTGAAATGTGAAATGACTATTGCCCCTGTGCGAAAGGTGGCGTCTCCGTTAGCTCCGGAATTCGCGCTCGGTGCAGTTGATGTCGAGGGAAATTATTATCCCGATGAAGAGGTGCTTGAGTTTCCGCCAGAGCAATTGAGGAGTTGGTTCAAGAAAAGTCTTGAGGTTCTGAGGCAACGGAATTTTCGTTGGCGGCAGGCACTTCCGCATGTTGTTTTGAAGGGTCATTCCGTTGTGGTCGTAGACGATGGCGTTGCTACGGGTGCCACTATGAGGGCCGCACTCTTGTGGGCACGCCGCAAAGAACCTTCGCAGCTGATTGCCGCCGTTCCAGTCTCTTCACAAAGTGGGGCTTCGATCATGCATCGTTTCGCGGACCATGTTCTTTGTCTGGATGTGCCTCACTTCTTCTCATCCGTGGGCGAGTTTTACAGGTCGTTTGAAGAGGTGTCCGACGACGATGTTTGCCGGATTCTCCGGTCTTTTTCGCAATCCAAAAGTCAGATTGGGAATAAAACACAGGAGTTCCGGTAGCTTAATTTGCACTTTATTCACTGGCTCATCGGCCGAAAAAATCCTTGTCGAGGCTTGTATCTCTGTTTAAGTACCTGAAGGGATCACTCTTTTGGAGGAGGTCAAGATGCTTTTCAGAGCAACATACATTTTGGTGACGTTGGTGGTCATGGCATCGTTTTTGGGCTGGGTGAAATCGGGCTCCAAAACTCCTGACTCTCCTCGGTTTGATGAAATGCTGAGCTTGAACACATTGGTTCCTCAGAAGAAACCCAAAATCATACGCCGTCAGGTGGCCGATACGACACCCTGATTCCTCTGCCGATCTTCTGCTTTCCCTTTCGATTCTCGTTGCGCCCGCAGTGGAATCTTTTCTGCGTCCATAAATTTTTTTTTGAAATTTCTTTTTGCGCAGTGAAGTGTGCTTGGGAACCCTTTGTCTGGCAAAAAGGAGTGTCCCCCATGTCACAATCTCTGTTCAGGACTTCTTTGTGTTGGTCGGCGTCATTGGCATTCTTGATTCTTCCCGCTGTAGGGCGGGCAGATAGTCGCATTTCAGACGCACTTAATTTGATCCTTCGTTCCTCAGAAAGTTCTCCACTTCCAAACGTGTCGGAAGAGGAGTGCAGTGCGCTCAGAATGCACAGTGAGGTTGAAGACGGAGAACTCGTGCGATTCCGGAGCGAAGCAAGGCGCCTCTTGAAGGAACGATGCGGAGACGAAAAGCTGAGCTCAGCCGTTGAAGACACTCCAGTGAGTGATTCACAAAAGAACTCGGAGCCGGATGCCATTTGGGATGGACAAGCTGTTTGTGCTGCCGGCGATGAACAGGTCTTGCAATGCGAACACGGTTCTGCAAATGGGCGCGGGGTTTTCGTTTATTCCGGAAGTGAGAGTCCCGACAACCATCCGACGCTGGTCTGTGTCCATTTCGAAGCCAGTTACCTTCGCCCCTTTGAACGCGAGCAACTTGTCGATGCACGGTGTGTGGTCACGGAATTCGACTGGCGATATGAGTCTCAGCGTTCCGACGTCGTGGGGATCAGAAATTGGGCAACATCAGCGGTGAATCACGCACCGATGCAAATTCCCGCAGCACTCAAGAATCAATGCAATCAGGTTTTTCCGGATGCTCTCTATTGCACGCCGACGCTGATTATTTTTCCGGACACCAGCAGCCGCAGCCGTGTTGGAATCTGTCGTCTCAGGACATCCGACAGTGTTCTTGGCCTCGGTGCTCTCTTGAGGATTGGCAGTTGGAACAGCCGTTGGGAGTGTGAGTCAAAATCTCTCGATGTTCCTGATCGCGATGAGCGATTGACCGTCGAAGAGCGCAGCTGCATACCCGATCATTTGGGAAGACAGCAGAATCCGTTCTGTCGATTTCCCTATTTGCCTGTGGCCCGAAGACCCGTGAGAACCTTTCTCGACTGAAAGGTGCAGTTCAAGCGTTTCAGCCGATTTGAGGCGATTGAGTCGGACTCTTGTTTATAAGCTGCATACGCTTGGCGAGACTGAAATAGGTCCTCAAATAGCCTTTGTGCTGCGGCATACCCTGAGCACCTTCCGTCTCCAGAAGACGCGTCATTCTCCGGTGAGCTTCCTCGAGGTGGTAAAACGGCACCTTGGGGAAGGCATGGTGGATTGAGTGGTAGTTGAGGCCATTGAAGATCCAAATCATCGATCGGTTGGTTTCAATGTTTCTGCAGGCGTGCAACTGAGTTGCGAAATAGTTGCCTCTTTTTCCGCTCAGACCGTAGTGTTCGATGTGGGAGCGGAACTGAAGAAGGCCTCCCCCGATTCTTTCAACGAGGACGTAAAGGACAACGGCCTTGAGCAGGTCGCCATTTTTAGCCGCCAAGGTATAGAGCGTTCCATTGATGGCGAGGATGGCAGCCGTGTCGATCAACAGCTCTCGCTTCAAGGCACGGGAGTGCGAAAGAAAAGGCAAAGAACGCGCCAAATGCCCGATGATCATTCCAATTCCACCGGAAACGAAAACAGACACCCACAATTGATTACGGATGTAGAACTTTTTAAGCGCACCGGCTGATTCATACTCATCTTCTGAGAAGGTCACCCGCTCAGGATCGCGCAAGTCCGTTCCGTTCATTTTGTGATGCAATTTGTGAAGCTCGGAATAAACCCCGTGCGGCCAGAAAACACACCATGTCACGATGCGTGCGGAAATCTCGTCGAACCACTTCAGACCAGTGAGTGTGTGGTGAATCGCATCGTGTGTGGTGACAGCAGAGGCTGTAAAAAAGATGCCAGCCAAGACCGAAAACACATAAAAGAGAGGATCATTCAGAGAATGTTCATAGGCAGCAGCGAGCGCTGCGAAAAAGAGAACCGCTGCCGACAGGAATCGCCAAACACCGGGCGCCGGGCGGGTGGTTTGCAAATCCGCGACCACGCGCGCCAGCGTTTGGCTGGGCAAGTCCGCGAGTGGGGACGTCGGAGGAATCTCTTCATTTTTGAAAGTGCTGGGCTCTTTCACAGGAACCTCACAAAACAAATTCTGATCGATCGTAGCAGCCAAAAATCGGGACTTGCAATGATTTTCTGTCGGTCCTTTGGCAAGAATGGGTATTCGTCCATATCTCTGAAATAATTAGATTAACTTTGCATTATTGCTTGAGTTCATCAAAGGCCCAACTGACTTCACCACCCCACTGGGAGCTCTGACGGACGTCGCTGGGAATCACGAGGACTCTGTAGAACGGCTCCAACAGAACACGTCCTCCTTGAATGGGAATGCCCAAACCCACTTGGAAGGCACCACCGAAAAGCCACTCGGTGCGTTTCGACTGTGGTGTCAGAACGATTGAAGTCCCGTGGGTGTCGAGCTCCAGTGAGCGCCTCAAGACCAAGGCCTGAATGGAAGCCGATGGAAGGAGCGGGCCATCGAGCACCACTCCTGATTCCAGTGCGAAACGGGTTCCACTCTCCTTCACTTCAAGAGAAAGGGGATGGCTCTCATCGGCGGCGCCTTCCATGCCCAGCCGGAGTCCCGAGCGCATGTGAACATTCGGCCACGGGAGGATGGAATACGCTTGGATCGCCATTTCGTATTGAGGAACCCGCGTGCTCATGTTGTCCGAATCATTGCGATCTGACATTGCGACCGCTGCACCGAGGCTTACGAGCTGAATAAGTGAATCAAGAGGGGCAGACACTCCGTGCCTCCTTATTGAAACCGGAATCGCCGAAGAACTTTGCGAAGGACGTGCACAGTTTTGATTTTTCTTCGCCCTCAGGAAAAGACTTCAAAAATGCATGCAGAAAAGCACTTGTCATTGCGCCGTCATAGCTCAATGAGATCTTCTGAGAACGTTTGCATTGAGCAGATGATGCTGAGGGTGATGGTAGAATATCGCGTGCAGGTGGAAGGTTAAGAATGTCGGGAGTCGCAGTGATTGCCTCATTGATGCGACGGCTGAATGCCATGAGTTCCTTTGAACCGGCTGCATAAGTCTGAGCAGCCGAGTAAAGAGAGCGTGCGAAGAGAGTTCCAATACAATAAAATGCACCCGAGCAGACAGCCTCCGATGGAAGTTGATTGAATGTGAAATCAGGACCATTTAGGGCGCGCGAGGCATCATTTGTGCCTGCAACTGCACCTGACAACACGCGTGGGGATGATGTCATCACGTAGCTGTTGAAGTCAGCGTATCCTTCATTCAGTCCCGAGATGGCAAACTCGTTTGTGAACCGACCGGCAAAGAATTTGTCCGAAAGCCTCTGGGCAATTTCCTGTTGAGTTGCAGAAACGCAAAAATCATTTTTTCCTTTGAAAAATGCTTTTTTGAAAAGAGCATGTCCGAACTCGTGCGCTATGACCTTGATGTTTGCCGAAAAGGGATGAACCTCCAGTTCGGAGCGGCGAAAGAAATAAAATTCGTCACTGAAGGGATTGAACGCAGCGTTCAGTTTGGGAATGAGGACCGCTTTCTTGTCTGAATGGGCATCAACCAAAGCGGGTTCAAGGAAGATTTTATAGGATTCTTTTGAGTTGCCGATCAGGTCAGTTGGCTCAAATCCGGTTGTTTCTTTTACTTTCATCACGACCTGTTCGAACGCGTAGAAGGTGGAAAGTGCAAGCAAAGAGGTCGTGTCTCGCCCCACCATCACCCCATTCCGCGATGAAAATCTGAAAAAGCCGGATGAATTTTCCGAGCGGCTTTTCCCTTCCACAAGCGATCCGACATTGGAGTTGATTTCAATCGTTCCGCCGAGGATTACCTTAAAGTGAGCGCCCTCCAGAGAATCTGGCTTCTCAAGCGTCGCAAGTTCCTTTTCCTCGACAGACCAATTTTCGTTCCCCAGAGCGTCGACAGAATTCAAGGTCAGCACTTCAGCACGATAGGGTTTGTTGAAAGAGGGATTTTTATGCCCGCAGCCCGCCATCGCCAGAATGCCGGCTCCAGAGAGAAGCAAAGTGAACACAGTGCCTTTGATTTTTGTCTTCATTGCCGCTCATCCCTTCCTTGCTCCGCAGATGTCGGCGTTGCATCTTTTTCCTGCGCCCCAATGTATGTGAATCCAAGGATGGGCAGAAAAAAAGGTTTGACAAAGGAAGCCGGCACGATGCCAGCCGTCCAAAGCCATGATTCCGATGAACGCCAATTCACCAGCATCCGCAGTAACGCAGATGATCCAGAAATGCTCAGGCAGCTCCTGTTCGACTCAATTCGAAACATGGGGTTGTTTTCCACACCTTTTGACAACGGGCAGAGCAGAGCGAGGCCTTCCATTTCAAGTGATTCAGAGATGCGGTAGCGGTACCAAGGGCTCAACAGAATTGAGGACAGCCGTTCGGTTGAATGCCCCACCATGCCCGACACGCCGGCGTCGCTATCAGTTTGCAGAACTGCC
>JBEGJP010000257.1:0-3445 GCA_041184525.1 Pseudomonadota bacterium | reverse complement strand
CGGTGCTGCACATATCGCACGGACAGTAGAAGCCATCCAGTCGGAAAACCCGAGCCTGATTCTCGAAATCCTCGCGGGCGATTTTCAAGGCCGCGAAGAGCCGCTGCGCACTGTCCTGTTTGCAGGCCAAGGCATCGACGTCTTTGCACACAATGTAGAAACTGTGCGGCGACTCTCACCCCGCGTGCGCGACGCACGTGCCAAGTATGATCAAAGCTTGAGAGTGCTGGAAAACGCAAAAAAAATGCGGCCGGAACACTTCACCAAAAGCGCTCTCATGCTGGGTTTGGGAGAAGAACCCGCTGAGATTGAAGAGAGCTTGAAAGATCTTCGTTCCGTGGGCGTCGACATCATCACCATCGGACAGTACCTGCAACCTTCGAACAAGCATTTGACCATCAAACGCTTTGTTCATCCCGACGAGTTCAAACACTGGCAACAGGTTGCGGCAGAGCTCGGCTTCAAAGGGGTGGCTTCAGGACCACTCGTGCGCAGCAGCTACAAAGCAGCACACCTTTTTCCAGACAGAACGCGCGTGGGCCGAACGGACACCCCGAACGGAAAACCCCAGAACTGAGGACGAGCGCACGTGAGCTTGAATCCCGCAGCAGGAGGGGCGCGCATCCTTTGGAATGCCGCACTGAACATTGCATTACTCCCCGTTTACAGTGTGTTGTTCTTCTTCACGTCCTTGCTGGCTCTGACACGCCTTTTTCCGGCGCGTGTGGCGCGCGAAAATATCCATCAGCGCTGGAAATCAGATTCACTTTCAGCGTGGTTCGGAACGAGTGCGGTCTTGTTCCACTACATATTGCTCGTCATCGAAGATTTCGTTCTCTGGCCTTTGGGCGCGTTGGTGCTCAGGGACAATATCGAATCCCGCAGGAACTTATTTGACGCATCGACTCAGGCCAAAAGAAATGAAAAGGGCGTTGCAGTTCTGAGCGCGCACTTCGGAAACATTGAAGTCACCGCCCAAGCGATTTCAAGTTGTCTCGTTCAACAGGTCTCCAACGACCTGCCCCTCATGGCACTGGCAAAACCCAGCCGCCATCCTGCAGCAACAAGACTCTTGTCATGGTACCGCGCCAAAAGAAAAATTGAGGTCATCCACACGAATCGAAAAGATCTGGTGCGCCAGCTTCTTAATGCGTGGAAACAGCAACGGGCCATCGCCCTGCTCATTGATCAAAAACCCGCGCACGCCGGATTTTTTACTCCGTTTTTGGGTGCCCCTGCGGCTTTTCCTGAAGGTGGAGTGGAAATAGCGCTGCGCTCGAAATGTGAATTTGTTTGCGTTGCTTCCCGTCGCATGTGGCCCGGCTGCTACACGTTTGATGGATTGTGGCTGCAGAATGTGACCAGCAATGAAAAGCCGCTGCCGGCCATTGTGATTGCCTATGCTCAATGGCTTGAGGAGCTCATCCGACAATCTCCATGGCAATGGTGCTGGGACTACAAAAAATGGTCACGCAAGCCAGCGCTGCACCACCACACCGAACGCGCTCCTGAAATTGGAAACCCGACATGAATCCCTCACGCACTGAGCAACATCGGGTGCTCATCGTCCTTCCCCGCCAACTGGGGGACATCCTGCTCGGAGGTTCTCTCGCATCGGCAGTGAGGGAAAGCATGCCTGATGCGCATATCGCTTGGTTGTCGCACCCGATGGGACGCCAACTGCTGGAAGGACATCCCGCCCTCAACGCCATCCATTATCATCCCGTTTTTAAATCGTGGCGCTGGCGAGCTGCACTCAAACAGCCCCTGCATTTCCTCGGCACGTGGGTCAAACACGTTGCAGCAGAACTCAAATTCATCAGAGACATCCGAAAACAAAACTTCGACATTGTTGTCGACAGCATCTGCACGCCGCGCACAGCACTTCTCACAAGGCTGAGCGGTGCCCGCCTGAGGAGCGGAATCAGAACCCGCTGGAACAGAAATTGGGCTTACAACCGCCTCTGTGCCACGGCCGAGTGGGCGAACCTCTATGCTGCGCAAGCGCGGCTGGATTTGCTCAAACCGATTCTTGGCGAACACTGTGCGACGCAACCGTCGCTGCATTGGTTGAAACCTTGGATCCCGAGTTCACCCTCGATTGTGGCAAGAATCGAGTCATTGCTGAACGAATTCGGGTTGAATCATCGGCCTTTTATTCTTTTGAGCCCGACACACCGCAGAGAGCTGCGCCGTTGGCCGGCGGACTCATACGCTGCATTGGCTCTGGAGCTCATCAAGCAGAAGAACGTGACAATAGTCTGGATGTGGGGACCCGGTGAAGACGCCTTTGTGCGGGAAATTCACAACACGCTGCTCACACTCCTCAATGCAGAACACCTTGATCAAGCGCTCTCTGTTTTTCCGCCTCTTTTGACTCTGGCCGAAGTCGCCGCACTGGCAGGACGATGTCAACTTTGGATCGGCAACTCGAATGGGCTTTCCCACGTTGCAGTCGCGGGCGGAGCTGCGACTGTGCAAATTCATGGCCCGACGGCAAGTGCACCTTGGACGCACCCTGACACCACACGACACACAGCCGTTCAGCGCACTGAAGGCTGCTTGCGTTGCGAACGCAATGTCTGTGCTTTGGGAACACACGAGTGCATGATGAAGTTGAGCGTCGAGAGTGTCCTGAGTGCAGCATTGAAGCTCACTTAAAAAGGCTTTGACGAACTTCCGTGGAAAATTCCGCTCAAGTTATAATACCAACGCCCTCGAGCCGTTTCACCACCCGAGAGAGCATCTTTCACTTGCACACACACATGGCCTTGAGCATCTGTCACTTTCCAGTTGGTGGTCGAGAATTCCTCTGAAATGAAAAAATGCCGCACCACCGGCGAATGGGCTCGGATGAATGGAATCTCACCAAAAATCTGATTGCTCACTTCAATGAGAAAGCCGTCTTTGCGTGCTTTTATGATCCGCTTGCGAGGGACGTGGACCCTGAGCCCCGGATGCCAACTGGATTCACTCCACTCAATTTCACACTCCGATGCAGGAATATGAATGGTTTTCCAAGTGGCGTCCGGCTGCTGCCAAACGACCTCCAGATAAGAGGCGTCTGCACTTCCTTTGTAGGTTTGCAAAACCAAGCCCGACTTGTTCTCCGGACTCGGCACGAACAGAAAATCCCAACCATGCACCGGCATGGGATTCAATCCGAAGCTGTGTTCATAATAACCCGCCGCACGCTCAAGATTCAGCTTGACGTACCCGTTGTGGAGCTTCTCAGCGAGCGGCCGCGAAATAAAATTTGGATTGTGGGCATTCGGCCCGTCTTCCGAGCACTCCAAAAGTCCCGGACGGACGACAATCGTTCCCGTCACTTCAGCCACGGGGGAGGCATTGAAAATTGTCCAGTGCGCGCTTGGAATCGTATTGAAATCGGTTGCTGTGACAGGACGCAAGGCCGGACTTCCTGCGAGCGCCTGATGGCGAAAAC
>JBEGJP010000256.1:0-13405 GCA_041184525.1 Pseudomonadota bacterium | reverse complement strand
ACCGCAACGCGACGCCCTGCCAGACAAAGGCCAGCTGCTTCAGCACAGAACCCTTCGACAATTCCCACCACCGGCAGGCGGAACACTTGCTTGAGCCTCGCCACAGCGACACTCGAAGCGGTTCCGCAGGCCACGACGATCAGTTCTGCTTTTTGAGCGGCAAGGAAGAGAATAGCTTCACTGGCATAGCGCGTGACGGTATCTGCACCTTTATTGCCATAGGGATAACGGGCGTTGTCGCCGAGATAAATGGTGTTGAGCTGAGGATGCTTGGCAACAACCGATTCCCAAACGGTCAGGCCTCCCTGACCCGAGTCGAAGAACGCAATGCGACGATTCCGGTTCAGGCTGTCCACGTTGTTCAAATTATCCTCCGCCGACTTTCAGCAAGTTGACAAAAAGAGCTTCTACGCGCTTTGCAGCGGCGTCTCCGAAGAGAAGATGGCGAGAATCAGTTGAGAGGCTTGCCAGCTGCGCTGCGGACAATGAATGAGCTTCTTTTAAAATATCGTCCTTCAGCAGACACACCAAACTCGCATGCCAGCCCTTGGTGTGAGCGGCACGGACATTGACGGGCGTGTCATCGACAAAGGCCACGTTGGAAGGAGTCAGCGGTGACGCGCTTGTCGTTCGCCGCGATTCTTCAATTTTCAGGGCCGCATGAAAAGCAGAGTCATAGATGCAGGCATCGGGTTTTTCTGCGCCGACGTCTTGGCTGAAGACGACAACATCGAACAATTCATGCAGCGACGTCGTGCGCATGATGTCGCTCTCATGCCACGGGGTGGCATTGCTTAATGCACCGACCGTATACCCGTGTCTGCGCAAGTGCTGAATGAGGCGAACGACACGCGGCCGGGCAGGGCCGACAATCAAGCTGCTGAGCTCCTTCACAAGGGCAGGTGCATACACTCCGTTGCTCAGTCGCTCGGTGCCAGAGGCCAAACGTGCAGCTTTGTCAGGGGCATGTCCGGCAGCTTCCAGCATGCCTTGGACGTAATTGAAGGGTCCGGCATGGCCTGTGCACCATCTGTGCATGAGCTGATTCTCACGCACGCGGCCCATCATCATTTCAACAGAGAAGGGTCTGAGTTCGGGATTCATTTCTTGTTGTCGTGCAAAAAAGGTGTCCCAGTCGAGATCAATGAGAACGCTGCCAATGTCGAAAAAAACGACGCGGACGGACGTCTCCGGATTTTTTAGCGGTTGTTGGAAGGGCTGAATAAGATTGAGATCTTCAGGAGACAAGCGTGGCCACATGGAAAATCACCCTAAAGTTGCTCCACCGGACTCCGAACCGCCCTGCATGGACGGCTGCACGAATTGCGGTGTCTTTCTGTGAAAGGGGTTTACGCCATGGCCGCTGCCGAATCAATGAAATCGGACCACGAGAGTCATCAGGAGTCCCCTGTCACACTTTTGCTTATTGAAGACGTGAGTGTCACTGCCGAGATAGAACGAAGTTATTTCGCCAGCGTGGGCTTCAACGTGATTGCAGCGTCTTCAGTTGTCGACTCGGAAAGCCATATCGCCCGAGAGTGGGTGGATATCGTGATCGTTGACGCAGGGTTCGCCCGACAAAAGGGAATCGACTTGATTCCGATCCTCCGCAAAAGTTCGAAAAACAAAGAAGTGAAAGTGATCGTGACGAGTGTTTCGGGCGACATTCAGTTGAAGAAGTCCGCAACCACGAACGGCGCGAGCGCATTCATTGTCAAACCTGCACCGCGGCCCCGATATTTGAAGGAAATAAAGAAACTCTCGGCGCAAAAGACGCGCGACACAGAACGCGTGCATCAATCGCTGGAGGTGGAGCTCAACGACGGCAAGAGCAGCGTCCGAGCGAAGACCCTCGACCTGAGCAGTGAAGGCATCCATCTTGCCATGGACAACCCGCGCTCTGTTTTGGAACTCGGCGCAGTGCTGCAGATGAGTTTCACGGTCGAAGGAAAAATGGTGAAAGTCCAAGGTCAAGTGGTGAGGCACACGCCTAAAGGCGTGGGAATTCGCTTCGTGAGCATCGGTGCACAAGCCCAACGGCTTCTCGACAAGTTTTTGCTCAGATATAGCCTAGAACAGCAATCCTCACATTTTTATCTGTGAGGAAGAGCTCACTTCAAGATGGATTGTTGGGAAGAAGAATGTGGTTGCAGCTGGGGCAGAATTCGATGTCCTTGCCGCGAGCCATATTGTTGAGAAGTTGCGGCGACAGGCTGAGGTGGCAGTTGCCGCACGCTCCGCCCACAACGCGTGTCACAGGGCCATTGGGATTGCGCGTGAGTTTTGCAATGCGCGCGTAGTGCTGGCTGATACGATCGTCGAGCCTTGTGAGATAGGTTTGGCGCACGCCACCGATTTCATCCAACCGTCCCGAAGAACGCGCTTCGGCGTCTTGGGCCTTCTGGCGTTCATCCGCGGTTGCCGACATCGAATCTTTGAGTTCTGACTCGGCTTTGATGAGGATGGCTTTCAGTTGCTCGATACGCGCTTCCGTTTCCTCGGTGCGGCGGGAGGCATCGCGCAAATCGCGATCAAGGTTGTCGACTTCACGCTTCAGTGCGCGGTGCTCTTCGTCGTTTTTGGCGCTGAAGAGTTTGCCCGAGCGTTCGCTCTTGCGTTCATCGAGTTCGTCGGCGCGTTTGTATTGCCGGCGGAGCTCACCTTCGAGGAAGGCCATGTCTGTCTTGGTTTTGTTGATGAGATCTTCGCTGGCTTTGGTGCGTTTTGCCAGTTCGTTGAGTTCCTTTTGAGCGTTGCGCCAATCCATGGTGGCAGCACCCGCGTCGATATCAAGACGATAAATTTGTTCCAAGATCTCATAATTTGGGTTCAAGGTCATTCCCCCGAATGCCGTAGTCAACTTGCGAATTTTCAATGAAAATCCGAATAATCAGAGAACCCTAGCACAGAGCAGAAGAAAATTTCAAGCGTGTCGCGCCTGTTCTGCGTCGCCTTTTTTGACGAAGGTTTTAGCGTTTCGGTGGCATCACTGTGCCGTTGTGCAAATGGACACCTGTCCGAGAGGCTGTTCCACGGGCGCGTCGCCATCGAAGGCCGTGACGATCCCCACGTTCAGCAGACAGGGACGCCCTGTGGCCTGCATGTGGTAGAGTTGACTCCCGCTGCCTCCCGTTTCAACGAGGTCGCCATTGAGTCTGAGAAAGTAACTCCCCGACATGTCGGTTTGCTCGGTCCAGCCCAGTTGTGGGCCAAATTCGAGAGCATCGGAGGAAAGTCGGAAATCGGCGAAAATATATTCACGGGAATATCCAAAAGAGTCCCACTGTGTTTGCGTCGTCGGCCGCTGGAATGAGGCACTGAGTGCGGCAAGACTGCCGGTGATTCTGACAGTGCCCGCCGAGGGCTTCCAGCTGATTTTCAGCGGCTGTTGTTCATCGAGTCCGGCAAACATAAGGCCCCACGATTTTTTCAGGACAGTGGCAGCAGAACTCCTCTCGAGAGCGGTGCCTTGAACGCTGCCGCGGAGCATGTGCATCGAAAAGTTCTTTTCGATGGCGGGGTCTGAGAGTTCTGAGGCGCGGACGTTTTTGAAAGGCAGGCTTGCGGCGAGTTCAAATGCCGTCTCGGGGTCCTGCAGTGCGTCGCCGCCGGAAGTCCGAGGTAAGATTCCGCTGAGCGAAAGTTGCAGTGCCGAGCCGAGTTCGAGGACCTTGAGAAGTCCATCTCGAGCCGTGTTTCTGTTCGCATTGAGCCGTTCCTGAAGCTTGTCGAGATCAACACAACGCCCGTAGTCGAGCTTTGTTTTCAGCTGCTGAGCTGACTTTTCCAGCGGGGCCTCAAAAATTCCTTTGAGACACTTTGCCTGCGCCGAGTTTTCTGCTGCAGCGATCGATTGCTTGGCATCGCTGGCATCATCACTCACGGTTTTCAGCGCATTGGACAACAACTTGAAGGGATTGCTGCGCAGCAGTGCAGCAACCTCTGTTGCGGGATCGAGTTTGGAGCGCGGCGTCAATTGGTTCCAGTAGGTGAGATCAAAATTGAACGGTTCGTCATTGCGTGCGGCATTGCTGTTTTCGGTCTTGCAGTTGAGCTTGCAACGTTTCTCTTTGTTTTTGTAAACATCAAGCATGCCGCATGAGGACGTGAGAAGAGCAAGGCCTGTCAAACAAATGCGCGGGTTGAGCAGTGGCCTCACAATGGCCCGTCTTGCAAAAATTCTCGCAAGATCAGTCCCCGCGCGATTTTTTCTGTCATGGAATGACATCATCCGTACTTCCTCCCGCACCACTCTCAGAGTTTAAACCGTGAGTGGGGAGGGAAGAACGGCAGCGTTGAACCATCAGCGATAATGGCAGGCGACAAATCTGCCGGGTTTGGATTCCTTGAGAACAGGAGTTTCCGAGCGGCATTTGTCAGAGGCGATGGGGCAGCGGTTGGCAAAGCGGCACCCTGGCTTCGGGTTCACAGGACTGGTGATCTCGCCACCCAAGAGTTTGTGTTCGCGCGATCTTTCGCGTTGAGGATCGGGGAAGGGATTCGCAGCAATCAGCGCTTCAGAATAAGGGTGCAGCGGGGAGTTGTAGAGTTCCTCACTGGGGCCGGTTTCGACCAATTTACCCAGATACATTACGGCCATGCGGGTCGAAATATAGCGCACCATACTCAGGCTGTGTGCGATGAACAGGTATGTGAGCCCAAATTCACGCTGCAGATCCTGCAGCAGAGTGACCACCTGAGCCTGAACGGAAACGTCGAGAGCGGAGATGGGTTCGTCGCACACCACAAAGCGCGGATTGAGTGCAAGCGAACGTGCGATTCCGATGCGCTGGCGTTGACCGCCCGAGAACTCGTGCGGGAAACGCATGGCATGTTCAGGCACCAAGCCGACGCGATGGAGCCAGCGCATGATTTCCTGCTTCCTCGCTTCACCCTGCCATTCGCCATGGATGCTGGGTCCTTCAGAAATGATGTCGCCGACCGTCATGCGCGGGTTCAGCGACTGGTAGGGATCTTGGAAGATCATTTGCGCTTGCCGCGAAAACTGCTTGCGCTGCGCAAAGTTCAAATGTGCAGGCACTTTCTGGCCATCAAAAACATACTGACCGGAAGTTTGATCGTACATGCGCACCAAAACTCGGCCGAGAGTCGATTTTCCGCAACCCGATTCACCCACGAGGCCGAGAGTTTCGCCCTTGTAAATGGTCAGGCTCACGTCATCGACGGCATGCAGCTTTGCGCCGCGTCCGAGGTCGAAGTATTTGCACAGATTTCGAACTTCGATCAGAGGATGTGTCTGGCTCATGACAGCGATCCCTTCATTGGAGTGTTGTTCAATGCGCTGATCCCTGCATTTTCACGCAAAGATGCCGCATGGGCGTGATGCAACCAGCACGACACACGCGCCGAACCGGACTTCAACTCCGGAGGTTGCTTCTGGTGGCAAATGACCATGGCCGAAGCACAGCGTGCAGCAAAGGCACAGCCGGCAGGGGGAGCGAAGAGGTCAGGAGGTGTTCCGGGGATGGGCTGTAAGGGTTCCGATACCGAGCCCGTATCTTTGGGCATCGCGCGTTTCAGTCCGACCGTGTAGGGATGTTTGGATTGGTAGAAAATTTCATCGACCGTTCCCTCTTCGACAATTTTCCCCGCATACATGACGGCCACACGATCCGCCATTTGAGCCACGACTCCCAAATCGTGCGTGATCAGGATGGTGGCCATGTTGAATTTCCGCGCGAGTTCTTGAATGAGAGTCAAAATTTGCGCTTGGATGGTGACGTCAAGGGCGGTTGTGGGCTCATCGGCAATCAGTACTTTGGGATTGCAGGCCAGTGCCATGGCGATCATGACGCGCTGGCGCATGCCGCCGGAGAGCTCATGCGGGTATTGATCCACGCGCCGGCGGGGTTCGGGAATGCGTACAAGCTCGAGCAGTTCAACCACACGTGCGGCACGCTGTGCAGCGGTGAGTGTTGTGTGCAGCTTGAGAGACTCTTCAATTTGGTTGCCGATCGTCATGGTGGGATTCAGGCTGGCCAGAGGATCTTGGAAGATCATGGCGATGTCTTTGCCGAGCATTTTTCGGCGTTCGCCTTGTGACATGGCGATGAGGTCTTTGCCGTTGAGCAGAGCTTTGCCACTGGTGATTTTGCCGCTGGAAAGTCCCATCAGCGATTGAACGGTCACTGATTTTCCGGAGCCGGATTCACCTACAATGCACAGGCACTCTCCCGCTTTGACGTAAAAGGAAACGTCGCGGACGGCATAGACTTGTCCGCCATACACTTTGAAATTGACCGACAGGTTGCGCACTTCGAGTGTGGCATTCTGCAGAGGGACGGAACCGTGTCCATGCACGGTCGCCGGCTGTTGTGTGCTGATTTGTTGTGATGGAGTTTCCATGGTGTTGTTCCTAGAGTCGTGTGTGGGAGCACCTCATCCGCAGTCAGTCTGCGAATTCAGTCGCGTCCTCTCAGCTTGGGATCGAAGGCATCACGCAGGGCATCTCCCAATGTGTAGAAAGCCAGAAGCGTGACGGCCAGAACTCCTGCCGGCAAAAAGAACTGCGCAGGGTATTGCTGGAAGTGTGCGGCAGCATCCTGCAGAACAGTTCCCCAAGTTGCCATCGGTGCTTCAACACCCAGACCAAACAAAGACAAGAAGGCTTCCGAAGTGATGATGCGCGGGATTTGTCCGGACCACATGACAATGATCACGCCCAGAAGGTTGGGCGCCACGTGGCGAAAAACAATCGACATCAAGGGCGCGCCCAGCAAGCGGCTCGCGTGCACAAATTCGATTTCGCGCAGGCGCAGGACTTCGCCGCGCAACACACGCGCATACCCTGTCCATGAAAAGGCACACAAGGCGATCACAAGGCTGCCAACGCCTTTGCCCAAAGCCACTTGGACCAAAACAAGCAACAGAAGTTCGGGGAGTGTGTCGAGAATTTCCACAATACGCATGAGAATCATGTCGACCTTCCCACCCAGCAGGCCCGACACAGCCCCGTAGCAGAGCCCGATCAAGAGAGAGATGGTGGGAACGAGCAGAGCAAGAAAGAAGTCGATGCGTGTGCCTGTGACCATGCGTGCCAAGATGTCACGACCGAGGCCATCGGTTCCAAAAATATGAGCATTCCCGCGGATGGTTTCACCGGGCTGCACGTTGGCACGGATGGCTTGTGCATCGGTGACTCCGATTGTTTGCACAAGTGACACTTCCAAAACAGACGCTTGCGGAGACAGGATTTCTTCCTGAGTCGACGGGTCAGTGACGAAAGAAACAATGGAGTAAATGTATGTTTCAGAAGGGTTCAAACCGGAGCCGTCGGTGTAAGTGTACTGAGCAGAGTTTGTGACAGTTCCTACTTGCAGACCGCGCACACCGGCATCTTTGGCAACGTCATCGAGCGTGATCGGCTGCCCCTGCACGACAGTGCGGTAAATTTGGTATCCGGACACTCCCTCAATGGGCTCCCATTCCAGCATGACGCCATTGACGGTCGCTCTTCCGCGGACCTTCAACGATGCAGGGGCTGTCAGTGCGGACGACGGCAACAGCGGTGCGCTCAGGTTGAAATTTTCTTTGATGAGATCGTCCACGTAAGCAGGAGAATCTTCAGTTACCAGAAGCTTGTCGCCGAGAGTGGGATTTTGGTTGATGGAGTTTAAGTTCTGAACATTTTCATAAACGGTGCCATCGTTCGTGTGAGGAAAAAACAATGGCCCCGCAAGACCGATCAGAGCAACAGCAACGATGATGCTGAGAGAAAGAACGGCGATGCGATTTTTCGACAAGCGGAGCAGGGCGTCTTTCCAGTATCCGACAACCGGTCTGCTGAGCTGTTCAGCAGCGCTCGCGTGGGGAGGCTTGGGCTGAAAAAGTTCACTGCCGAGAACTTCATTGGCGGTGAGTTCATGTGGAGATTGTGTGTGGGTTGTCATGTGCTGTTTCCCCTTTCAACCGACGCGGATGCGTGGGTCGATCACGCCGTAGAGAATGTCTGTCACAAGGTTCATGAGGATCAGGAAACCGCCAAAAAAGACAGTCAATCCCATGATCACGTTGTAGTCTGAGTTTTGAATGGAGGTCATGTACGCGCGACCCAATCCCGGAATGCCGAACACACCCTCGATGATGAGGGAGCCCGACATGGTGAAAACCAGAATGGGAAAGATGATGGAAATGATCGGAAGAATGGCGTTGCGGATTTGATGCATGACCACGAGACGTGTCAGGGAAACTCCCTTTGCCTTGGCCGTTTTCACGTACTCGGAAAATCCAACCTCAATCATTTGGCTTTTCAGCATGCGCGTGATCGAAGCGATGATGCCGAGCGACAGGGTGATGGCAGGCATCACATAGTCGCGCGGTTCGCCCCAGCCGGCAGGGCGGAGCCATGTGTCAGGATTGAATTTGAAGACAGTCAGTGGATAGACCGCAAATCCGTATTGAAAAATGAATGCAAAGAGAAACGAAGGGAGTGAAATTCCGGCAACGCAAAGAAACATCGCGATGCGATCGATCAGTCCGTTTCTGTAGAGGGCCGCAACGATACCCAAGACGATACCAATGGAGACTCCGATCAAAACCGAAACAAGGCCCACGCCCGCGCTGACAGGGAACTGCTCGCGGATGATGTCGTTCACCTCGCGTCCGACTGTTCGGAAACTGGTGCCAAAGTCGCCATGAATAAACACACGTTCGAGCTGAAGGAAGTACTGCTTGTAGAGAGGCTTGTCCAAGCCGTAGCGCTGTTCAAGATTCTTGCGTGTTTCTTCAGGAATTTCTTTTGTGCGAGTGAGGGGATCACCGGGTACGGCACGCATCAGAAAAAACGTCAGAGTGAAAAGGGTCAGCAGAGTGACCACGGCGAGAATGAGTCGTTGCAAAACAAAGCGCAGCAGGCGCATTGGACATGTCCTCTTCAAATGCTGAAAGCCGGCCTCGGAGCCGATGCTTGAATCTTGGTACCCGCGGTACGCAAGTGTTTCTGAGCAAAGAGAAGGTTTCTGCCACGACTTGACTGTCAGGTCAAGTACGCGCCCGAGCATAAAATTCTTTTAATATCAGATTGTTATGATTGTTTTGGTCAGGGGGTTTGAGGGCGGCAGGCTTTCAGCCAGTCGGCATCGGAAACGCCGCAGTAGCGGCGGTTGAAGTGAAAATCACACCACGCCTGAGTGTTCTCCCGTGCGGGGCTTTGGCCGCAGTCTTTGACGGGCTCTGACGGCGTCTGGCCTGCCACACACACGCGACGGAGCTTCTCTGCGGCACCGGCATCCCAGCAGGGGCCATTGCACGCATCGCCCCAGCGTTGTTGTCGGCAGCAGTCTCGGAGTTCCGGTGTCGCTGCTTCGCGGCCGGCACCGCAACTGCCTGAAGAGCCGTCCGAGGAGGCATTGGAATTCGAGCGAGGGGCTGTCGGAGCCGGAAGCACGGGCGCTTGAGCAGAGGCAGTGGGGGTGGGGATCGCCGTTCGAGCACCGTAAGCAGGTGGCGGCAGTTTGCGTGCCTCGCATGCCGCGAGACTGGTCACAAGGCTCACCAAAAGCGCAGTAAGACTTTGGGAACGGATTTTTGAGAACACAGCGCACCCCATGATTTGAACTTGCCTCTCATCATGGCATAGGCCGCAAAAAAAAGCCCCCTTGCGGGGGCTTTTGATTATTTCTTGGCGGAAGCTCCGGACCATGAAGCAAAACGCAAATCGGGGTCTTGGCCGACCTGATTGCGGCGCACGCCTTGCAGACCCTCGGCAAGAAGGTATGCGCGCCCGCGCTGCAAAATTGGGGCAACTGCGGAGTCTGTCAGGATGAGCTGACGCTCGGCATCGCGGAACAACTTCACACGTTCCGCCATGCTGCCTGATTTTTGAGCCTTTGAGATGAGAGCGTCAAAGGATGCATTGGAATAGCCGCCGTGGTTGTTTCCGTTGGTTGTCATGAAAAGATCCATGAACGTCATCGGATCGAGATAATCAGGGCCCCAGCCGGCAGACACCACATCGAATTGGCCGTCACGTTGCTTTTGCAGTCGTGTTTTGAAAGGCACGCTGTCGATTTTCACGTCTGTTGCGAAGACATTTTTGAAGAGAGCTTGGAAGTACTCAGACTCTTTCTTGGCGTTTGGAGAGTCGCCCGCGAGGATCGAGAAGGCAGGCACTTTGGTTTGTTTGGTTTCGGTTAAGTACTCTTTGATCAGCTTCTTTGCAGTGTTCAAGTCGCCGTCACGGTAGGTGAGGGCAGCCTCCTGCCGGTACGGTTTGACAGAACCGGGCATGTAATCCGGCACAAGGCCGAACGCGGGCTTGTCGCCCGGCACGCCTGTAATCTTGTTGATGTACTCGCGCCGGTTGATCGCGATACGGAGCGCTTCGCGCAATTTTTTGTTTGCGAAAAGCTTGCCGGAGCGTTGGTTCATTTCAAGGAAAAACACCCCGCCATCCGCATAATTTTTCACTTGCAGACGTTCGCGCTGGGCAATCCCGAGACGTTCTTTGTCGAGACCGGTCATGTCGAGGCCGCCGGTGCGGAAATTGTTGAATGCGGCGCCGACGTCTTTCAGCATCACAGGCGCTTCAATGGCGCGCAACTTGATGGCAGCCGCGTTCCAATAGGTGGAGGCCTTCTCCATACGCATGCTGGTTTCTTTTTTCCATGAGACAAGCTTGAAAGGTCCATTACCGACGATGGTATCCACGCTGGTTGCGAATTTGTCGCCGGATTTTTCAACGATGTCTTTGCGCACAGGGAAGAAGGCCTGAAACGCGGTCAGCGATTTGAAAAATGCAACAGGATTTTCAAGTTTGACAACGAAAGTTGAGTCATTGACGGCCTTGGCGCCCAATTCGCTGACGGGCTTTTTCTTCTTGATGATGTCCGATGCATTCAGAATTTGAGCTGTTTCAGCAATGAAAGCATATTCACTGGCAAAAGCCGGATCGACAAGACGCTGGTAAGCGTATTCGAAATCCTTGGCGGTCACCTTTTTACCATCATGCCATTTTGCATTGGGATGGATGGTGAATGTGTAGGTTTTGCCGTTGTCGCTCACTGCGACATGGCTCGCTGTACCCGGCACGATGTTTCCGTTTTTGTCGGTTGTCATGAGGCCTTCGAAAAGATGGCCCAGCCAGAAATACGAGACGGTATCCACACCTTTGTTGGGATCCATACTCGGGGGTTCATCACCCATGTTCAAATAGACTTCCTGATTGTTGCGGCGGTCTGATTGTGTGGCAGGAGCTGCAAATGCAGTGAGGGACGACGCAATGACGGCCGCTGCAAATGCAGTCAAAGCCAACGATTTTCTGCGGAGTGAAGATTTTCCAAAGAACATTCCATTCTCCTCATGGTCTTCTGAAGGCCAAGAACCCTCGGTGGCTTCCTGAGCTACACGATTTCATTCCATGAGGCAATTTGATGGGACGCTGTCGGCTCAAGCCGTATGAGAAAAGTCGTCCGGTGGTGTGTCGGTTCCGATTTCACCGGTTTCCGTTGTTGTCTCTGCAGACGCCTGTGCTTCGAGGGGTGAGTGCGGTGTGAGATCCGGCGTCGGCTCGGGACTGGCACCTGAAACGTAGGGCACCAAGTTCTCGGGCGATCCGTGTGTCGCAATGAAATGTTCCAAGGTGTGGCGTTGTTCGTTGGAAATCTGAACGATGCGCACGCCGAAACCTGAGGCTGAATGAGCGGTTCCTTCCACAATGCGCGCAATTTTGCAGAGGCAGTGCAATTCCTGACCCTCTGAATGTTCGTCAGCCTTCAGCCAAACGGTTGTTTCAAGAATGGTGCTTTGAGGCAGGAAGGGGTAACGCTTCTGATCTGAGCACAAAACGAACATCCCTGTGGCCGAGAGGTCTTTGGTGAGGAAGTGATATTCATTTCCGGTTCCGAGGCTGCGCAGGCTGACATGCAGCTTTTGCGCAATGCGTAGGTTGTCGATGCGCTTCGGCGGAGGACCTTTTTTGTCGTCCTTTTTTTTCAGCAGGCTGTTTGTGGGTGAATCCTTGGTCTTGCCGGATGAATCGGATTTCTTTTTGGCCCAAAATGCCATGGCAACACTCTCCTCAAAGGTTCAGAGGTGTCATCGGCATTTCCTGCCAAAAGGTAAGTCGTGCCTCGTGTCTCGAATTTGACGTCCGAGACCACATCCGGTACCCCTGAAGGCAGGAGGCCCCTCAGATGATTGGCAAATTGACTGGAACGCTCGTTGAAAAAGCGAGTGATTGCATCGTTGTGGACGTGGGCGGGGTGGGCTACGAGGTTTTTGTTCCCGCTTCCACGCTTTGCCTCTTGCCCCCCTTGGGTGAGGGGGTGGTGCTGGCCATCCACACCCATGTCCGTGAAGATTCCCTCCGCTTGTTTGGCTTTGCAAGCCGCGCCGACCGTACGGTTTTTGAAATGCTCCTCAGTGTCACAGGTGTGGGGCCAAAATTGGCTCTGGCCTTGATGGGTCCATTCGAAGGTGTGGAACTCTGCCGCGTCATCCTTGATGAGAATCTTGCGGCGCTGACCTCTGTGCCCGGGGTGGGAGCGCGGACTGCCGAGCGGCTTGCGCTTGAGTTGCGAACAAAGTCTCAGAAGGTGATGGCAACCATCCAGAGCCAAAGCTCTGCGGGTGAGCCCGTCGCCGGTGGCGGTTCGGTGCGTTCTGCGCTGCCGGTACTGGCCGAGGGACGCTGGAGCGTGGCGTCCGTGATCGAAGACGTGCGCAGTGCGCTGCAAAATCTCGGATACAAAGACAAGCAGATTGGAGAACTCGTTGCCGGTTTGGAAAAACGGCAGGCAGCGGGTGAAGAGATTGTCCTTGAACTGGCGCTGAAAGATGCGCTGAAACAACTCTCCGGTCATCTTCTGGGGCGCACGCGGTGACAGAGCAGGATCACATTGTATTCAGTGAAGTGGCACGCATTCCTGACGGACAGGAAAGCGAACGTACCGATCTGCGTCCGCGGTCATTCGACGAATACCCGGGGCAAGAGCGGGTGGTGGACAATCTTAAAATTTACACCCAAGCGGCGCGCCTGCGCGGCCAAATGCTCGACCATGTTCTTTTGCACGGTCCCCCGGGACTCGGGAAAACCACACTGGCAGGCATCATCGCACACACCATGGATTGCTCACTCAAAATTACAGCAGGGCCGGTCATAGAAAGGCCGGCAGATTTGATGGGCCTCCTTGCCAATCTCGAGCCCAACACCGTCCTGTTCATCGACGAAATCCACCGCCTGCCTTCGCACGTGGAAGAAGTCCTTTATTCTGCGATGGAAGATGGGCGACTGGACGTCATGATTGGGCAAGGGCCGTCGGCCCGCTCGATCAGCTTCGATTTGAAACCCTTCACGCTTATCGGCGCAACAACGCGCGCCGGTGCACTGAGTGCGCCCTTGCGCGACCGGTTCGGGATTGTCGAACATTTGGATTACTATACGCCC
>JBEGJP010000255.1:0-15053 GCA_041184525.1 Pseudomonadota bacterium | reverse complement strand
TCGGTGTGCCTGAACGTAAACCTCCCTCGTGGCCTCCTCCGCTGAGTTGAGGGGCAATTCTGATACGAGGATGTTTCTTGCGCACAATCAGAGCAGCAGCGCCTTTGCCTGCATAAATTTTCGCACCTGAGAGAGTTGCTGTGTCGAATTCCGTGGAGCCGGTGTGAAAATGGTGACGTGCAAACCCTTGCACGGCGTCCACATGAAAAACGGCACCGTTTCTTCTCGCGATTTCGGCCAGAGCGTTGAGTTTCGTCTGCTGGATTCCCGTTTCATTGTTCACATCCATGACACACACGGCGAGCGTGTCTTCATCGATGTTTTGAGCCGCACTTTCGAGACTGATTTGTCCGAACGCGTCGACAGGCAGAGTCTTGATGCGGATGCCATGCGGGCGAAGAGCTTCGAGAGTTGTGAGTATCGAAGAATGCTCAGTTGCCGAGACTGCAATGGTGCTCCGTTTGCGCAGCGGATGTTCCACCAGACCACGCAGGAGCAGGTTGTTGGCTTCTGTGGCGCAGGAACAAAAGATGATCTCGTCGAAATCAACACCCACGGCTTCTGCGATGATGCGACGTGCCAGCGCGAGACCATGCTCTGCCACTTCACCCATCGGATGAAGACGATTGGCAGGGTTTCCGTAAAGCTCTCTCATCCAAGGCAGCATTGCTTCAAGAACACGTGAATCGAGCGGAGTTGCGGCAGCGTGGTCCAAGTAAATCAGATTTTCAGGAAGCCGCAGACCACCCAGTGGAAGGGGTTCAGGCAATTGCGGTTTGGCGAACCAACGCGCGAAAGGAGATTGCTCAGAAAGTGTTGAGGGGAGGGAGCTCATGTTGCCTCCGGAGAAAAGCGGGGAGGTGCGGGTCAACGCATTCAAACACAAAAAGCCCGGTCATGGATGACCGAGCTTTTTGAAATGACAGACAGGAACTGGGATTAGCGAAGTGCTGCCACCAAGTCTGACTTCAAGTAACGCTGAGCGACGAACCGGCCTTTGTAAAAACCGCAGCTTTCGCAAACGGAGTGGGGCAGGCGGGGTGCTGCGCAGTTGGAGCACTTGGAGAAGTTCAGAGCCGTCAGCGCGTCGTGTGCACGGCGCATGTTGCGGATGGACTTGGAAACGCGTTTCTTTGGCACTGCCATGATACAACCTCAAATCTGATGGAAACCGCCTCGCCCTGACTTTCCAGCAATGCTGCCTGAAAGGACGGAGCCGAAGCACCTTGGGCTTACTTGAGCTCAACGGCAATAGACGAAGAGAAGAGGGGTGTCAACTCTAAAACGGGGCTTGAGATTACCGGACGTTGAGTTCGAGAGTGACGGGCGCGCCGTTCCTCATGACACTCACCTGAACGTGGTTTTCTTCCCTGAGGCCATTCAGGAATTGAATCGTACGTGCCACATTGTTCAGCGAAATGCCATTGATCTCCTGAATGACGTCACCGTCCTGCAGCCCCAGTTTATGGAAAATAGAGTTCTGGTCGAATTGAAAAATGCGGAATCCCTTGATTTCTCCATTGATGACGACCGGTTCGCTGGAGGCTTGCATGAGGATGTTGGGGAGTTCGTCTCGGATGAGGCGATCGCGGTAACGGCCGTCCACTTCGATTTTGGTTCCGATGCGCTGGAAGCCATCTTCAATGTGTCTGTCTGCATTCGAGACGATCACCTTGGGGGCACTCCGGCCCGTCATGCCTCCCAGCTTGTTCGATACCATGGTCATATGACCATCGTTTTCGACGATGATCATCTGCTGGCGGTCGACGCTCAGGAGAGTTCCGATTTTAAAGACGTCCTCGCCCGTTTTGAAGGCTTTCACTTCGCTGGTTTCACGGTTTTTGACCAGTGCAACGCCGCCGCGGGCGCTCACGATGGCTCCCACCAGTTGAAGATTCTTTGCTTTTCCGTTGGCAAGACCGATGGGCAACCACGTCAAAGCAGCAGCAAGACCCAAAACTGTGGTCATGCTGCGTTTCCGCATTGGGCTGGGAATGAAAATGCCGCTCGCTGGCACCATTCTCGTGGCTTTCTCCCCGCTAGGCTCGGTTGTCCTGTGATCCTGAAACAAAGTGTAATGGATGCCGAGGTTCATCCCAAGGGGGCTGGCGTGACTTTGACTCAAATAATCAACAACCACTTGGACGAGACAGGATTCTGAAATTTCTGGCACAATCTCAGGGAGAGGGCGTCGATACGGCAGCGGGATGGCCTGTGTGCTCCCCTGCCTCTGCGAGTGCAAAGAGGAGAAAACCGATGGGAACGGCATCCAACGAGTCGTCGTGGATTGAACTCGATGCGCATGCTTTGCGGGCTAACGCTGCCCTGATGCGCTCGCTTCTTAAGACTGCAGTATCCGGAACCGAGGGAGTCAAAAAATTGGGGGTTGTTTTGAAGGCCAACGCCTACGGGCACGGGCTTCTCGAGGTGCTTCCGATCATCCATCCGCTCGTCGATATCATCCATTTGATTGCTCCGACGGATGCTCTCCTGATCCGACGCAGAGAAGAAGAACTCAATTTGCCGCGCCGGCGTATCTTGGTGCTGGGGGCCACATCTCCGGATGAATGTATTGCTTTGGCGCGTGCTGGTGTGGAAGTCACAATCTGCGATGCGCATGTGTTCGAATCGGTAGAAGCTTTGCGGGCAGCAGGGGTGACGGCAGACGCTCACGTGCACATTGAAACAGGCCTGTCGCGCGAGGGGTTCTTTCCCGCAGAAATTTCATCCAAACTGGCGTTTCTCGGCGGTCCTGACTGCCCTTTTCGAGTGCGTGGTGCCTTGTCGCATTTTGCAAACACGGAAGATGTGACCGAACAGCAGTACGCGCTCGGACAGTTGGCTGCATTTGAAGAGGGCGTGAAAGCTCTCGAGGGGATCTTGGGAAAGAGTCACCCCCCCTTGGAGAGACATATTGCCGCGAGTGCAGCCACACTGATTCTCACCGAAGCCCATTGCGATTTTGTGCGCGTCGGTATTAGCCTTTACGGTTTTTGGCCATCTCCGGAAACCAAGCTCTCGGCACGCATCGTGCATCCCCAACTGCCGAAACTCTCCCCTGTGATGTCTTGGAAGTGCCGTTCACAGATAGTCAAATCGCTTCCTGCGGGGGCCTACGTGGGCTACGGCTGCACTTTCCGGTGCGAGCGTCCGACACGCATTGCTGTTTTTCCGGTCGGCTATTTTGACGGATACCCCCGTTTGTTGTCAGGCCGTGCGCATGTCCTCGTGAATGGCCATCGTGCCGCCGTTTTAGGCAGGGTGATGATGAATCACATTGTGGTTGACGTCACGGGGGTCACGGGTGATGACTCCCCCGTCGTTGCCACCCTGTTGGGTTCAGACGGCAGCGAAACGGTAACGGCAGACATGTTGGCGGGATGGGCGCAGACCATCCACTACGAGGTCGTCACTCGTATAGGCGCACACCTGAGAAGAAGTGTCATCGGCTGATGAAAACGAGTGAATTTCATTTCGACTTTCCTGAAGAGCTTGTCGCGCAAGTGCCCTTGGCGGAACGCGACAGTGCACGCCTTCTGTTCTGGGATCCCGTTGCGGGGCAACCCCGCGATCGGATTTTTTCAGAGCTGCCGAACGTCCTGAGAGAGAAGTTTCCCGCCACGGTTCACCCTTCTGTTCTGCTGATTGTGAATGATTCCAAAGTGTATCCGGCCCGCATGAGATGCATGCGACAATCCGGCGGACGATGTGAGGTTTTTGTTCTCTCGACGCGCTCTGAAACAGAAATTCCTTGTTTGCTGCGGCCTTTGAAGAAGTTGCGTGTGGGAGAGGTTTTGCTCGGGGAGGAAACGGGGCAACCGGTGTTTTCCGTCAGGAGTGTCGAACCTCCGTTGGTCGACAATGTGTCGGGCATGCCTCTTCGTGAGCTTTTGACACAGCGCGGAGAAATGCCGCTTCCGCCTTACATTGAACGCGATCCACAGAAAGCTCGTGATCCGTCTTTGGCAGCTTTGGACAGGTTGCGTTACCAGACCGTCTATGCGCGCGACGAAGGAAGTTCGGCTGCACCGACCGCGGGTCTCCATTTCACTCCAAGCGTTCTTGAAGGCTGCGCGCACAACGGAATCAAAATCGCTCCTGTGACTCTTCACGTGGGTCTCGGCACATTTCAGCCGGTTGTGACTTCGGAAATTGACGATCATGACATGCATCATGAAATTTGCAGTGTGCCTGCCGGAACAATGGATGCGTTGATTGAGCACATCGACAACGGCTGGCCAGTTGTTTTTGTCGGAACGACCGCTCTGCGCTGTGTTGAATCAGTTTTGCTCCACGCGTTTGGATTTGACCTCGTGACAGCAGGTCAGGAAAGCCGGAGTCCGCTGTCGGAACACTGGAACCAGAATAAAGCCGATTGGACGAAGAAAATGCAATCTGCTGCTGATGTCTGGATTTCTACCAATCTGTTCATTCGGCCTTCCGCTCGGAGTTTTCTCTACAGAACTCTTTGCGGCCATGGGATCATCACGAACTTTCATCAGCCGGAAAGCACTCTGACAATGCTGATTTCTGCTCTATTGAATTATGACGCGTGGCGTTCGATTTATCGGCATGCCGTCGATGCACGTTATCGCCTCTTCAGTTACGGTGATTCCAGCCTTCTCTTGTTTCCGGAAAAATTATGATGACTCTGCCCGATAGAAAATTGATGTCGTTTGAGGTCCTGCAGCGCCACAGCTTTTCACAGCTGGCGGGAAAAAACCTCGATGGATTTGATTCTGAAGTCATGAAGGGTGCATGGCTTGCTTCAGAAAAAAATTTTCTTCTTGAGAAGAAGGTGATCAGCTCAGAAGAAAGCTCCCTTTTTGAGGATGTAGGTCCGCGGCGCGGGCGAATGCAGTTCGGTGACGTCAGAGTCGACACGCCGGCATTCATGCCCGTGGGGACCGCGGGAGCTGTGAAGAGTCTCGAATCTTCCGATGTGGTCGGTATTGGTTTTCCTTTGATTCTCGGCAACACCTATCATTTGTTCCTGCGGCCGGGGATGGACGTGCTCAAGACATTTTCAGGCTTGCACGGCTTCATGAAATGGCCGGGTGTTCTGCTGACCGACAGCGGAGGCTTTCAGGTGATGAGCCTCGCTAAAATTCGGAAATTGACCGAACAGGGTGTGACTTTTGCGAATCACATCAATGGTTCCAAGATCAACCTGACGCCTGAGTCTGTGGTTGAAATTCAGGATGGAATCGATTCCGATATTCAAATGGTTCTTGATGAATGCACACCGTATCCAGCCGAACATGAAGTTGCCCGACTCAGCATGGAGCGTTCCATGCGTTGGGCGAAGCGTGCAAGGGCAGCTCGAAGCGAAAAAACACGCGCACAATTCGGAATTGTTCAGGGAGGAATGTTCACCGACCTGAGAGTCGAAAGCGCTCGTCAGCTGCGAGAGATCGGTTTCGAAGGATACGCGGTGGGCGGATTGTCGGTAGGTGAACCCAAGGAAGAACTCCGCCGAGTTCTTGCCGGTACAACGGCATTCCTCCCTCACGACAAACCCCGTTACCTTATGGGTGTGGGAACACCCGATGACCTCTTTGATGGCGTGATGCTCGGGATCGATATGTTTGATTGTGTCCTTCCGACCCGCAACGCCCGCAACGGTTCTGTCTTTGTCAGGACAGATGTTGACCCCTCAGGGAAACTTCATATCAAAAATGCAGCACACCGGTTTGCCGACAGCCCTCTTGATCCTTCCTGCCGGTGTCCGACCTGTCTCAATTATTCGAGGTCTTATTTGCGCCATTTGTTTGTTGCTCAGGAGCTCACGGTATACAGACTGTTGACGCTTCACAGCCTGCAGTTTTTGCATGACTTCATGCAGGAACTCAGAGGCGCGCTTGAAATGCATAATCCACAAGAAAAACTTCTGCAGGTGCGTTCGCGATTCGTAGGCCGCTCCACTCGGTAAAATATTCACGGTGCTAAAAGAGCAAGTTTGGGAAACAAGCGTGGTGATATGCTGAGCTTGAGGGACTTCGGCATATGTCGGGAGTTTGGGATTACAAAAAGCAGAGCTGGCGATTGCCTGATGCTCCTGAAAAAGGTGCAGGCGGGGCGTCTTCTGCTGCGGCAGAATCGCAGCAAAAGGAAGAGGGCGGTTCGCTTTTCAATTTTGAGTTGACCAACTCTCATCTCGCCGGCGTGGCAGAAAAAAACAAATCGCAGCTCGAGGCGCAAGCTCAAGCGCAAACTCAAGCTCAAGCTCAAGCTCAAGCGCAAGCACAAGCGCAAGCACAAGCGCAAGCACAAGCGCAAGCGCAGAGTGGGTTTGCCCATGAGTCCTCCAATGCCCTCCAATCTTTGCCGGGCTTGGAGGTGGGGGCGCCCGGAGAGTTTACGAGCCGCATTCATCATCACGGTTTGGATCTCGCGGACGAAGAAAGCCGGATCCAAGCATCTTCGACTTCATCCAATAAAAATGACTTCGCATCACCAGCACTGATGATGATTGATGATCCGCTTCCATCGTCGCTGGGCGGCGGAAGTGCCGCAGTTCAAGACATGTTCGTTGCCGAGGTGCTGCGCGGAGCCCAGTCGCAGGCTGCAGCCTCACCTGCCTTCGTTCCCCCCATTCCGCCAACGGGATTTGATGTTGCTCCGGCGGCAGCGACACCTGCATCTTCTGCAAATGCATTGGAAGCCACGCGGGTGCTCAGTGACGATACTTTTTCAAGTATGGCCAGTGGAAGGACCACATCGGCGCCCGAGCTCACTCTCGACTCCATGGTCAGACCGATGGCGATGCAAACCATCGCTTTCCAACCGAACACTCCCAACGTTTCCGAGATTGCGGGCAGCGCTGCCGGAACATCTTTGACTGGCTCATCTGCCACCGGTTCGCCGGCGACTGTGGCTGGAAGTGCCTCGTACTCAGCCCCAACGTCCTCGACATCGAGTGCATTGAGTGTGCAGCAAAATGCAACCGTCGTGTCGACTTTGGACAGCGGGACAATCTCCACAAGCAACGCAAAAACCGTTTCTGGGACAACAACAAAGGGAACGGCTGCTTCCAATAAAACGAAAGCAGGACAAGGCAATCGTAAAGCAGGTGGTGGGCAGCGGGGAGCTTCGGGTGCAAAGCCGAGTGCCGGTGCAGCGAAAACAGGAGTTTCGATTCCTGTAGAATCAAAAATGCCCGTGCAGCAACCCGTGAAGCGCGGGCTGCCAAGGGATGTTCGACTGGCGCTCATGCTTTTTGTCTTCTCGCTTGTTTTCATGGCCAGCCTTTATGCTTTCCGGCAGTTTGCGGGGCCTATGAGCATCAAGGACGCGCTCCACGGCATGTTCAAGGACAGTTCTCAATCGATTCCTCCTCCCGCAGCAGGTTCAGACCCCGCAAATGAAAAATCTGCTGGCGCAAAACGTCAGGCAGAGAAAAAGACAACAGGTAAAAAGGGCAAACAGGCTTTGACCGCAGTCACTCTGGATGCTGACGATGATTTCGATTCTGAGAGCACAGTGAAAAAAGGAGCGTCAGAATCCGAATACATTCTCTCCAGACCTGTCAGCAGATTCATGTCGAAAAATTCGGGCTTGTATCCGCTGGCCGAGATATCAACGGCATTGGATCGAAATCATCCCCGCAAGGCCGTCAATCTGTTGCGTCAACTTTCTCCTCAATTCGGCTCCAAGAGTTCGAATGAGAAAAACGCATTGCGGGAGATCATGGTTCGCTACTACCTGCAGGTGGGCTCGTATTCGAAGTCAGTTCTGCTGGCAAAGCAGGTCTGTGCTGACCCTGCGAAAGCGAGCGACGTGGAAAGTTGTCTTCATGCAGCGCGTGCTTTCCTGATGACCGGTGATTATGAGGAATTGAAGGAAACCCTGCAGGCCTTGAATGTCCGAATGGTTCAAGAGAAGACTCCGTGGTACGAGTGGAGCAAATTGCTTGAAACGGCATCTGCCCTTGAAAAGCCGACCTCGGAAAATCTCTTGCGATTCAGCGAAGAGTATATCGAAAAATCTCCTTACTTGACCATCGAGTGGAATCTGCAGTTGTCGGTTTATTTTGCCCGTGTTCTTTTGTCTGCAAGCGATCAGGTTCGCTATGAGTTTTTGAAGTCGCTCTCCGGCAGCAGGAAGAAAAATTTTGAAGTGAAGTTGGCGCCGGATCAGTATTCTGCAGAAAGCTTGACCAGTCTGTTTCCATCTTTATTGAATATTCTCCTTCGTCATTATGAGCTCGGACCGCTCAACGTCCAGCGCGATCAAACGGAGAGCAACTCCGACTCAGGTCTCGTGGCTTGGATGTTCAGCGTGATTTCCCAGTCCAAAGTGAGTGAGCCCTTGGAGACACGTGCTCGTTTGGCGCCCCTGTTCGCTGAAAAGAATTTCTCTCCGCTGGCGCGATTGATTGAGGGGAATCTTGCGGTTCAGGCGGGTGATTACGTGGGCGCGAGCAACATGATTGTTGAGCAGATTGGAATGACATCAGATCCTGCGCCTACCGCGAATTCCGCAGCAGCCAAAAACCGGATTTCGGAACAATTTCTGAAAATCACAGAACGTTTGGAGGATATGCCCTTTCTTTACGTGGAATGGCTCTTTCTGGGCGTGAAAGTGGCTTCCGGTTTGGTCGACGTCGACAGTATGAAGAATTTTGTTCTGGCACTCCAAGATGCCCGTCGCAGATTTCCCGAATTGCAGAATGAATTTCAGTATTGGCAGATGATGGCTGTGGGACAAAAGCTTCTCGGGCAGACCGCCGATTTTGAAAACACCCTGCGTGAAACTCAGCGTTTGATGTCGTCGCCGGATGAAAAAGGTTACGTGGCGGCCGATCAGGTTTGGTTGATGATGAAAAAAGGAATGAAGCTCGAAGGGCGCGCACTCTTCAAGCAAGCTCTTAAGAACTTCCCTTATCATGTCAAGCTATTGGAGGTTGGATCACAATTCGCAGTCCAGTGGAATGAAGACCCGATGAAGTACATGAAGCTCGAAGTTGACGTGCCCTCCAAATTCGTGGAGCGGGGGCGTGACAAGAAGCTCCTCTCATTCTTTACGATGCTGAAATTATTGAATCATTTATAAAAAAATGAAAATTTTTTAAGACCCGCTTAAGTCTCACACTGGGGTGCCGAACCAAATTCTCGGGTGGTGCGGAGCCACCGTTGTGCTTTGGGAGGCCATATGATTCGTGCATTTGCTCCTGCGTTGGGTCATTTTCAGGGTGTCGGTGAGATGAAAGACGGCACTGAACTCAAGTGCTCATTTACCGGCCAAGAGGTGATCCCCGGGGTTTGCTACGGTCTGAGGTTGGAGGTTTATTCCAACGATTCAGATGCTCAAATGATGAACGTGTATTTTGTCTTGTCGCAGGACTCAGGCGAGCATCTTGAGATCCAGTATTTTGATGGCAGAGAGCATTTGCATTCATTGCAGGCGGTCAACTCGCCTATGTTGTCCACTCATCCGGATGGCCGAATCTTTAGCTTCGAGGGGCACCGTCCCAACGGAACTCTTATTCGGTTTCATTTCGATTTGGTGTCGAGCGAGCGCATTGATATCTCAATGGATTCGAATTCGGCCCGAGACTCGCACGTTGAAGAGCGCTGCTCAATGAAGCTCGAGCGTGTGCACGCGATGATTATGGGTTCGGCTGCCTGAAGGCCCTGCGCGGAGCAATGGCCCCTTGGCCCGTGGTGTTCGGAAGCAGGATGGCTCCGGGGAGAAGAAGCGTTCCGGGGTTGGTGACGGCATTACAGCCTGTTTGGGCGCGGTTTCCAAAAACCGCGCCGAATTTTTTCAAGCCCGTTTGAATTTTTGAATCGCCGACAACGACAGGCACTTGCCCATGGTCGAGGCGAAGATTGGCACACTTGGTGCCTGCGCCCAAGTTGCAGTCGACACCAAGGACAGAGTCACCCACGTAGGCAAAATGTGCCGCTTTGGCATCGTTGAGCAAGAGGGCGCCTTTGAGTTCACTGGTGTGTCCCACCACCGCGCCGCGGCACACATAAACTTGTCCACGGATGTAAGCACCGTGTCGGACCGTGGCACCGGCTTCAATATATGCAGGACCTGAAATGTAAGCGCCGGCTTCAACAACAGCCCCATCTTCGATCACGATGGTGTCCTTGTTTTCGAGAAATGCTTGCGTGCTCACCTTGCCCTTGATTCGTTCGGATGCCGGTTTCTTTTGAATTTGTTCAGAGATAAATGCTTCAAGCGGCTTGCCCAGCAGCTCCCAAGGAAATTCCTTGCTTTTGAGGAATTCCATCACTGCAGTGCTCAATTTCTCTGAAACGGAAGTGTTCAGTTCAAAGAGCGCGGCGGTCGAACACTGCGGCAATGTGATTTTTGTATTCATGAAAATCTCCGTTAAGAGGGCATCTCTCATTGGTAGGTTAGGGTAGCGGGGAATATCGACCTCCGCAAATAGGTCTCAACATTGGGCAAAATTTTCCGAAGCAGAGTGCGTCATGTGGAAGAGGAGATATCATGTTCGACAAGAATCATTTCAAGGAGGCCTTCCGCAGTTGGGTCCAGCGCAATCCGCTGGCCAACGAACAGGAAGCTTTGAATTTCTGCCGTTCCCATATCCCCGCGAGTTGTATTGCCAGTCATTACTGGCTGATTGAACAGAGTTTGCAGTGGTTCAAATGGATCCATCAGACGCGGGCCCACGATGATCCGTTCTTTGAATCCGAAGAATCCTCGCAGGCGCGTAAGTTCGTTTGTTGAGACGTGGAGCAGAAGACCTCAGAGGGATGAAGACTCGGGCGTTGGCCCGAGTTTTTTTTTGATTTCTAGTTTTGTCAGGCAGAAAGACGTGAATCCGAACGCAGTTCCGTGAGGGAGAAAATATACTCTCTGGCTCGGTTGTCGAAGCGGGTGGCATCGAAATAACGGTGCGTCCAGCAGTGGGAAAAGGCACGTCGCAAATGAAAAAAAGCGAGCGACTCGGCTTCAATGTAGAGTTCTTCTCGGGATGTATTGAAGCTCCTTTTTTCGAAAAGAAGTTCCACGGCATCGGAGCAGTTGTCTATCCCTTGCGGCAAAGAGAGAGCGGGAAAAAAAGCGTTCCAATGCAGAAAACACACAAAGCGGTCGATTTCTCCAAGGGCTTCCAGCTGAAGCGCGCTCAATGGCATTTCACGTTCTGCCGCATGCACAAGATGAAAAAAATGACTCACCTCTTCACAAATCACCGAAAGTGTTTGGACACGGTCACGCTGCAAAACTGTGTCGTCGCTCTTGAACACAGATGGAAATTCAATCGCGATGAAGCACGCGTCTGACTGCGAAGAGTCGTCGATGAGCACGCGCGGTGAATTGTGTTGAGCGTATTGGATGAAATCAAAGATGTTCAGGTTGGGGCGCTGAGCGTAAAAGGCGTTTAGAAAAGTCCACGAACTGTTGATGAATGAGTCCACGGAGACAGCATTCATTGCACCGCCTTTTTAGACACGCGGATCGGGTTGACACCCCGTTTGTTGAGGTCGCGTGCCAGCTTTCGACTGCTTGTGGAAAGCCATGCGTCGTACAAAGAAAGTGTGCTGCGGTGCGACTCAAAACCGGCCGTGTTTTCCGAGACGTCAGTGAGGATATCTACGGCAGTGCCGAAGCTCTTCGCCATTTCTTCGTAAATGACGCTCATCGCAGATTCCGAGGAAGTTCGTTTCCTCATCAGCTGCGAAAGTTGTCCGTATGCCCCTTCGCCCATCATGACGTAATATTTGATGTCGAAGCATTTCCGGTTGAAATACTCCTGAAAAAAGCCGGAAAAGTAGAGGGCCGTGTCAGCCAGTTTTTTGTAGAGAAAGATCTGCTCGCCGTGAGAACTTTCCAGCGCTTTTTTCAAAATCAGCGCGAGACATTCGTCGTTCAGACGTGAACCGTCGACCCTCAGGTAATCGCAAAGCAGGTTGACGATGTAGAATTCGACATTCTCGGTCAGCTGGATGCCCTGCCGCGATTGGGCGTCGACCACCTTCTCATGGAAGAATGCTTGCGGACTCAGTTCTGTGGTCCAAAGAGGACCTGTTGATGAGCTCGAGCCGTCCAATCCGTCGCCCTCCTCATGCAGATGGAAACAGCCACAAACCACTGTAGGACTGCTTCCTCTTCATTATCGGAAGAAATTGACTGATTGGCCAGTTAGGATTCTCCGGGAGTCAATTTTCCTCCATGGAGAGTATCGGCATTCTCAAAAGCGCCTTGAATCAGGGACGTGCAATTCCTTCCACCTTGAGGCGGACAATCCGCGATCCCAGCAGACTGCCGTCGGACCTGCGGCTGACGAATTTCAGAGCCCGCAGCTGGTTGCCGTTCAAGCCGATCCGCCTGATTTCATGGGAGAATGGGAAACGTCGCTGACGCGGGTCCAAGTCCCTTTTCAGGACCAATTCCCAAGGTGTGCCATTTCCGGACGCTTCAGGACTGTCTTGATAGACTTGGATTTGGCCACTCTCTTCGTCGGGGAAAACCACGCCCTCGATGACGGTTCCCGCGATAGTTTGCCCGTGGATGGGCTGTTCGACCTTAATTTGGCTGGTCTGCTTGGGCGTCATTTCGCTGGCCAGCAGTTCGCGGAAGAGGTCTGAATCCCACGTCGCTCCGAGAGGGAATTGGGGTGGTTCTGCATTCTCATCCAACATGCCGAGTGTTTCTTGAACCGAAGAACGGATGAATTCACGCTGCACGGCGGAGGGATTGTCGGTCATGATGTCTTGGGTGAGACGGCCTGCCGCTCTGCGGATGACGCTCCGGAGCGCCACATAATCTTCCCAGTCGAAAAGTTCAGTGCGCGATGTTTCCCGCGTGGCACCGGTCGTGCCGGCAATCATCAAAGTGATGGTGTCGGGTTGAGGCTTTTCGAACCATGAGAGTTCAAATTTCGGATCGTGAAATTGAACGGTTTCACGCGTCCCGTTGAGTGCTTTGTATGATAAAAAATGCGCGCCCATGGTGCTGGTTTTGCGCAAGGCATCAAAGCAAAGGAGTGCTGTCGACGGGCACAAACGAAGCACGAGTTTGGGGGCTTTGCCTGCAGTGATGTTGGCTCCCGTGCGTGCTTTGGCGTTGCCTTCGACGAACAGGTCCGCAAGACCGTCGGTCGGGAATCTGTTGCCGTTGATGAGGCGGAGTTGACCGGGGTCGAGGAGCCGCAAATCGATGCGCTCTTCATCGCCGGCAGGAGGCAGCGTGTACACCTCACGCTCGTTCAATGCCGCGCTGAAACCTGCGTTGCTGGCCTCTATGAGTTCCATGAGCACCATGCGAATCTGCAGACTGCGGATGTTGGGATCGGGTTCAAAGTCACCGGCCATCGCTTGTGCGATGAGCGCAAGCCAGTCGAAATCGTTCGTGGGCTGCTGGCGCTCAGCTCTGTCCTGAATATCCCGCGCAAGGACGTCCATTTGTGCACGGAAACCAAGCTGTCGGAGTTCAGGGTTCTTTCTCAAATCGAGACCGAGAGACGGGCTGCGCCCTGATTCTGCAAGCCACCGTTGGTTCTTCTGACCATCGGTGAGTCCAAAATACCCTCCCACATAGCCTGCGGCCATGAGGTGACGTTCTTTGACCCCGAGCTCGCCCGCCAACTGCAGAACGCGTCCTATGCGTTGGCCATACACCTGTTCCTGCGTGGGGGGCTTTTCTGCCGGTTTGCCGCTGCAGCCCGAGAGAGCCATGGCTGCAGTTCCCGACAATAACGTGAGGCTGCCGATTAAGTTTCCATAATGGTTGCATTTTTTCATGATGCTTTCCCTCCCGCGGGTGGGTTGTTCTCTGTTCATTGTAGCTGCAAGGCGGCGCAGTTGTCCTCGCGTGGCTTGGCGTTCTTTTGACTCACAGCAGCATCGCGGCCGGACGCACTTTTGCTGGCGCAAGGTTGGGAAATGGTTGACGTTGCAGTCGTTTGCCAATAACCAACGGAAAGAAACGGGAGTCATCACACGTGGTCATGAGGTCGGAATCACCTGAACTTGAAGACACGCCCTTGCGGGCTGCGGGTCGGAAGCAGGACCATATCGAAATTTGCGCTCGAGCGGCGGTGGAATCAACGGCACGCGGTGGGTCGGAATTCTTTCTCGCGCCCGAAGCACTGCCTGATTTTTCTCCTGAATCAATTCAAACCTCACAAAAATTTCTTGGACAGTCTTTCGAACTTCCCTTTTTGATCACCGGCATGACGGGCGGCGTTCAGGAAGGCCAACGCATCAATGAAATTCTTGCTCAGGCTGCTGAACGTTGGCGGATCCCTATGGGATTGGGATCGCAAAAACTGATGATCAAGGACCCGAGTTATAAAAAGTTATTTCACGTCAGGACTGTTGCGCCGCGCGCATTTGTCATTGGAAATATCGGTCTTGTGAGCTTCAACTACGGAGTTTCGGTGGACGACGTTCGCCGGATGGTTGAGGAACTTGAGCTCAATGCATGTGCTGTGCATCTCAATGCATTGCAGGAACAAATCCAGCCGGAAGGCGAACGCAATTTTTCAAACCTGTGGCATGTGCTTGAAACGCTCGTGCGCACGTTGCCTGTGCCGGTTGTGGTGAAGGAAGTGGGTTCCGGCATGAGTGCCGAGACCTGTCGTCGGTTGTTTGAAACGGGTGTTCACGCGGTCGATGTGGGTGGCCACGGCGGAACCAGCTGGAGTGTCATCGAAGGCCTGCGTGGCGACACCGTGACCCGCCGGTTGGGAGAGCTTTTCCGTAATTGGGGACTTTCAACGGCGGAAGCGGTGCAAGAGTGTGTGCCTGTGGCGCGTGCGTTCGGTTCGGTTCCTGAGCGTTCCATCGTGGCAACGGGAGGCATTCGCGACGGCATGCAGGCTGCGCAGATGGTTGCTCTGGGCGCTCGGGTGTGCGGTGTTGGTTTGCCGCTGTTCCGCGCTGTTGTGAATCCACCCGAAGGTATGAAAAGTGAAGAGGCATTGGAGCAAGAGCTGCAGTTTTTTGCACGCTCGCTGCGCATTGCCATGTTTTGTTCAGGCGCGCGCCGATTGGAAGATCTTGCGGCGCGGTTGAGAAGAAGGAGCGCGACATGACGTCCTCTGATTTGAGTCTGGTTCATTCTGCGTC
>JBEGJP010000254.1:0-2536 GCA_041184525.1 Pseudomonadota bacterium | reverse complement strand
TAAGCCGGGTATCTACTTTTTTCAGGCCACATCAGAAGATGAATTGTATGCCTCGCCTGCAATTATGATTCGAGCTTTTGCACGTGAAGTCGCCGGCTTTATGCCGTCGCCGGTGGCTTGGATCGAAGGAACGAGGATTTTCCAATGAGTCGGAATCTTCATCCTGCGCCGACCAATTTCACTCAGGCCTTGCTTTACAAAGTCTTCGATATTTTTGCTCTGTGGGATAAGAGTAGCCTCAAGAGCCGTCTGACATTTGTGCAAACGTTCATTCTTATTGTCAGCATTGCTGCAATTTTGTTCTCAGGTATTACCCTCTACCGGCAAGATAAAATTTCCTACGTGCATGAGGTTCACTACCAGAAAACGCGGTCAATTTCCTATCGCCTGAAATTGGTTTTTTCATCTTTGCCGCGTCAGGCGACGTTCAATCTGAAGCCCAACGATGAAACCAAGTTCGCCGAGAGTTACAAGATGCCGCAGATGCCGGGCGATGATCAATTCTTTGTGGGAAGAAAGGACGAACGGATTTACGTCTTTGGCCGCGTTTTTGGTGAAAAATTTTGGCGTGCTGAATTGAAGCCAGACGTGCCGTTGTTTGAAGGTATTGATGGTAAAAGCTACATAGCCAACAACTTCGGTGAGTTTATTTCGTCATATAATTTGGCGGATGTGAATGCACACAACTTCATCACCCGACCGGGCACCGACAAGTTCCTGAAAAGCGGTTTAAAGGAGGGTTTCACCCGCTCCACCGATGGAGACACGGATTGGATCGTGTCTTTCCGAGAGGTCGAGGGAACCAATGTGTTTGCCTTCGTTGAAACGTCGTTGGCGTCGTTGAATGCACCCATTTTTAAATTTCGAATGTACGCTATCGTTATGGCCCTTGTTTTGGTCGGGCTTGTTATTCTCGTGACAGATTTTCTCCTGCTTGGTCTTCTCAAGCCGCTCCGCGAGATTGTCAACGCGATGTTTAAGGTCTCTGCGGGACACTATGATATCGAATTCAAGGTGAAGTTTGATGAGGAACTGAATTTTGTGGCCAAGGGACTTCAACAGATGGCAAAACGTCTGCAGATTCGTGAAGGCGAACTCATGCAGATCAGCGCCAACTTGGAGTTTGTGATGAAGCTGACTAAGGAAATGTCGCTAGCTCCCGACAGAGATTCCTGTCTGCAGCTCTTCATCCGGCAGGTGCGCAGTTACGTGAAATTCAGGAACTCCATGGGAGCATCAGCCGTCGTCTATGAGTCCGATGGAAAGAAGCCGAAAGGATTTGTCGAGTACGTCAACAAGGGGAAGGTGGTTGAAGAGATCAAGATGGTGAGCATCGCTGCATCGGGCATCGAAATGGAAGCAATTGTTTCGGACGAGCTTGTTTCAATGCTGGACAAGACAGTCGTTCTCCGTGCCTTTGCGGGTGATGAATTGAAGCTGATCTTGATGCTCGAAGGATTCCCTGAAGATTCTCTTTCCACCATAGAGCGGCATCTCATGTCACTTCTGTCATCCTCTTTGGGTTCAGCCCTTGTGATGTTTGAATTCCAAGAGAAACGGCTTGAGACGGCACATTTCGAGAACGAACTTGTCATTGCTCAAACAGTGCAGCAATCGCTTCTGCCTTCGGCGCGTCCGCTGATGAATGCTGATCTTGAATTCACCTACGAAGCCGCAACACGCTGCGGTGGTGACTGGCTGTTCTTCGACAAGTCGGAGGAGAGTCCTTGGCTGCATGCCCTTGTCGGTGATGTGACGGGTCACGGTGTGCCGGCAGCGATTATGACGGGAGTGGCATACGGCAGCTTCATGGGCGCGCAGTCTGTGATGGAAACAGTGCGAGCCAGTGAAACCATGGGCGAGACAGACCGTTTGGAATTCATGGCTGCCATCTTGAATCGCGCGATTCTGAGCGTCGGTAAGTCCGCCCGTTTGATGACCATGTGCTTGGTTTCGCTGAACACGGACACAGGCGAGTTGTACTACGCCAGTGCCGGTCATACGCCGTTGCTGTGGTTCAAAGCCAAGACGAAGAAGATCTCTCCGCAGTCTTCAACAGGCAACCCCTTGGGCGTCTCGTTGGATCGCACCACGACAGTGAAGAAGCTTCAACTCGAACAGGGCGATCTGTTTGCGCTCTATACCGACGGTCTGCTCGAAAATCATGGACCTAAGAATGAAATGCTCCACAAGCGCCGTTTCTATGAAATTCTTTCCAGCGGACGCCCTGTCAGCGAACTCATGAATCAGATTATGACTGAGGCAAAAACTGCATGGGGCGACGAGGAGTATGCAGACGACGTGACAATGCTTATTGTCCGGTGGCCGGCCTCGGAGGACACGCTCATCCGTGCCAACAGCGCAGGCGAGCCACTCCTCACCAGTGCGCTCCCCCCTCTGCCACCGACTGCTGCCTGACAAGGAAAATCTTCCCGTCAGAGGTATTGCTCAGAGGTGATAGGCTCTCCTCGTGAGGTCATCCCATGGGCTGTCTGCAAAGATCCATTCATCGCGTGCTTGATCGCGTGTTTCAGCC
>JBEGJP010000253.1:0-14794 GCA_041184525.1 Pseudomonadota bacterium | reverse complement strand
GACCGCCAGCCTCCGACGTGTCTCACCGTTTGGGTCGCATCGTCGTTGCCCACGGACGATGCCAACCTCACACGTGCCCGCAGCAATCTGCGGACCATTTTGTCCCTTGATCCCTCCGTGCAAATCCAATTCCGTTCGTGGGGTTCTGCGGCTCAGTCGCCTGTGGAAGATCATGAAGAGTTGTTGGCTCAACTTGAAGCCGCAAAGGGACCGCAGGTTCTTGTCAGCCGTGGACAACTTTGGGGTCCTGCAGCCCGTCATTTTCGCCGCGCACTGGAGCGCCTTTACACAGCCGATTCACGCAGCCTGCGCATTCTGAAGCCGGAAGAATTGGGTTGGCCGAGTTCCGCAAAAGGAACGGAAAGATATTTGGCTCTGTCGGAGCTCTCCGCACCGCAGCTCAACTTTTTGGGAGAACCCAGCCAACTCTCGCTGGATATTGTCGGAAAACTCAATGCAGGTGAATCGCAATCGATTGAAGTGATCGTTCGTTCCGGAGAAGCGCTGCTGGCCAGCCGTTCGGTCAACGTGACGGCGGACGAAAACGGAATCGTCAACTCGATTCAAAACATTCCGGTGCATTTCACCCGTGCGCAACAACAGCTTCTTACGGCAGAATTGGCAACCGAACTGAGCCCTATTCCTCTCAACTTAGCTTCGACGTCGGTCTCGGTGGTGCATTCGAAATCCACGGTTCTGCACATTGGTGTCGGGCCCGACTGGAGCTTGCGCTCCATGAGAACGAAGCTCAAATTCTGGCCCAATCTCGATCTGCTGAGCTATTACATTTTGCGCGAGATCAATGATGACCTCTCCATTCCCAGCAACCAACTTTCACTCATTGAATTTCCGGCAGAGAAACTTTTCGGCGAGCAGCTTCCGAATTTTCACGGCGTGCTGGCGCAAAATTTTGCATTCGATTCGTACCTGAATGAGCCCGACAGTCAGCATCTCTATGATTACGTGAACACGAGCGGCGGGCGGCTGGTGATGCAGGCAGGGCCTTTGAGTTTTCTCGCCCGCGACTCCAACATCCGCGAGCTTATGCCGTGCGAGAACATCCCCGAGTTTGACTTCAAGAATGAACACCGCTGGCAAACCGGCCAAAGCAAGCTCATGTCGGAATCTCAATTCGAGACTGCAGTAAACACCATTGTGACAAAACAAACCGCTTTGGGATGCAAACCCAAGGCCGGTGCTCTCGTCCTTGCCGAGACCGCAGATGAGCCCCACTCTCCAGTGGTCATTGCTTATCCTGTAGGTAAAGGTCTCGTGCTGACCTTCCTTGCCGGAGACTGGCACACGTTCGGCACACAAAGCGAAGTGGCCAACGCCACACAACGTGCCCAACGCGTGTATGCATTGAACGCCAGCGAATATTTGTTCCAGTGGATGGTCGAATTTTTACAGCGGCGACAGGACAGCGGACTCAGGCCGCCCCAATTCGCGGGGCCCCGCGTGTACCGGAACGATCCTCTTTTGCTCGTGCGCTCACGTGGTGGATTGCCTGCCAAACAATTGCTGCAGGGGCTCGGAAACGCCTTCTCGGGCGGCATCGCCTCGCCTCTCTGGCTCCCTCGTTTGGGTTTGGAGGCCATCAAATGGGAGCGGCCAGCATCAGGCGGAGCGGCCGAAGCGACAGGGGTGTCCACTTTTGTCCCTTTTTCGGAGGCCTCACGCGGACCGAAATATGAACCGGCCGGCTTGAACTGGCAGACGCCCCAGTCTGGCTTGGGCGGGGGCACGGCCACTGCGCCACGCAGCCTGCTGACTTGGCCCCTTCTCGAAGGGAGCACCCGCATGCGGGAAAATTTGGGCAATCCGACTCTTTTTCCACCCCAGCTCTCAAAAAACACTCAGGAATTTTCGTCTTCTCTGGTGAAGATGGACAGCCTGAGGGAAAACAGAACAGTCCCACTGCTGGATGCCTACCCTTGGCTGATGGCCTTGGCTCTCGCTCTTTTGGCCATCGAACAGCTGCTCGGACGGCTCTCGCTAGGCCGCGCCACTGCCCTGTCAAACCGGCAATAAAATCCCAACAAAATAGTAACGCACGCAACTTCAGTTCCTGCCTCTTTGCGCCGAACCTCTCGCAAGATGAGACGGGGCAAATGAGGGGGTGTCTTTCCATGGCAATCAATCGGAACAGACCAATGGGTCCAAATGAAGACGGTCAAGGCGAGGCGAATGGCGACAGCATCGTCAAAAGAGCAAAACGCGTCGAAAGCCATGCTCTGGTTGACATTAAAACGAGCACTTGGAACCCGTTTTCCACCACGAGCGCTGTTTTACTGGACCTCTCATGGCAAGGATTCAAAATTGAATTTGTGAATCAGGTCAAAGTCAAACCCGGCTCTAAATTAAGCATGAGCGTGCCGCTGGCCTCGTTTGGAATTTTGGCGCCTTCCCGTTTGAAATTGAAAATCCAAGTGAAATGGTTCGACAGCAGAATGATGCGTGCCGGTGGCATTTTTGAGCCGGAAAATCACGAACAGGATTATCTCATCCAAAAAATCATCGACGTTCTGACACTGCGTGGTTCACCAGAAGACTCAGGACAATTCACGAGGCAGACTCGCGCCTCCTGAAGGACGCCCCGCCCGTCTCAATTGCCTCGCACATCACCTGCCAAGGACCGTCCGGCCGATCTGGACGGTCTTTTTGCTTTCCTGTAGACGTTCAGCCTGAATATGAAAAAGAATTTTGGAGGTTCCGTCGTGTCTGCGCCCACATTTTCGCACCCGCCCCACGGGACCTGCTTCGTGAACGCCTCACGGACTCAGCTCAACAAATCGATTCCTTCCACTCTCCGCGCACCGCTTCTGGGTTTGTCTGACTGGCGCGTAGGTCCTGACCAACTCGCCCCCCCTTTTATGGAACGGCGCGGGTGGATTCAGCCCGTATGTCTCGCTGTCACCACACCAGAAGAAATCAAAGAAAAGTCGTCTTCCTTCGAACGCTTCTACATTCCCGGAGAGTTCTGCCGTCAGGGTGACGTTCTTTCTGCAGCGGCAGACAGTGGAAGGCTCATCTTACTCGAGCGAGGCGCGTTTCTTGCACCGAATGATATTGTCCGAGCTGTCGAGAAAATCTCCACTGCGAAGGCCAATCTCATTCTTGTGGAAGCGGGATCTTCATTCGGATACTCGGACCGTGTTCTCGATCCGCGCTCACTCGAAAAGCTCAAACGCTTGAATTGTCCCATTGCATTGAATCTCAATGCGCTCACAGGCACGGAAGGCCATTCCTATGCGCACCGTCCTGCTTGGATTGAAGACCCGCAATTTGATGTTGCGCTGGTGCGCACCGCGCTGGCTTTTGAAGTGCAATACCTCATCCTTCCTGACACACGTGATCTGAACCCTGAAGCATTGGAGCTCTGGCATTCTTCAAGAAAGGTGGTCGCACCATGACGTTCAAACACGGTTGGAATGGGAGCGTTCATCCCGCTCTGGCCCTGACACCGCGGGCACTGACGATCATATCTGGCCCCTGCATGTTCGAAAGCCGCGAGACAGGCTTCGAAGTCGCGGAGAAGATGAAATCTCTGTGCAGCGAACTGGGGTACAACTACGTTTTTAAAAGCAGCTACGATAAAGCGAACCGCACCAGCGGCAACACCGCCCGCGGTCCGGGCATGGAAAAAGGTTTGAGTTGGCTTTCGGAGGTGCGCAACAGCCTCAACATTCCGGTCCTGACAGATGTTCACACGCCGGAACAAGCACTCGAAGCCGGCGAAGTTGTCGACATTGTGCAGGTGCCTGCCTTCCTCTGTGATCAAAAAGCACTCCTCAAAGCCTGTGCAAAATCGGGCAAAACCATTCAAATCAAAAAAGGCCAGCATGCCTCGCCCGAACAGCTGATTGCGTGTGCTGACTTCATTGCATCAGAAGGCAATCCAAAGGTGCTCCTCTGCGAAAGAGGAAGTGCTTATGGTTACAACAACCTTGTGGTGGACTACCGGAATCTCGTCCTGATGCGACGCTCCGGCTATGCCACCGTTTTCGACGGCACCCACGCGGCGCAACTCCCGGGTGCCGGAAGCGGACAATCTTCCGGACTGCGCGACATGATTCCAAGCTTGTGCGCTGCAGCAGTGGCCGTCGGCATTGACGCCTTGTTCATGGAAGTCCACCCGAATCCGGAGAAGGCGCTCTCTGACGCATCGACACAACTCGATTTTGCCACCGCAGAAAAAATTCTCCGACGCATCCGGCAACTCCACACCTGAAGGTGATTCTCCCCGCAGCGTGAGTCCTGACTTCAAATGGAATTAAAAGTTTCTCACGTCGGGGCGGAGACCTTTTCCACCACCAGATGCAGTCCTTCTCCAAAACTGCTGAAGTAGGAGCGAAAATCGGCGTGGGACACATTCTCACGCACCGGTGACACCGACAAAGTGCCCACAAATGCGCCCTGCCCTTGGCTCCAAACGTGCAGGTCATGCACGCGATGCCCGTCTTTCTCGATTTGCGATTTGAGCTCCTGCAACGACACGCCTTGCGGATGAAAATCCAACAATTCACGTGCCGTTTGCTTCAGGAGGCCCCACGACCAACGCAGAATCACAAGTGCACCCACCACTCCCATCACCGGATCCAGCCACGCAGCAGAAGCGAACTGACGGCCCACAAACAACGCAACAATGGCCAGCACCGACGTGAGTGCATCGGCAAGCACATGCATCAAAGCCCCATGATGGTTGTGATCATGATGACCCTGATGACCATGATGACCATGCTGATGGTGATGAGGGTGATCGTGGTGATGATGATGATCATGGTGGTTTTGACCGGAGTGAGGATGATCATGACCACGGTCATCATCGTGATGTCCCCAACCGAGGAGCCAAGCACTCAGCAAATTGATGACCAATCCAAAAAAGGAAACGTAAAGTGCTTCAGTGAAATTGATGGACTTGGGGCTCAAGAGCCGCTGCGAGCTCTCGTACAACATCCAGAAGGCGACACATGCCAAGCCGAGCGCGTTCGAGTAACCGCCGAGTGCGAGAATTTTCCCTGTCCCGAAATTCATATGCCGCCGAAAGGCCTCGGACTCTGCCAATAGGTAGGCAACAAACGCGATCGCCAGAGCTCCCGCATGAGATGCCATGTGATACCCGTCCGCTTCCAGAGCCATCGAACCGGTGATCCTGCCTGCCGCAATTTCCAAACACATTGTTGCAAACGTGAGAAACACCACCGCAAGAACGCGCTTTTGGCGCGACTTCATCTGAGCACCGGCCGACTCCCAGTTGTGCACTTGGTTGCACAAGTGAGAGCCTTGTGTTTGTTCCGCCATGACAATCGTCCCTCACTGAGCAGCGCGATGCCTTGAGAAAAAACGATACGCGCAAAGAATATTCAGTCGTTTTCCAAAAGTTCCTGAAATCCGCTCGCTCCGTGACGTGAAAAGTGTTCTTCCATTTCGTCCAGATAGATATCAGAGATAGACACTTTTTCTCTCAATGTTTGAAGGGTGTGGACAAGACGATCGATTTGTTCGTCGCTCCACTCAGGTCCGGTACGAAAATCTAAGCGAACAGTGTCTTCAAGAACTCCGACTCCCAAATCAGGCAAGCCAAAGGCTCTCTTGAGTAGAATATGCTTCCCGTTTTGAACAAGTGAAGCAACTTCTTTGGTAGACAGTTTGCCGGCCAGAGGTTCTCTCTTCCGTGAGCCTTCACGCTGAATCGTGCTCGAAGGCAAATGCGCATTCGCCACAAGAAGAGAAATCAATTCGGCCATTCCTTCCTTGGACGCCAAGTGCAAGGAGATTTCAGGCAACACGCCATCGAAGGGAGCACGCATTTCCTGACAGAAACAATCCACACTCTCACTGTGATTCATATCTTCCCCTTTGCAATGCTCAACGCCCTTTTTGACGCAAATGGGCCGCACGCAAAGTATTCAACAAAAGCATGGCAATTGTCATCGGCCCCACGCCTCCGGGAACAGGTGTCAAAAGGGACGCCACCTCGGCCACATCGGGATCGACATCACCGCACAGTTTGCCATCAGGCAGTCGGTGCATGCCGACATCCACCACCACGGCCCCCGGCTTGACTGCCGATTTGCCCACAATGCCTCTGCGTCCGGCAGCCACAATAAGAACATCAGCGTCTCGGCAAACTCGTTCCAACTGCGCCGTCTTGGAATGCGCCACTGTTGTTGTCGCATCTTCGTGGAGAAGCAGGCCGGACATCGGCCGCCCGACAATCGCACTGCGCCCGACCACGACAGCGTGCTTGCCTGCGAGCGGAACTCCATAGAGTCCCAACAAGGCAACAACACCCGCCGGCGTGCAGGGCAAGAGCGCCTTCTCAAGCCGCCCCTGATGGAGAAGTCCTACGTTGTGGTTTGCGAAACCGTCGACGTCTTTGTCAGGGCGAATGGCCTCGATGATGCGCGTTTGCGAAATTCCTTTGGGGAGCGGCAGCTGGACAAGAATGCCGTGGACTGCAGGATCATCATTCAACTGACAGATGAGTTCCACGAGTGAATTTTCTGTGACGAGTTCTTCACTGATTTCATACAGTGAAGACTGCATTCCCGCCTCTTTGAAAGCCTTGATTTTATGATTCACATACACACGGCTCGCCGGATCGGACGAGGCCAGAATGACCGCCAAATGAGCACTTCCCCATTCCTTTACTTTCTGTGCACAATGGTGGCGTATCCATTGGCTTGCGATGCGTCCGTCCAAACTGAAGCAGCCGCCTGCAGAAGCGGCTGCCGTGAGCTGGTCTGCAGCGAGAAAGGGAGCGGGCGAAAGAAGGGATGTATTGAAATCGAAACCGTCCTGACGCAGGGCCTTGAAAAGTTGCATGGCGGGCTCCACTGACAGCAATTGAACTCATTCCAGAGATGGCCCAAGCCTTTAGCTCAGCGGCAAGCAATGATCAAACCGTCACGGCCAAAGTGCACATCCGCCCACAGCCGCTTTTGAAGACGGCCAACTGTAGCGGCTCGTGTGCGTTTGGGTCAGGACTTTTCCGGAAGAAATAAACTCCGCCAACTCTTCGTGCAGATCTTTGAGCCACGGCTTGGGCTGCGGAAGATCGGTCGGTGAAAACATCGAATGGCTGGCAGATGCGTTCATGACACATGTTCCTTCACGTGTGCTCAAACTGAGGCCATCGGCTTCCAGCAGCCGCAAGGTGGTCGATGGCCGCGCGACAGGGTCGCGATCCACGAGCACCGTTTGCAGGGATGTGAACACATTCCGACCCTGTTCTTTCACAAACCTTGCAAATCGAGCCACACCGACGAGATTGGAAAGGCGCACGCGGCAATACCCCGCACGTCCCAATTTTTTTCGTTCCACCTGCTCACATGTTTCCAAATCGCTGAGCGCAAATGGGAGATTGAATCCTTCGCTGAGAGTGACCACATCGCTCACCGGACCGACCAAACGACTCACCGCAGCCACAATGGGTTGAGCCACTTCAAAAAACGGACTGAGCAATACAGAACGCTCATAAAGACGGGGGGCGAGCTGCATGGAGCGCATGGCGATGGTGCCGCCCAAACACAAACCGCCGATATGGATTTCCCCGTGTGACACTGCACCAGCCACTTCGTTCAGCCAATGCGCAAAGGCATCATATTTTTGCCACGAGCGCGCACCCGGAAGGTCGAACTGCTGAGCCAGTTCATCCTTCCCTGCGCGGCCATGGCCCGGCAGAACAGGCACAAGCACATGATACCCCTGCGAGGTGAATGATGCGGCCATCGCGGAAAATTGTTTGGGACAGGAAGTGAAGCCATGCAACAGGATAACAACTCCCCTGTAGGGAACATCAAGTTCGGGCCGGAACTGCATGGGTTCACAACCCGGCTGGAGATCGGCAGTCGCGAGAGTGTTGAACGTGTAGTCGTCCCACAATCTTTGAGCCTTGCCGGGGATGAATGACACCTGATTCTCAACCTGCCGTGGGTTTGCTCTTGTGACATCAGCAAAAGCGGCCCGAGAGACGAGCCCTGACAGCAGCCCAAGGCAAAACAAACCAAAATACCTCAGCATGGACAGCTGCCTCCCGGGTCATTTCTATTGCAAATTTTGCGGGAGTATTTATCAAAAAGAGCTGCAGATCAAGGCTGAATGACCGAACAGTTGAAGAAGGTTCATATCGTCCGAAAGAGACAGAGTTTATTTCACGAAGTATTTCAAGGTCACGTCCAACGGCAAACCTGACTGCTGACAGTCGATCGCAGTGTCGTTGTCACCGAAGGTCACCACCTGAAAATCAAAACGTTTCTCTTTGAGACCCAATTCCATAAGTTTCATATTGACGGATTCGTTCAATTCAATGCGCAACGGACCATTTTGCTCTGTGCCCGGAAGTGAGCATTTTGAATGCCCCTGCATGCATATGTTGGCACCTTCAGGGCTCTTCCCTTGCAAATTGCTCAATTGATATTTTGGCAGTCCGGCTTCATCCTTTTCCAACATATCCACGAGCCCCGTGCTGCCCATCAGGGCACGGTCGTTGAAATGAAGCAGGAAATAATCATCGTAAACAAAGTCAGTTTTATCGCTCGATATCGACATCGCACAAACGACCCAATTGCTGGCTACCGGCAGTTTCAACGTTTGCTCGAAGTGTCCCATGATTTTGCCACCAGCCATACCCCTTTCCCAATTGCATTGGCCTTTTGAGGGCGGAAAATCCAGACGCAAGACCTCCGTTCGGAGTGGTTGGGTGCTGCAGCCTGATAGGGTACTGGCACCATGACTCTCAGCTGCTCTCACCGATTCCACTCGGGCTGTGGCAACGGCAGCGGCTTCAGGAGAAGCCTGACGAGCCGTCGAGTGCTGAGCAAAACCCTGCCCCGACTTGGAACCCGAATCACAGGACAGCAGAACGCACTGCGATGCAAAACTCAGAAGAAAATGAAGAGAGAAAGATTTCACCATGGTGCGAGGATCGGAATCCCCCAATAAAACTGAAACTCTTTTTTATAAGAGAAATGACTTTGGTCAGTGATTCACTGAAAGACAATGAAAAATGGAAGCGAATTCTGTCGTTTAAAGGTTCAATCGGTAAAATTCACAGAAAACGAAAAGGTACGCACCTCCGGTGCATAATTAACCGCTTTGCGGGCTTGCTCGGGAAAATCCGACTTAGCAATACACTCTTTGAAGAGCTCAAAAAGCTTATTGCTGATGTAGTTGTGTGTCCGACGCTCAGGCATCCATTCGTCGACAAACCACGCACCCCCCGGCACCGATGCATCGTTCGTTCTGACCTGAACAAAGTACCGGAGAGGGAATTTCACATTGAGTTCTTTTGCCATCTGACCCACTTCAACACTGATGCAAGCCATCGCATTGGGATCTTTTTTCTTCCCTTTGGAATCCTGATTGGAAGACGTATGGCTGCCCTCCTTGTTCTGCACTGCGGCATTTGAGGTCGCATCCGCCTTTGTCGAACCGGCTTCACTCAATTCACCCGGATTTTCTGTTTTTTTCTGATTGGGATCGGCTTTGTGCTCAATGGGACTCAAACTCACATGCAAGACATTGCCTGCAAAATGAACTTGGTTTTGAGGCATACGAACGAATCGAAACGAAACAAACAAACAGACATGAAAAATGAAGGCGACAAAAAAACTCATCAACCGTCGGGAGTGTCTTCTCCAAGTCAGCACGGCCTTCCGACGGACATCCGTCAGAAACAAACCGATTTGAATTCGTCTTTCCATGACGTTCAATTCTCTGCCCTACCCATCATGACGACAATCGAACCTGATCAGGGGTATTGTATCCCCAAGCAACCGAGGCTTCATCGGGGGAGAGTCAATCGGGCAGCAATTTTGGAAAATGCTCCGTCGACGGGAGACAACACATGACCCGCGCCCTTTATTGGATGAGAAACGACCTGCGCCTGACTGAAAATCAGCTTTTCGAGAACGCAATACAAAACAGCACTTCGATCTTGTGTGTGTATGTGCACGACCCACGGCAGTGGGAAAACACGATCGCTTCCATTCCACGCATGGGGTGGCACAGGCGGCGTTTCCTCCACGAGACGCTCTTGGAATTGGACACCCAATTGAAGAACTGTGGACTCAGGCTCGTCGAGCTCTGGGGACACCCCGAAGACGTTCTTCCTGAGCTGGTTGAAGATCTTAAGATTGAAATTGTTTATCACTCCAAAGAGTGCGCCCCCGAGGAAAGAACGTCAGAAAATATATTGAGTGCGCGACTGGGTTTGCTGGGCGTCGAAATTGTGTCCGATTGGACGAGTTTCCTTCTTCACCCTGACTCACTCCCTTTTGTCCCTCATGAGACGCCCGATGTTTTCTCTGACTTTCGAAAGCAAGTTGAAAAATGTGGGCTCGCTTCAATCGTCTCGAGCCACCGAGAGAAAATTCCCACAACAGCAGCTCCCGCAATTTTGAGCCAGACTCCGAGAATGCTCACTGACCTCTCCTTCATTCTTGCGGATCGCCTGACTCACCTCAATGGTCCGAGCACCCACTGGGCGGCGATACTTCCGTGCGAAACTGAGTTGTTGGAGGGTGCCGGTAAAAAGCAGGGCCCGTTCGACAAAATGAACATCATGAGAGGAGGAGCGACAGCAGGAAAAGGCCGCGTGGAAAACTATATTTTTCAGACCCGCGCTATTGCCAGCTACTTCGACACCCGCAATGGACTCCTTGAGAAGAACGATTCCACGCTTTTCTCTCCTTGGCTTGCCAATGGCTCACTTTCGCCCGTTTTTGTTTTCAACAAAGTCAAGGAATACGAGAGCCGATTTGAGGCCAACAAAAGCACGGAATGGGTTGTGTTTGAGTTGCTCTGGCGGGACTTTTTCAGGTTGATGGTACTGAAGCACGGCGTCAAGATATTCCTCCCAAGCGGAATCAGAGAAAAGCGCGAGGCGGGCCGTTTCGATAAACAAACGGTTCAGGATAATATGAAAAAAATTCTGACTGCCAGCACACCTCATCCGTTCATCAATGCCAACATGCGTGAACTCATTCAAACCGGCTTCATGAGCAACCGCGGGCGCCAGAACGTAGCAAGTCACATGATTCATGAGTTGAAAATTCCGTGGACGTGGGGCGCATGGTGCTTTGAATCGCTGCTGGTCGACTACGACCCCGCAAGCAATTGGGGCAATTGGGCGTACCTTGCTGGTGTTGGAAATGATCCCCGTGGTGTCCGCGTGTTCGACATCGACAAACAGCAGGCCATGTACGATGCCGAGGGGGCTTATGTGAGTGCGTGGGGTTGAATATGCTGAAGTTCCAATTGTTTCCAGCCTCAGCTTGAAATTCATTGTCCGTTCAGTCCAGCACGCGAGGCTCTTCACAGACTGGTTCGCTTTCCACGAGACAGGCCTGTTCAGTGATGACCCTGTAGGTCGAAAAGTCACCATAATCATTAAGAAAAACAAATACTCTACAGCCTATAAAAATGTCGCCGATGATCCTAATTGCTGCCGATGTGTCCCGAACGGAGAGCAGTTCGATGAAGAAGTTTGCAATTGCGAAGCGGTTGGCTCTCATGCTGCTCCTCGTCTGCTGTAGTAAAGAAGATATTTCCAACCAAATACAGGAAAAAAAGACTTTGGTTGAGAAGTCAACACCGTTCAACCTCGTCGATTTTTACACTCCTCCCTCTTCGAAGCGAAAACAAAAAGACAACACTGCGGAAATCTCGCGAGCCTTGGAACATTTAAGGAACAACAAAAGCAGCGTTTTTTCCGATTCCGATTTCACGTTCGAACCAAAAAGTGTCGTGGTCGACAAAAGTGGAAATGAGAAAGTTCTTTTCAACACCCGTTTCAGAAACGTGCGAGTGCTGGGCGGGGATGTGATTGTCCACAGCGCACCGGACGGCAAGTTAAAGAACATCGAAAAGAAGCTCGATCGTCGCATTCAAGTCGACTTGGCCAGTACCCTCCCTCCTGACAAAGCGAGCGAGGCTGCTCAGAAGGTATTCAAGGGAAAGCTACTGAAAGGTGAGGAACCCGAACTGATCATTTATGCCCTCGATGGGGAACCCAAGGCTGCTTATGAAGTTGTCTTGAAAGGATTTCTTCGTGAGACCCACCCGAGCGAACAGCACGTTTTTGTCGATGCTCTTTCGGGGGTGACGCTTCAACAGTGGGACAAAATTTGTGAGGGCATTCAGATTCCCGACGGCACCGCACAGACTGACGCCGCTTCGGGCGCCACGCCGACATCGGAAGGCTCTTATGTGAATTTGAATACGGCGTTTGTCGATACTTCGATGACGTTCAAATTACACTCCAACCCTACCGCAAGCAAAGTGATCTATCTTGACTTCACTGGCCACACAACTCAAAACACATCATGGAATTCAAATTATTACGCAGGCGCGGACATCGTTTCTCCCCCGTTTGATCTCGACGGGGACAGCAGCACCTTCAGTGCTGATGAGAAACAAAAGATTCAACAAATCTGGCAGTTCATCAGTGTTGATTTCGCACCCTTTGACGTCAATGTCACCACTGAAGAGCCACCGCCGGATGACCTCATCAAACAAGGGATAACTGACACCAAATACGGAATTCGGGTTGTTTTTTCGTCTGTGGGACCAGACTCAGGAAACACAGGAGTCGGCGGAATCGCTTATAGCGATAGTTTCGACTTGAACAGTGACACTCCTGCTTTCGTTTATGCACACAAATTTTATGGCGTAACAAAGAACATGGCAGAAGCAGCTAGTCATGAAATCGGTCATTCTTTGGGGCTCAGCCATGATGGAAATAGCCAAGGCACATATTACGAAGGACATGGCTTCGGTGAAGTCGGATGGGCTTCCATCATGGGTGTCGGCTACTTCAGAAACGTCAGTACGTGGGACAAGGGCGAATATTTTGGTTACGTGGGAGAATTATCGACGCTGTCCACGAACCCTAACTACGGGAAGGGACCTGACGACATAGCTGCCATTACCAACTACAACGGCTTTGGTTATATTCACGACAATGAAGCAAATAATATTTCGACTGCAGGCGTTCTCTTCTACAACGCTAGCGCTCAGAAAAGAGTCAGCCAACTCGGAGTCATCAACAGCAACATCGATTCCGATTTTTTCCGTCTCGATATTGCAAGCAATGGTTCCATCGATCTCACGTTCGACCCCTATATTTCGCTTGCGTGGATCAACACAGGAGGAACCTTCGACGGGACAAAACAATCGTATTTTTCGTTTGTACCAGATATCAACCCGTGGACTGTCACACAAGGTGCTCAGACACCGTGGGCAGAAGGTGGGAGCAATCTTGACATCAAGGTATCACTACTCAACTCTAATGGAGATATTCTTGCCGTCGCGAGTAACGTCGGCAGGTTAATTCCAACATCGAACACTGACAACACTCGGTTTCTTCCCGAACGACTCACACTCAGCGGGCTTTCAGCAGGATCTTATTTCTTAAAAGTCGAAGGAGAAGGAGTTGGCACTCCAAGTATTGATCCACCTTCTGGTTACTCGAATTATGGGAGCATCGGAAATTATTATATTTCTGGATCTTTCACGCCCGCAGCGACTCCTGTCGTTGTTGTCAGTCTCAGCCAAATTTCGGTTGAAGAGGATGGTGGGGACAGCCTCGTTTTTGAAGTGAGCCGCTCGATAATCAACGACTCACCACTGACAGTGAATTACACACTCAGCGGCACCGCACAAAACGGAACAGACTTTTCAGGATTCTCTTCAAGTCAAACTCAGTCCGTGACAATTGAAGCTAATAAGGGCGTTGGGCAAATCAGAATCATACCGACCGCGGATTCACTCGTCGAGCAGAATGAATCTGTGGTCATCACTTTATCCTCAGGAGCAGGGTATACTCTGGGTGGAGCAAATTCTGTCGAGGGTACGATTTTAAATGATGATACTATCGTCTCACTTTCGGTATCACCTGCATCCAAAAATGAAGACAACGGTAGCTACACAACTTACACTTTCACACGCTCACCAGTGAACTCTCTGCCATTATCCGTGAACTTCAACATGGGTGGGAGCGCAACAATAAACGACGACTACCGCTTGTATAATCAGAATTCCGCGATCACGACAACTTTACTACCCTCAATTTCATTTCCATCAAACACGGCGACAGTAACGCTTAAAATACAATCCATTTTCGATACCACCGTTGAACCGGATGAAACAGTTTCAATCACCTTGGCGACAGGCGCGGGATATACCATTGGCACATCTCAGGCAGTTGTTGCTACGATATTGAATGACGATCGTCCCACTGTAAATCTGTCGCTTTCACCCACCAGCACAGTCAGCGAAGATGGCAACGTGAATTTCGTTTTCACCTTTACACTATCCGCACCAACCTCCAATGCAGTGACGGTCGCTTATTTAGTAGGAGGAACAGCGACAAATGGAATCGATTACACCGGTCTAGCTTCAGCTTCCAGCACGCAGACCATCACCATCGCCGCCAATGCCACATCAGCGAGTGTGACCATCGATCCGACGGCGGACGGTGCGGTTGAAAACAACGAAACAGTGATCCTCACTTTGAGCACGGGGACAAGTTATATTGTTGGTGCAACTGCTTCTGTGACCGGCACCATCACGAATGATGATGTAGCCTCCACAACAGCTCCGTCGGTGACACTCGCCCTTTCTCCAACCTCGGTAAGTGAAGACGGAGCAACCAACCTTGTCTACACATTCACCCGCTCGGCGGTGAGTGCCTCAGCGTTGACCGTGAATTACACGGTCAGTGGAACAGCTATCAATGGAAGTGACTACACAGGCCTGACTGCCGGAAGCTCTCAAACAGCAACGATTC
>JBEGJP010000252.1:0-3965 GCA_041184525.1 Pseudomonadota bacterium | reverse complement strand
TCGAATGCCTCTTTGGCACACGCCAATCCGTGGAAGCCCGTCACGGACGCCATTGTGGCGGGTATGGACAAACGTCTTGGGAATTACAGCGAGCTTCTCGCCGCGTTGTCCGATGGCAAATCCGTGCGCGGTGTTTTCGATTACAAGAAATGCGAGCTTCTTTTTCTCAAGGAATTCGTTGAGGGCAACGTCACGAACCCGGACGAACAGACCAGCGATGCCGCGTGCAAATTGACCGCCTCGGGCAAACCGATGAGTTGTTACGGTTCTGAGAAAAACGGCATGGACGCGATTGGAGGACTGCGCCTCGACACGTGGGAACAATTCGGCGTTGGAATCACCGGAAAGCGTCCTGACAAACGCACCTATTTGGCTGCCTCCGAAACCAAACTGATTTCCATCCGTGGTTTCGTATTGAACTATGGGAACGTGCGTGTGTTTGACGACGGTGAAGTCATGGTGAAGGTCAATTATCTCGACCCGCGTGATTACGCCATCAAGATGGATGAAATGTTCCGCTGCCGCTTCAGCAATGGCCGTGACGGTCTGGGCGCATCCTTTTTCATCACCCGCTGAATTTTCACTTCCGCTTGTAGATGTAAGGCCCGACTTTCGAGCCGGCCACTTGTTCGTTCTGAGAGTTGAACCAGCGTTCCCAAGGTTGAATGAGACCATCTTTGATCACTTCTTCGATGGTCACTTTCACAGCGCCTTGGAACGTGCTGGGGCAGCCTCCCTCCGGCGTTCCGCCCGTGAATGATTCGTCAACCGGATTCCAATCGAAATTCAACACACATGAATCGCGTTGCGTGAGAATGCGGCTGGGCAAGGAGCGACGTTCATTGAGGCTCTTCGAACAAATGTCATTTGCGACTTCTGCTTCTGCAAATGGGTTCGTGCGCACCGCAATGCGGCCATCGGCCGAACGGAAGAATTCATAAAGACGGTTGCGGTTGAATGTACGGGCCGGTGTTGTCACGCTTTGCCGCGCCAACATGAAACGCGTGGCCGGACGCTGGGGAGCATCGCCGAAATCCACCTGACAGAATTCGTAAGTGACGGGAGTGAAATTTTGCGGATCGGCAGCCACCTGTTCTTCATTTGAGAAGCGACCCGAAAAGAAGCCAGCCATTTGTGCCAAACGAACATCTTGTGTTTCGGTGCGCTCGAACTGGTAGGGCCCTTGCGCGGGTCCCCACGCCAAAGCACCTTGTGCGTCCCAGCCTCTGTCCCACGTGCTCATGCTCTGTGCACTGACTTTCACTTCACTGGTCATGCGGACCGCACCCATGCGATCGCTGGGGCAGCCTTCCGGCGGAGTGCCTCCCGAGAATTCTTCACCCTGTTTCACAAGAGTGGTGGTGCAGCGCTCCGGGCTCAATGCTTCAAATGCCACCATCCGATCGGTTTCAGGCTTGGTGCAGATGTCCGAAATGTCAGTTCCGGCTTTGAGTGCGAATGATGCTGCTTTCACTTCGTTCGATGAGTCACCGGCAAAAACGCGAATGATACGCACGCGGTAGGGATTGCTCTCGGTGCTCACCGTCTGGCGCAGTGCCAAATAGCGTCCCTGACTCAGAGCTTTCGGCAGATTGTTCAGGACAACAGGGCAGTATTGAACTGTCACGTCGAGGTAATTGGGATTGTCGATGGATTGCGCTGAGCTGTCGAATTGTCCGACGAGGAGATTTGCAAATTCGTTCACGAGGGCAGGTGTGTTGGTGTCGTCTGCTGAAACGGGTTGAACGAGGCCGGCACCCAGTGCGAGGCACGCCACGGCAGCTGCGGTGGTCCGGCAGATACTATTCAGACTGAGGCTCATGGCGTTTCTCCTGACTTTCAAGGGGTCAGAGGAGTCGCACAGGACGCTCTCAAAGGCAATGCTGTTTGGCTTAAGCTGCCGGAATCAGGAAGAGGAGCAGGGCCAGCAGTGTCGCCGGCAGGGCCGCAAGGAAAAGGCCCCAAGGACTGATGCCTTCATCGCCGAAGCTGTTGCGCAAAATGCCGTACCCTGCGGGGTTGGGGGCATTGGCAATCACGGTGAGACCGCCACCCGTGACGGCACCCGCGACCAAAGCAATTTTCGCAGGCGTGGTTAGGTCAGGGACCAGTGTGCCCAAATACGTTAATGCAGCGTTGTCGGTCACGGCGGTGAGGCCTGTGGCTGTGAGGAACAATGCGTTCGGTTTGAGCGCGGCCACGATGTCCTTCAGCCACCACCCCTGCAGGCCACCCAAGGTCACCAGTCCGCCGAGAAAGAATCCGACGAGAAGACTCTCTCTGATTTTGAGGGGGCTCTGGTGCTCACGCGTGACGTCGGCAAGTCCCAGAAAAAGTAGAAACAGGGGGAGGAAAAAAGCCATGTGAGCATGATAAAGAACGGTGAGAAACATGACACCCAAATGGAGTGCCGTGAGCCAATGCGGCACAGGGCGGCGGCTTTCGCGATGAGCCTCAACGTCAAGTGTCCTGAGCTCCCGCCGGAAGAAAAAACAGGTTGCCGCTGTTGCCAAAAGGACGGCAACAAGAGCGCGTGACCCGATATTCGTAAACACAAACGTCCAGTCCCATTGCCAAGGCCCGACCACCATGAGCACAGGTGGTGCAGCGAAGTGCGTGAGAGTGCCGCCAATGGAAACGTTCACAAACAGCAACCCCAGAGTGGCATAGCGCAAGCGCATCGAGCAGTCGCGCGAGAAAATGCGATCACGCAAAAGAAGTGCAATGACGGTCATGGCGGCAGGTTCGGTGATGAATGAGCCCAAAAGCGGGCCAACGGTCAGAGCCGTGGCATAAAAAGCCAATCCGCGCGGCAGAGGCAAGGCGCGCGACAGGGTGTCGATCACGAGCCGAGCCAGATTCATGATGGGCCGTGTGGAGGCCAGACACATGATGACAAACACGAAAGCTGCTTCCGAATAATTCACTTGGTTCATGTAATTGACGGCGGCCTGTGTGCCTTCCAAGCTCGCAAGTGTCGCAATAAAAACAGCAGCCCAGAGTCCAAACACAACTTCCACTTCACCGAGGAAATGAAAGAAATTTTCACCGGCAGAACCTTCTGGAAATTTTTTTGCAAGAGCATTGAACTGCTTTGTGAAGAAGGTGTGCAGCACCGCACAGGCAAAGAACACGGTAGAAATTTTCAAAAAAAATGGATCGGTGATCATGACTGCCGGTTCCCTAGCAAAAAATTCAAATTCCAGCGGAACAGACTTCACCCGTTTTGAGCGAGCTTTTGCGCCTTATCTGGTTTCGAACACTTCACTTTCGTCGAAGCGCACTTTCACATTCTTGAGAAAAGGGTCGGCAGGGTGACGGTAACCAAGAGCAACGGCAGCAACGGTTTTCCAGCCTGTGCCCTTCAATTCCAGAAGCTTGTCATAGGCGGCGGCATCGAGCCCTTCCATGGGGGTGGCATCGATGCCGATGAGTGCAGCAGTTTCAAGAAGAAATCCCATTGCAATGTAAACCTGACGTTGGGCCCAAGGTTCTTTCACAAGTGAACGCGGGCCGAGAAGGATGTCACCCGAGATGGCTTTCTCGAAACCTTTGAGGTCATCCACGCTCACACCACGCACTTGAGCAATTTTTTCCATGTTTTTTCGAATGAACGCAGCGTCGACATCTTCCCTGTAGGTGAGAACGACGTAGTGGGAACAATCAGTGACTTGCGACTGGTTCCACGAGACCTCACGCAATTTTTGGCGCAGCTCAGGATTTTCGATGACGAAGAATTTCCAAGGCTGAAGCCCGTACGACGAAGGTGTCATGCGCAGAGACTCTTTGAGAAGAGTCCAATCGGAGCCTGAAATTTTTCTATCTGCATCGAATTTTTTCACGGCGTAGCGCCAATGCAATGCATTTTGAACGAGGTCCTGAGTTTTCATTGGCTGGTCTCCCTGTTCAGGTTCTGTCTGCGTTGAAAATCAGAGGCCGTTCGGGAACGTGCGCGTGTCAATAAC
>JBEGJP010000251.1:0-11312 GCA_041184525.1 Pseudomonadota bacterium | reverse complement strand
TACTAAAATGCAATAATAACAGTTCATTATCAACTTCAATTAAAGCTTAGTAAGAAAATTCCGAAGAGAATAATGTCTCCGGTAAGCGGAGGACAGAAATTAAGGCTCTCAAGGAGGTTCCAAAATGAAAGCATCAGGATTCAATCTCAAGGCTTCTGCGACTCTTGGCTCTCTGGCTCTTGCAACTGCGGTGTTCACTGCAGCGTGTGGCACGGCAACACAGTTCAATACTGTGGAGCTCACAAAGAAATCAGTGCTTCCGGGTGCTGTCGATCCTGCTTTTCCAAGCGCAGCAGAAGCGGAAGCTTCGTCAGCTTTGGGATTGAATGTGACGGGGGCCTATTGCGCGATTGACTTGGCCAAGGGCTGCCGCAATGGAAAGGTGTCCGTCAAGTCAGTGATTGAAACTCCCGCTACTGTTTACGGCTCGTACGTGCCGCTTCTCCAGTTCGGAGCGACTTATACGGGTGAGGCATGCCGGTTGCGCGCTCTTCAATATGCTCAATACTGTCAGAATGATTTGGGGCAAACCGTTGAGTCACGCTACGTGGATCAAAGTGGGAAGGTGTTGCTCAGGAAAATTGGCGATGCCGGCAAAGTTGCTCGCGTTGCGATCAAAGGACTCTGCGCTCCCATTGGGCCTGCAGTGAATATCGAAGGCGAAGATACATGGGGTGAAGGCTTCGGCGACCCTGAGCACGATCTGGCACAAGCCAATCAGCGCTTCCTCGACCACGTTTCTTGGTGCAAAGCCACTCCCTCAAGCACCCACATCGTTTACACTGTGATTCAGGGTGGCAGGGTGGTTTTCCAGAAATCCAACCGTTGAGTTTCTTCTGCGGAGTGATGCATCGGGAAAGGTGTGTCACTTGCATCAGATGGCTAAAAAGGCCCGACTGGGTTGTTTAAAGAAAACCCCATCGCAAGGAGCGGTGGGGTTTTCTTGTTCTGAATAGACAAGTCTTCAGGCAGTCAGTATTAATATAAGCGTTGTTGTTTGATGGTATTACATTGTGCTCTTTTAATTCACATGTTCATTTTCTTTAGGGATTTTTTCATGCTCGATCTATCCTCATTTACGAAGGCGCTAGAGAGGCTGGATCGTGCTGTCATACGCGCGCAGGCAAATCCTGAAGACGAAGAGCTGCGGGATGCGACAATTCAACGTTTTGAGTATTGCTTCGAGTTGAGTTGGAAGATGCTCAAAAGGCAGCTTGAGGCCGATGTGCCAGATCCTGCCAGCGTGGATAGAATGTCTTTTAAGGAAATGATGAGAGAGGGTTTTGAGCGCGGATACATCGGCGATCCAGAAGAATGGTTTCTATTTAGAGAGCATCGCAACACTGTGGCCCATGTTTACAATCAGGAAAAAGCAAAAATTGTGTTTACCTCTGCGGTAAAGTTGAATGTCGTCGCTCGTGCTCTTCTTGGGGCACTCAAAGTGAAGAACAATGGCTGAAGATCTGCATATTGAAAAAAGACATCTAGAAATCATGACGAAGATTCTCACAGCTTACGTTGAGAAGAATCAGGTCTGGGTCTTTGGATCTCGATCAGGAGGCTCCCCTAAACCCCATTCCGATGTCGACTTGGTGATCATCGATCCGCCCCTGATTTCTGAAAAGACGCTTTCTTCGATCAAACTTGAATTGGAGGATTCTGATCTTCCCTTTAGGGTTGATGTGTCGATCTGGAGTCAACTCTCAGGTCACCTTCAAAAGAGTATCGAGACAAAACACGCCATTCTTTATCAGCCTCTCTGAGATGATCCGTGCTCATAACGTTCTTAAATCTGAGAGCATGTGTGAGTCGGCAATAACCCGCTCGTTCACCTCGACTCTCAAGTCACTCACAAACCACCGCCTCCATCCGCGGACCGCTGCCGTCTGTGAACTTTTTGAAATTGAGGGGTGCTGTGAAGGGTCCCACTTTCGCACGCACCTCTGTTTCATCCACTTCAATACGGTTCACCAACCCGACCGGGCTTGCCACACCGTAAACCTTCGCAGCAATTGTTTGGTTCTGGAACCAGTCAAGATTCGACATGCCAAAGCCCGCCGCGTACTTTGTGATGAAACTCACTTGCCCGAGGATCGGCACCCGACCGAGCGTCATTTTGCAGCTCAGAGGCTTTTGCATTTGGACCGAAAGAACCGCGCCCTGCGGGCCTCCGACGGTCACGGCACTGATGTTTTCAACAAGTGCATTCAGAAACTGCAGTGAAGCCCCCTCAGGAAGAATACCTTTGCTGGCTTCAAACATTTGTTTCAAGTCTGAGCTGCGCAAAAAAATGAACAAATTGGTGCGCCAGTCGAAATCGGGGGCAAGGAGCAAATCGAAGAGCGACTTGAGGATGGGTGGCGTGGAAATTGCGACTTGTTGAACAAGTCCCTCTTTGTTGAAGAACCGCACCGGCACGCCAGTGATTTTCTCGTTCGAGGTGACAATTCCCAAAGCATCGGGTTCGGAAAAATCAATCGCACGCACGTCCGTGGAATAGGCCTCATCTTGCGAAAGGAGACGCAAGCCCGTGATGCCCATTACGCGGGGGCCAATGAATTTGAAGGTCATTCTGCGCGCGCCCACCATTTTCAAATCATCGACTTCAATGACGGCGTTGTCGCGTTCGTGATCAAGCACCAACTGGCCATTTTCCATGACGAAGCCTTCCCAAGGAAGACTTTGGAGGAAGCTCAGCAAACCTGAGGCACCGACTGTTTTGTAGAGCTGAATCACAGCAGGGCGGGAAAGGTCGGAGCGTTTGAGTGCAATGCGGGAAGAGCTTGCGAGCATGAGTTGGCTCAAGTCCATTCCGGCCTGCCACTCCTTCTTGCCGATGGCATCCGAAGGTTTCAGCAGGCATTTCGCTGCCGAGAAGTGGGAACACCATGACGCGTAGGGAATTGTGTTTTGCTGGCTGAGTGTTGAGTTATTAGGAAGGGTGGGTTCTGTGATGCTACAAGCTGAGAGAACTATTGTGGTGGAGAGGAACAGGCTGGTTGCAATCAGCAAAGATGAAAAGAAGGTCTTACTCATGGATGTTTCGTTCCTCCGGCGGGTGGGGCTATATCGCAAAATTTCGTCTGAAAAGCGAAATTTCACCCATCCGCTCGGGCAATGCCCTGTTGGTTGATTATTTTCTTGAAATATTCGTGGTTTGGTGCTTATTTTCAGGCAGTAAGATTTTTTTAGCGAATGAAATGATGAGCGAAAGAGCGAGGTGAGAGATGGGCGACTGTTGTCAAAGCAAATCGTGTGATCTCGCGAAAATGAGAAAAGAACAGGCGACTGTTCTTTGGATTGCGCTGGCCATCAATGTCGTCATGTTCGTTGTTGAATTTGCCAGTGGACTTTACGCCCAGTCCTTGTCTTTGACAGGTGATTCACTTGATATGCTGGGCGATGCCATTGCCTATGCGAGCAGTCTCTATGTCATCAATAGGGGACGAAAAGCCAAGGCACTCTCGGCCTCACTTAAAGGCGGCATCATGTTGGTTTCTGCCTGTGCTGTGCTGGCACAGGCCATTTGGAAGATGGTCGTCCGTATGCCTCCCGAGGCGACTGTCATGGGCGGAGTGACCCTTCTGGCTCTCGTGGCCAACGTCACGTGCCTTTATTTACTCACCCGCCATCGCAACGATGACATCAACATGTCGTCGGTTTGGATCTGCTCCCGTAACGACCTCATTGCCAACAGTGCCGTTCTCGCTGCTGCAGGCCTTGTGGCTTACACACATTCACCGTGGCCTGATATTGTCGTTGGTCTTGCCATCACTTTTCTCTTTTTCAAATCAGGAATGGGTGTACTTGCCGGAGCGCGGCAGGAGTTGCGTGCGAGTTAAACAAGTTTGGCGTCGCGGCAGAATTCAATAAAGGGCATCACTTTGATTTTGGCCTCGGGCTGTTCTTTTCGCGACATCCCGAAGGAAGCAAAGCTCCATGCGATCGCCTTGGGATCAGGGTGTCCGATACCAAATCGTCGTGCCTTCCGAACTTGAGGTCCCGTCGAAGGCACAGAACCGAAATCCGTAAAGTGTGGCAGGTGACAATCCGGAATAGGTGTATGTTGTGATTCCTGCTTCAAGAGAAACGGTCGATGCGTCGGAGCAGTCTGATGGGGTGGCTGATTGAACAGATGCCGGTGCCACTTTGACTCGATTTGCTTTCCCCAAATTTCTCTCCCAAGCAAAAGAGATGCTTGTTGCAGTGGCGGCGGTGATTCTCACATCCGGATCCATGGGACGAGAAACGTTTCTGTGCAGATAAACAGCCCCGCTGTTCGCCGCATTGTTGTCTGAACTCGCTCCGGAGCCATTTGTGATTGCGGAGACGTTGGCATCTTCCTCAGGGGTCCCGATGACCAACAGATCGCCAGAGAGAGCCACCGATCGGCCATAGGCGTCTCCCAGTGCTTCTGATGTGGAGTTTGTGTTGGCGGCTTTGAGATAAGCCTCAAGCGACCAAACTGCAGCGTCTCGTTTAAAAATATATACAGCGCCGCTGTTGCTGGAGGAGTTGTTTTCGCCCGCGGTGCCACCCAAGGTCACTGTGTTTTGTGACGCATCCTCGGCCGGAGCTCCTACGGCCAATGTGTTGCCGCTCAGGGCGACACTCGAGCCAAAGGCGTCTCCGGCATTTGCGTTCGCGGCTTTAATATAGGCTTCCTGTGACCATGCCGTGCCATTGCGACGGTAAACATAAACGGCTCCGCTGTCGGCCAGAGTGTTGTCTGATGTTGTCGGTGTTCCATTGGTGATCGTGCTCTGGCTGTTGTCTTCTTGGGCGGCTCCAACCGCAAGCGTGTTGCCATGAACGGCGAGAGAACTTCCAAATGAGTCACCTACGGTTTCAGTTGATTGCGAAGTATTGAATGCTTTCACGTAGGCCTCGGCCATCCAATAAGGGGCTACGGCAGATGTTCTCCGATAAAGAAAGACGGCTCCACTGTCCTTGGATGATTTGTCCGCACTTGCGAGCGCACCATTTGTGATTGTGGTTTGGTTTGAGTCTTCTTTCGGGTCTGCTACGGCCAAAGTGTCTCCGAAGAGTGAAATCTGTTGGCCAAAGGCATCTCCAGAATAGGCATTCGAAGCCTTAATATATGCTTCTTGAGTCCACCATGGCGCGCCACTCAGAGAACGTCGGAAAATAGAGGCGGCACCCGAATTCGACAAACCCGAGTTTTCCGGACCCTGAGGACCTTCGGTCGTGATTGTCGTCTGAAGTGCATCGTCAGACGGAGATCCCACTGCCAAGAGATCTCCGGAAAGTGAAACCGAGTGACCAAATTCATTTCCCAGCCTCATGTTCGATGCTTTAATAAAAGCCTCCAAATTCCAAGTCGCACCGGAGCGCCGGTAGAGGTACACAGCCCCGCTGTTGGTGCTCATCGAGTTGTCAGAGGTGGGCACGGTGGTGGTGATCACCTTCTGGTTGGAATCTTCCTTGGGCACTCCTACAGCGAGAGAGTTCCCCGACAGGGCAACGGATTGGCCAAACTCATCTGCTGAGGAATCAAATCCGTTGGCGGGCTTAATGAATGCCTCTTGTGCCCAAAGAGTGTTACTGCTGTTGCGAACGAAAACGTAAACAGCTCCACTGTCGGTGGAACCGTTATTTGTGCTTCCTGAGGGAGTGATTGTGTTCTGATTGGAATCTTCACAAGGTGCACCTGCCGCCACCGTGTGGCCAGACACCGCAATCGACCTTCCGAAACTGTCGTTCGCATCGGGTTTATCTGCCTTGAGATAAGCTTCTTGTTCCCACGAGCCAATCACTCTAATTGAGAAGTCAGTCGACGAGCTTGAACCAAAATTGTCTTTCACGGTCAGTGTCACAGTGGAAGTGCCTTTTCCAACGGGCGTCAGGGCAATAGTGCACTGTGTGCTGTCACCGGAAATAGAAATGCCTTGCGAGGGAAGGAGGGTTGTGTCGTTTGAGACTGCTTTGAGATCATTCTTGCAAACCAATGCGGAGTCGGAATCGGTGAGAGTTGTTTTGACAATCACACTGTTTCCCTGCTGCACAGAGACACCCTCTACGGCAGTCAGGTTGGGAGGATCGTTGATCGCCCTGACCGTCAGAGTGAACGTCCCCTCTGTCGTGGCAGTGCCATCGCTCAGATTCAAAGTCACAGTTGTCGAGCCAGATTGATTCTGCTCTGGGGAAAGTGTGATCATGCAGTTGGGGAATTCTCCCGCGAACGACACATTCGTGCTGGTCAGCAAGGCAGTGTTTGTCACATTTTTCACTGCAAGAGCACTTGAGCAGACGAAATTCGAATCGATGTCACTTACGTTGACAGGAGCATCAATGACCGCCGTGTCTTCGTCTGTCACCAACGCGGGCAGAGAAGTGAAATTCGGAGCGTCATTGACAGGTCTGACTGACAGAACAAATCCACCCACACTCGTGCTTCCCTGATTGTCGGTGACGGTCACTGATATCGATGCCTGACCCGACTCGTTCGGTTGGGGAGTCATTTTGATTTTACAGACTCCGCTGCTGTCGACGAAAGCAAGCGCGGCATCAGGAATAAGCTTTTGATTGTTCGACAAAGCATGGAGTGACAGAGAGCTGCAGCTGAGGGTTGAATCGATATCTTGAATCGTCAAAGTGTTTTCAATCAGAGTATCCTCGTCACCCGTCATGTTGACGGCAAAGAGCGTAGGTGGGTCGTTCACGGGAACGACGTTGAGTGAGAGGGTGGCTGTGTTGCTGTCCGCTTGTCCATCATTTGTTTTAAAGGTCACGACGACCGAACCGGAGGCGTCTTTCTTGGGCTTGAGAGTGGCCTTGCATGTGGGCCATATTCCGCTCCAAGTCACCGCATCGTTAAGTTCAACAATACTCGGGACACTGCTTGTGTAGGTCAGGACATTGCCTGTGCATTTTTGCGTGGGTCCGTCGGCATCAGCGATCGAGATGTTGATATTCAATGGAGTGTCTTCGGGTGTTGACCAACCTCCTGCAGGGGTTGTCTCGACGGTCAGCACGGGAGCATTGTTTTGATTCGAAACCACCAAGTTGAACTCTGATGAAGCCGTGAGTGAGCCATCGCTTCCAAGAACCAGAACCTGCAGCGAGCCTGTGGCCTGCGCAGCGGGGGAAAGCGATAGGAAGCAATTCGGTACTTGGCCGCCGATTGTCACCCTGCTGTGCGGTAGAACAGCAGCGTCGGTCGAATACACAGAAATAGAGGAAGTGCACGACACGTTGGAGTCTGGATCGGGGTCGAAGAACAACACTGGGATGTTGTTCAGCGCCGAATTGGGTTGCATCCACATCCCTTTCAGGGGTGAAAGAATGGGCGAAGTGTTGTTTGCTGAAATTCGGTAGACCGGAGATAGCCTGATTTCACTTCCCGATTCACCCGCGAGGCGAAAAAAAACATCACCCTCCTCTGTGAAGGGGAATGCCGACCTGTTCCATCCGCATTTGCTCTCTGCTGCTGAAGTCATTGAGGTCGATTGGCGGACCGATGTGTAGGAGGCATCAGTGCAGGCAGAAAAATCGGACACCACAAAGCTTCCCGAGGGGGCTGACGGCCATGCGGGCACCGTTGTGCTTTGTCCGTCCCAGCGTGAGAGCTCCACTTCATTTTTTGAAAATGCAATTCGGGTCGGAACTTCCTCTGAAAAAGAATTATTCCAACTCAGACGAGCAGAAACATCCGTGCTCTCATTTCGTACCTGCGTCCAGAGGGAGAAAATTTTGCCCTCTGCAATTGGTGCCAAAGGGAGAGAGCTGACGGCCATCGTGCGCTTTTGCGCCTCGTTGTCAGGTGAATCGACGGCGTTCTCGGGGAATTGGAGCGCGACTTTACGGTCAATGGCAGGCACTGCTGCGGAGCCGTCCGGATTGGGCGGAAGCGGGGTTGGTTCGGCAGTGTTCTCGAGAGGTGACTGGCCCGCTGCAAAAACGCGGACCCGATTGATACTTTCTACGATGTCAGCCGGCAGCTCAATGTCTGAGATGACAATGTTCTGAGGCTGCGATTCCGGCAGAGGATTTTGATTGTCTTGAAGTGTGAACTTCAGCGGGAGGACTCTTCCTAAAACAGCGCCGAGAGGCACGGTAAACTCGCCTTTATCGTTGGAAGTCGCTTCATAGCTACCGTCTAGACTACGGGCGGAGGCGTTGGCTTGAGGAGTTCCGTCCGCGCGCACGATGACGAAAGAGAGGCTGAAGTCATTCAGTGGTTTGAGGTCTTTGTCTGTTCCGATAGGTGTCTGAGACTGTACTCGGTCTGCGGGTGGAGTCGCGCGTTTGGGCGCACCCTTGCAGGAGGGCAAGACGATTGCCCACGCGATACACTGTACGAGAATCGTTCCAAGAATTTTCATTGTCTCGCAAACTCCCAGAGACTATTTTCGGCATTTCAAAATTGAAATTCAGTGTTTTGTTTATGCGAATAAACGACCGAAAGTATTAGTTTTTTGTTTATGACTCTGCCGAGAATCAATCAGGTAAAACGCAAGATCTTCCTATGAGGAGACCAAAAAAAACTTACCCATCAAAAATTTCATCCCCGATTCGAATCGACAAAAGCAATAATAAACCGTGTCTTGCGGAATGTGAGGGGAGGTCCCGACGATGGGAAGGCTGAGTTGCTTTGTGTTGCTTGGACTTTTGAATTCTTTGTTCTTGGTTCCTACGGAAGCAGTGGCTCAGCCCAGCAAGAAAAGAAACGAGAAAAAGCATTCGGTCGCAAAACCCGTACGTGACCTTATCGATAATGAAATTCTCACCGGAATGATTGAGAATCTTGCTTCACTCAACGAGTGGCGTTTGTGTGAATCCATTCTTCAGGAGCATTTGAAAAACAAACCCAACGATCCGCACGTTCTGCTGCTTCTTTCTGCCGTTTACAGCAGTTGGCAAAAATTCCCTCAGTCGCAGCAGACACTCGCTCAGGCAAAGAAGCACGCGAATGCAAACACCAATGCTGCTTTCATGCAGTACCAAACCGCGTTGCTGTTCGCCCACGACAAAAGGACAGAGGAAAGTCTGGCCATACTGAAGGCTCTCGGTGAGGACTCTTCCCTGAAGGTCACAGCGAAAGCCAATAGAGCCATCGCTGAATTGAAAGCGAATCCTGATGCTCCTCTCCCTCCGTGGTTAGAACGAAAGCATGTCAGCCGGAGTGAGCTAAATGCTCTGGCTCGGGAAAAAATGAAAAAGGCACAGGCTGAAGCTGACTCTACGGAAGTTGAGAGTGTGAAAATCGGAAAAGAGGATATGTCCCAAGTGGCACTGAACGGTTCAGTGGTTCGTTTGGGGCAAATCTCCGGTGTGAGTGGCGGGAATCGCTGGTGGCCCTTGATTGTTTCTGGAAGTGCTTCCATCAATTTGGGCAGCACCTATGATTCGAACATTCTCCAGATCCCTGACAAGCTCGCACCATTGGTTTCCGACAAGAGCGGTGTTGTGAATTCAGGTTCGCTGCAGGCGGCTGCGAGCAGTCCTTTCGGGCCGGGCCTTTTAAGCGGTTCTGCTGCTGTTTCTTCATCACTCAATGCCAATCAGGACGCTTCCAACTTAAACAGTTTCAATGCGAGCAACACTCTCCAGTGGAGTACCGACGAGTCTGCCGAAGGATACAGTTGGGGTGTGACAAATGCCCTCAATGGAAGCTTCATGAACATTCAAGGGTACAAGCTTTATAACTGGGCCAATTCCACGAGCCTGTTGCTGGCAAAGAGATTCAATTCAGTTCTGTCCGGAGATGTGAGCGTCAACGGCGGGCTTCAAAAGTTTCCCGGAGTTGCAGTGAACAGCGTGAACGACGATCGCAACGGACCCACGGCGGGTGCAGGAGTGAATTTGAGTGCAGCTCTGCCTGATGTCACGCTCGGCGGGGGCGTCTCGTGGTCGCAACAGAATGCGAAGGGCAAAAATTTTAAAACAAACGGTGCGACGGCATCATTGAGTGCTTCAAGGCCTCTGCAATTGCTGAAATCCCAGATTGCACTCAGTTCGACGGCGACGAGAAGTGCCTTCCCCAAGGCAGAACAAAAGCGCTCAGACGTGCTGCTGAATACGTCACTGAATTGGGGATTCGCAGTCACACCCATCAGTGAAAAGACAAAACTTTCATTCACGGGTGCGTACCAGTCCTCCAGTTCGAGTCTGCCTGATGCAGCATTCAAGAAATACACTCTCTCTGCGGCGGTTGATCATGCATTCTAAAGAACTCCATGTGCGGGTGTTTCATGGCCTCATTTCATTTCTATTGAGTCCTCTGCTCTTCGTCGGCAGCGCAGGAATGTCGACCGCATGGGCGCAGGAATTGCCTTCCGGCAGGGGTGGTATGGAAGCTCCGGCCTCTGGTGCCACAGTTCACTCTGGAAAAATTCAGCTTGAAAATGAGACGGTGGGGCTGAGCAAACCAAAGAGCAAAAATGCCTTCGGAAAGGTCGTCTATCGCGAGGGTACGGTTAAAGTTGACAACAAAGATGTGCCTGCAGGATCGGAAATCAAAGCAGGCTCATTGTTGGAGGCAGGAGCAGACGGGCGAGCTCTGATTGTTCTCAAGAAGAAGTCACGTCAGGCGGTCAAGTTCAATCCTGAGGACCTGTTGGGCCTTCCAAAAAAACCAAAGAAAAAGGTCAAAGCGTCAAATGTGACAAGAGCGCAGGCCAAGCCGAAGCCTGCGGTGCAAAAATCAACTGCTGCAGCGCAACCCAAGAAACCTCGAAAAAAGCAGTTGGGCTTGAGCAAGGGGATCGACGTCCGTCGCTTGCAGTACATTGCTCTTGTGGGTGATGCGCACGCAAAAATGACGGACAATGAAATTGCTATTGAAACCAAAGATGGCGAGGCCATCATCACGCAGGGAACGAGTCGCATTCTGAATCTTGGTCCCAACAGTAAAATGCGTATGCCTGCACAACCGCAGAGCGGCATCACAGGAACTCTCTGCCGTGGAACGCTCACAGGAGTCGCCAAACCGAGCGCAGCTGCCAATGGACCCAATATTGAAACAAGTTCGGGGATTGTGAATTTTCCATCAGGCGGACGGTTTCTTGTTGAGGCCGCAGGCAGCGGTCCCCTTCAAGAGTGTGACAAGGAAAAGAAGAGCGACACACCTTCGGAAAAGGGAGGTGGCATTCGCGTTGTGAGTCTCGATGCTCCCGGACGTTTGATTCTTGCGCATCGGCCGCCACCGGTGCCCGTCGTTTTGCCCAAGTTCAAGCGGATGGAGGACAAGCAGCCGCCCAAAGGGAACGTGCCGACTCCCAAAGACACTCCCGTGAGTTTTTCTCTTGCCGGCGAAAGTCCGCTTGATGGCGGCGGTGGCGGATTTGGCG
>JBEGJP010000250.1:0-5652 GCA_041184525.1 Pseudomonadota bacterium | reverse complement strand
TTTGCGTCAGCTGATTTTGAAACATGCGTCCCAACCGGGAACGGCGGAACCGGGTGAACAAAACACCGCCTTTGACCTTGTTATTTCTGGGAGGATTACGCGCCATGTCAAAGCATAACTTTTTGCGCCGCATCGCGTTGCTCTGCCTTGTTGTTGTTCAGGGAGCTCTCGGATTTCAAGCGCTGGCAGGGAGCATCGTGATCAACAATCCTCCTCAGCCGCAACCCAAAAAGGCAGACGAGGGAAGAAACTCATCAGGGTTCATTGCTCCTGAATCTTCTCAGTATGATGAGCTCCTGACACATGCCGTTCAAGACTGGCTGAGCCGCAATTCCGAAAACAATGTGGAAAGTTATTCTTATGCAACGAGCGAAACAGGCAACAGCGTTTCAGTCTCGTGGCAAAGCGACGACACACTGTATTCGCAAAGTGTGCCATTGGATCAGCTTCTCAGCATCCGTGAGTGAAACTAAAACTTAGAAAGATTCCGCGACTCCGTAAGAGCGAAGTTTGCTCTCGAGGTGCGTTTTTCCAGAACCCTGAACGAGCTCTGTCAGGAATCCGATTGTTGCAGGGAATGCATCTGCAATCCTCATCCCCGCCTCTTTCGCGAAGTCATCGGCAAGAATGGTCTCAATCGTGTGCGGCACGTATTTGAGGTAACCAGTTTTTTGCTTTTGTGTGGCCAAATACCCAAAACTTCCCAAAGCCTTGATATTCCTTTGCAAGCCCATCAAAGAAGCTTCATGGAACAACATTTCATTGCTCCAAGCCTTCTTTCCAACGTTCTGACGGGCATCATTCAAACGAGCCCCATAGTGTCGGGTCAGTGAAATTCGGGTCTCGGGAGTGATTCGAATGTAGCTGTCGCGCAAAAGACTCACGACATCGTAGGTGTGAGGCCCCATCCGTGCGTCCTGAAAGTCAATCCATCGGACTTGGCCGCCCACCACCATCACATTTCTCACGTGGTAATCGCGATGGCAGAGCACTCGTTCGGTCTCGTGCAACAGAGTACAGAGTGTACCGAGTTCTTCTGTCAACTCATCGGTGCGCGCATTTGAAGTTTCCAAGTTTTGGCCCAGCCAACCCTTGACGAAGTGCGTGATGAAGAAATTCATCTCGAACATCAATTTTTCGAAATCGAAACTCCGGTTCTCTGCCGGATGATGGATCAGTTTTTTCTCCGGATATTGAACCTTGACAAGCAAATTGAGCGCGTCTTTGTAAAGTTGCAGCGTCGCTCTGCAGTCCGCATCGCTTTCATCCAACGTCCGTTCGCCCAGTTTGTAGTTGAGGAACTGGTCACCGAAATCCTCAGTCCAGATGCACGAGTTTTTCTCATCGATATGCAGAATGCGGGGGACCGGAATTCCAACACCCAGCAGGGCTGCCTGCATGCCCAGCCAGCTCATGGGATCGCCGCCGTAGCCGCCCTCCCACTTCGGGAACTTCATACAAATCGCGTTCAGCTGAGCTGATGCGAGCCGATAAAATTTACGATCGCTGGCATCTCCTGCTATGAGAGACATCTGTGCATCGCCGATGGGTTGGCCTTGTTCATGCGCTGTCATGAGGTCTTGGAAATTGAAGTGCGTCGTCACATCCGGGCTCGCTCGTCTGAGTTCACTGTTGATCATAAAAAACATCCGTCCGTGGATGCCACACCTTTCCGGAGCGGCCAATATTATTCCCATCTTTAGCGATGATTCCGTTTCAATCGTACCCGAGTCTGTTAGGGTGCGCATCGCGTCAAAGTTCACACTTGGGGGGCTTACAACAAAATGCAGACGATCCAGGTAAAAGGTGCACATGAGCACAATTTGCAGTCTGTCGATGTTGAGATTCCAAAGAATAAATTGGTTGCTTTCACGGGAGTGAGTGGCTCCGGCAAATCGAGTCTGATCTTCGATACGCTGTATGTTGAGGCATTCAGGCGTTTTGCAGATGCCAGCCACGCCCCTGTCCAACTCATGGGACATTCGTTTTGGTCAAGAACGGCGCGGCCCAAGTTTCAATCCATTCGTGGGCTCCCACCCGCTTTGGGACTCTCCCAGAGGCAGGGTGTGGCGGGACAGCTTTCCACGGTGGGGACAATCTCAGGTGTCAGCGATCTTCTGCGCGTCTATTATGCCGCCTTCGGCGAAGTCCATTGCCGAAACTGCGATATTCCTCTGCGAGCCACAACGTTCCGTGACCTCGTCGCTCAAATTGAGCAGACCTTCGGCAACAAGAAAGTGACGATCGTTGCCCCGATTGTGGAAAAGCGGAAGGGTGCTTTCCGCGATGAAATTGAAAAATTCAGGCAGCTGGGGTTTTCAAAAATCCGCGTCAACGGTGAGCTTTATTCGCTGCAGGATGAAGATGAGCGGATTTCAATCGATGCCAAGAAACTCAATACGATCGATGTTCTCATTGACGCGATTCAGGTGATTCCGGATCGCAGGGCCCGTCTGGAACGCGCACTCGGCCAAGCATTGGAATATGGTCAGGGCGTCGTAAAAATCGAGGACAAAGCGACCCAGCACAAGTTCAACACCCGCTCCGCATGCCCGCAATGCGGTGAGAGTGCCCCGCGTCTGGACCCACGTTATTTCAGCCACTCTTCGCTGGCGCAATGTGCCACCTGCGGCGGAACCGGTGCACAGGATGAGGAGCTACCGGCTGATCTTTATCCATGCAAAAAATGCCATGGCAGCAGGCTGGGAGGGCAACGACCCATTGTGCGCGTCGGTGAGCTTCTTTTTGAAACGCTGCACACGCAAAATCTGTCACGTCTTCTTGAGAGTCTTCAATCCTCTTTTGTGACCGATGCGGGAAATCAGAAGGCGCGAACACAAGTGCTTTCTGAAGCTCTCCGTCTTGTCGAAACAATGTGTCGTCTGGGGTTGGGGCATCTGAATTTGAACCGTTCCGGCGCCACACTTTCGCCAGGCGATTTGCAGCGTCTGCGGCTGGCGTCGATGATCTCGAATCAACTTCGCGGCGCACTTTACATTATGGATGAGCCTTGTCAGGGCCTCACCGGCAAAGAAGTCGAGAATTTGGTGGGTGTTTTGAGGGAACTCGTGAGCCGAGGTTCTTCGGTTGTTGTTGTGGAGCATCATCCCCAATTTTTGAAGCAGTGCGAAGAGGTCTTTCTCATGGGGCCCGGCGCCGGTCGTTTGGGCGGGAAAATTGTCGCACGGTTTCAGGGTCAAAAGGAAATACAGGATTTGCTGATTAGAAAGGAGCTGGAGCTCTTTGAAGCAACCAGTGAGAGTGCTTCAGCGAGTCAGAAGATTTCCGTCCCACAGACCCTGCGCAAGCGTCGCACTGATTCCATTCCCGCAGATGTGCCCGTCTTACCTGCAGCGCTTGTCTTCGAAAATATTCACGTCAGGACAGCCATCAAAGATCAAATCCGAATTCCGCAGGCGGGTCTGACCCTCATCCGCGGTGATGCCGGCCGAGGCAAAGGATCCTTTTTGGAGCTCTGTGTCTGGCCTGCTCTTGAGGCTTATATCGAAGCCGAGGACATCAAGCCTCTGAGTCAAACTTTTTGCAGGGTGAAGCCGGTAGGGCCCGTGTCGGTCCATTCGCTGCACGATGTACGCCCGGGGAGTCTCATTCGAACATCCAGACGAACGGTCGCCGCCGCTCTCGATGTTCTTGTTCCTATGCGTGAGATTTTTGCCCAATTGCCGCAAAGCCAAATCATGGGCCTGACTCCGTCACATTTTTCATGGAACTCCAAGCAGGGCCGTTGTCCATCTTGTGAAGGGCGCGGTTATCTCGAAATTGAGCAGCGGTTTGGTCCACCCGTCGAAGTGAGCTGCGAGGAGTGTCTTGGAACAAAACTTTCGCAAAGAAGTCTTGTGCCGAGATTCAAGGGCCTCAATCTCGCAGAAATCATGAACTTGACTCTCGAAGATGCGCGCAATTTCTTTGCGCATGTGCGGCAAATCGAGAGTCGTCTCTCATCGGCAATTGATTTTGGTTTGGGCTATGTGACCTTGGGACAAGGCATGGATTCGCTCAGCGGTGGAGAATTGCAACGCCTGACTCTCACACTTGAACTCCGCCGCTCGCAATTGCAGGGAGCATGGTTTCTCCTGATGCATCCAGGGACAGGTTTGCACACGCCCGACATTGCAACGTTAGGACGTTTGCTCCGCATGATGGTTTCTCGCGGTGCAAGCTTTGTCGTCCTTGAGAACAGGGAAGAGTTTCTTCGCTTTGCAGATCAGGTTGTTGAGTTTTAAGTGGACAAATTTGCCTGCTCCGTCTTTCCGATCGGAAGCCAGCTTTGACTTCACTCCCCTCAGTGAAGAATTGTTTCTCACCGATACCCCCGAATGGTTGTTAGTTTTGGAATGCAACCGGAAGGAGTCGAAGACATGGGTGAGCGGCGCGGCAATCGATACTATCCTCATGCCAGTTTGAATTCACAGGGAACCTTCAACCCGCAGATTGGTCAGTTGCTCGAAAGGGCTGAACAGGCCATCGAGCGAGGGAACTTCTCAGCAGGCGAGCTGGCAAGCACCCTGAAGTGCTGTGAGCTTCTTTTTTGGAAAGGAGCTTGGGACAAGGTTGAAGATCTGGCGTCACGGACGATTGCGACAGGCTGCGGCCTGCGCGGGACCCTGCGGCTCTATCGGTTTTGGATCGAATCTCTCCGCGCGGATTACAATTTTATCGGATTGAAGTCGCTGGGCAAGCATTTGCTTTCCTTGCGCCACTCCACGAACGGCTTTCTGCCTTTGTCTGTCCTTGCGCTTTCATACACGGGAGAGCGCCGATTCAGCGGCAAGATCCTTCGTTCCGCATGGAATCAGACAAAGGCGAAGTCGATTGCCTTGGTGGAAGCATTTTCAGTTTACCATGCCGAGTCACCGCAGAGAGTGCGTCGCGAAAAGGGTCTCCAGTATCTTCAGGCCCTGAACGTGAAGAACAAGAGCAACTACTTCCTTGCCCGAAATTATTTGGTCTATGCTCTCGAGAATGACTATCTGGAAGAGGCGTCACGGGCCTTCGAACTCGTTCATGATCGCTTCCCGCGTTGTCCCGAACCCTTCTGGGGTGCGGCAAGACTTGCCGTGGCGCAGGGACATTGGTCAGAAGCCGCGCGCGTGCTTCAGGAGCTGGTGGCCGATCATCCCGACAATGTCGACGCCCTCATCGCGCTTGCCGGATGTTTCGAAAAGACGGGCGATCTTCTTGCCTCGCGCGATATTCTTCTCTCGTCGGGCGAGTTGTTTTATAAAAGCGACTACGACTATGCTGCCACTCTGGGAACTGTCAGCAAGAAACTCTTTGAGAGATATGGAATGAATGAGTACCGTGAAGAGGCCATTCGAGCCTATTCACAAGCCATCACTGCCGCTGAAAAACTCGGATTGTCTGAGGCTCCGTTGAGAGTCGCATTAAACGAAATCGGCGGGCACTCCTCGTTACTGACAGAATCCGCCGGACAGAAATGGAAGAGCCGACAAGAAAGTACAACCGCCGAAAACATCAGTTCTCCGCGCGCATGGATTCTCTCTGTCGATGACCATGATGTGGTGAATTTCAGAAGGCACACCAATCTCCTCATGCGGAGTCCTGGTGTCGTTCGCAAAGGCGACATTGTCTTGGTGGCCCGCCGTTTTGGGAGCGATGACTGGCGCACGG
>JBEGJP010000249.1:0-3990 GCA_041184525.1 Pseudomonadota bacterium | reverse complement strand
GTGCTGTGTTCTGGGGCGCTTTGATCACGAACATCATCTTTCAGATACTGGCTACGATTAATGTCCGTTATGCAACGTTTGTTTTCTCGAACAGGACCAATTTGCATCTTTACGGAAGCCTCCCTCTGCTTGTTCTGGTTTTTTTGATCTGGGTGCGGCTTGTTTGGCTGGGTGTTCTCTTTGGCGGATGCATGTGCGCCGCGGTCGACAAACATATCGAAGCTCATCAGAGCAACGAGAGCAGAGCGCCTTGGAGACTCCCCGCGGAGACACTTCTCAACTGCGTGCGTCTTTTGAGTGCCCACATCGAAAATTTCAGGACCAAGTCGGTCCCGTTGACGTCCTCGGAAACTGAGTTCGCGTTAGGTTTGTCCGAAGAAGAACTGGAAACACACCACAGCCGTCTCACCCGCAAAGGGCTTCTGATTCCGGTGAAGTACGAGAATGACGATTGCTTCCAGCCCACCATGGCGGCGCTCTCCTGCCACGATCATCCGGAGAGGTTGGTGGCTGACCTCCTCGACATCCCTTCCGCCCTCGCATCTAACACTGAAAAAATCGATTCATCTCATGAACTTGTAGCCAAAACGAAGAAAATTCTGTCACGTCTCCAAGGCACCTGAATCAAGTTCCTCCCGCCGTCGTCCGATCCGTAAGGGTTGACGGAAGAGGAGCGCATTGGCTTGAATCATTGGAACGCATTTGTACTTCTGTCTGCAGTCTTCGCGCTGCTCGGCTGTGGCTCCTCGCGCGCCACGCGATCGGGTGGATGTGCGAAGATGAAAGCTGTTGTGGACGCGAGCCGCGGGGGCAGCGAAGCCGCACGCGGGGAAACCTACGACCCCACGGCGGCAATCCTTTTGTTCCGAGCCACTTCAGACAAGATATCGATCTTATCTCGTTGCAACGCACGATTGGTGCACCGCCTGAAGCCGATCCACAGAAGCTCCGGCGGGGGAACGGAACCTGCGAGCGCACCGTTGGATTTCAATCGTCTGGACTTTCAGCTGGACAATGATGCAAGCACCATGGAGTTGCACACCTCCTCTCATTGCTTTTTCCGCATTTGGGACCCGAGAATACCCAGTCAGGTGGCAGGGAACGCAAGTCTCGGGCAAGAACCTACAAAATCCCTGTTGAGCGATCCTCTCGTACGCTACCAGCTCTACAAGTCGATGCTCACCTCGCCCCAGAAGCTGGTCTCATTCACTCCGGACGGAAGTCCCGTTGAATTCAACTACAAACTGACAACCTCGAATGTGTACGACATCTTTTTCTCAAAGATTGAGGCTCAGAACTCGTCCCCGCTGCGCAACGTCGTCGGACGGGAATTCAGCAAAACGTCTCTCATTCTTGATGAACTTGCACAAGACGTTTGTCGCGCAGATGAAAAGACGCTGGAGCTTCTCGACAATTCTCTCTACCCTCGGGAAAACATCCGCACAATTGATGATATTTCCAAGTACAAAGCTTACTCAGGCGACGGCGTGGGTGGAACACTCCGACGACACCTCATTTCCCACGGAAGGCACAAACTTTGTTTTTCGCAAAATGATTTCATAGTTGCGTCGATCTCATTTCCGGGAGATCTTTCGGCAGCACAGCGCGACCATATTGGCCGCATTTACGATGCTCAAGCGAGCAAAGTCAGTGAACTGAAAAGTCAGTTGACAAAAAGTTTGGCCGGAAATTTTTCAACCAGCCAAGATCAATTTGTTCCCGAATTTTACGGGACAACACCGGCGTTGCCTTCAGCTGCGGGGCAATGCACCAATTGGACAGGAGCTTATCCTGCGCTCTCCGTCACCGTTCCCTTTGCATCGAAGGCCAGCGTTGCGGCGGCCAATTGGAATTTTGATGACACCACTGCCAGTGCGACTGTGCGATCGTGGAAGAATTTTTTCCCCAACCTTGAACTGTCTCTGGCAACAAGTCCTCTCGTGCTGACTTACCTGAAATCCATTCTCAATGATCTTATCGCCGGCAACAAATGTTCCTACAGGGGATTCGATTCTCAGACGGACATTATGGACCTCAACGGCAACGGACGAAAAGACGACAAAATTTGTATGGACGGAACTTACGGTCCAGCGGTGAGAAAAAATGAAGTGGGTTCCTGCCCCGTCTCTGCATCTGAAGCGGCCGATTTACATTTGCGCATCAACGCCAGCCTCAGATTGGCATTTGGCAGCGCTCTTTTGAGTTTGGATCGCTTCCGTGAAAACCAAAAAGAAAGCCTTCTTTTGCCGCTGGCTCAATTGCGTGACCTTTCGCCGACAAACATCATCGCTGCCGGTGCCGAGGCTGATTCTCTGCGCAAGTTGAAAACAATTCTTGATCAGGTGGGTGCAGAGACAGGAGGTACAACCGACTCGCTGGATGCTTTGCAAGTGGACAGCGTGGACGACGAACTTCAGATCTCCTGCTCATTGAAGAATTCCCAGACCACGCCGGCAGGCCTTGCAGCACGGGTGAGAGTGGAGGGCGTTTTCGACAGACTCTCCAAAGTCGGGAGAGAACTTGTCAACTCAGGATTCTCGATTCCTATGACTGAGGAATACAGAAACTTTGCCGCGCGCTATCTCAAAACACGCTGTATCAATGCCGGAAATCAATACCTTTTTACGGGCATTGTGGAGGCTTCAGGTCTGTTCCGCAATGTTCAGTTTACCAACGTCACTCTTGTCGCATCTGATCAAATTCCGACGGAGGGGAGGACGGCTCTCACCAACAATGAAATCATCAGCAACGGGCGGAGCACGGCGGTGGACTTCGATGTCTTCATGCTGGGCTGGAACCAAGCACGCAACAGCGACGGCAGCAGAAAGCCCTTGCAAGAAGTCAGTGCAGGACTTCTCGGAAATGGCCATCTTGCCATCGGCATGTGTAAAGATCTCTACGGCAGTGGGGCATCGGACTTGAGTTATTGCGATACGAAACTCGTCACCACTCCTTACCTTAAGCGGCTCAAATCCATGTCGCCCGCTGATTTTTCCTCCGGAGGAAAATTTGCAGGCTACAATCCCGACGGCTCTTACTCAGAGCCGCTTCCTTCGGTTTATTCCGTTGCCAATGCCCTTCCCTACCTCTTCGCTCACCTGAACTTGATGACCTCTCCTCCCACATGGCTCCCGCAAGCCGAGAAAGACAAATATGGCGAGCCGACATTCCCCGGAAGCGGATTTTCGCTCGATTCTGCCCGCTACTATCTCACCTCAGGAGACAGCGGGACAACGCTCTCCCTTTTTGGTCTGATTCCTTTGTTCATGCTGAGCACCGTTCAGGACAGACCGGTGTCAGGAGGCCTTGCTGTCATCCCGAGCTCGGGTGGGCAAGATGTTCCGACCAGTAAGTCCGGAGACTGCCGATGAGCCGCTGACGTGGCAAATCGCCCGTCGGAAAAGTGGTCAGGACTCAGGAACGTTGCACGATGGAAGTGGAAGACACCTCACATTCGCACCTCCCCGAAAGCAAGCATGCGGCAACCCTGCCGCATGCTGGTGAAACGCGGAGTTTGCCGCTGGGGCTGACGTGGCTGCTGGGCATGCTGACCCTTGCAGCCTGCTTCGGGTTGGTGGGACGCTACTTCGACAGCACTGCTCGCCTCGAATCACTGGTCGAACAGAACCGCGTCTTGCCCCTGCGCGAATGGACTCTCCGTGCCTACCAGTGCCCCAGTTTCTATTCTGACTTCAACAACTGCCAACAAGTGACTTTTGATTGGGAGAGCAACGACTCCGGAGAAGCACCAAAAACTCTTCAAATAGAACTTCCCCTCTCTCCTAAATTGAAAAGCCAGATCCACCTGCTGGGAGAACGTCCCACATGGTTGAGCTTCAGCCACAAACTATCAGAACCCGAAAAAGAGTGGCTCGCGAGAAGAACAACGGAACAGAATGCGGAATGGCCGTCGCAAGCACAACTGGTTGCTTTGGGATCGTACGAATGCGAAGCAAAACAAGCTGGAAGTGAGGACTTTAGCCCTGCCGA
>JBEGJP010000248.1:0-2560 GCA_041184525.1 Pseudomonadota bacterium | reverse complement strand
GTCGCTCTTTTTGTGATGAGTGGTGTGACTGCAGTCGAACAGCTGCCTGCAACATTTGAGTTTCCGGCGGGAACGATACCCGTGTTCGCCAATCCTCCTGCACCCGCCACTCCCGTGGTTCCAGTTTTTCACTTTGCTGGAGGTGCTTTCAAACATCAGACTGGCTCCAGTCTGGTTGCCAGTACGGGATACTGTCCGCTCAATTCAAATCCGTCCGCAGTGGTGACGGTGGGGAGCGCAGTGCCATCCGCTTGTTCACCTTGCCCTCCGGATGCGATGCAGGACATGACAGGATCGTTCTATAAGCATGGTGGTTCAGCAACGAATCCGAGAACTATCACTTGTAAGAAAAAATGAAGGTGAGACTCCCGCGTCAAACGTTTTGTATCGCCGAGTTCACACATGGTTCGGCTGTGAGCATTTCTTGGGGCGTCAGTAAGTTTGGCTCAAGACGAGGATGGCGGGCCGTAAGGGATTCGAACCCCTGACCAACGGTTTCGAAGACCGTTGCTCTATCCAGCTGAGCTAACGACCCGCATTGAACCGCGAGTCTGCCGCGTTGATGTGAAAATTTCAAGAGAGAAGGCACAGGAATCCAGCGACGCCGCAGCGACACCTCGCATGGCGCGTGCGCGGGTTCAATCCAGATTCAAACCAAAGATCATGATGGCATCGTAAGGGTTTTGAGACTCCGGCTTGAAGAGTGTGCCCTCCGAACGGCGGACAACATCGTAGCTGGCCTCGCGGTGGTCGGAGGCCTTTGCCGAACTCGAAAGAGTGAAAATCGGCGCGTTGCGAAAGCCGCTCAGAGCCAAAATGTTCTGTTCCTTGTTCACTCGGCAGGGAGTGCGTTGGACGTTCCGTCCGTCAAATCCAATGGCACATTCGAAATCATTCCGATGCAAATATTTGATGAACAGCACGACACCGAGCGTCAGAAAAGCGAAAACGCCCATTCCAAATGCTGTTTTGTTCTGAATTCGCAACGCTTTCATCCGGAGGACTCCTCCAGAGAAAGATAACGATTCCGAAATGACAAGTAAAATAGCGAGTTCAATTCTGATAAGGATTCAAACTAGGGCTGCAAGAGGATGCGATGGAGCCTCCGACAGGATTTGAACCTGCGACCCTCGCATTACGAATGCGATGCTCTACCAGCTGAGCTACAGAGGCGAGGAAAGAGGCAATGGTGGCGCCTCCCAGAATCGAACTGGGGACACGTAGATTTTCAATCTACTGCTCTACCGACTGAGCTAAAGCGCCAACGTGCCAAGGGGTCTAATATAGCCCTGAATGGGCTGTCAAGCCAACCGGATTGATTTGTTAGTGACTGCAGGCTGGAGTTGCCTCGCGAGTCAGGTTCAGCACAAGGAAGGATTCTCCTTGCGATGTCAGGTGCATGGCTGAGACCATGAGCGTGCGCAGCGACTGTGTGCTCTTGGCGGTGGCAGGACAGAGTCGCAGTGCAATGGCCTGTCCCGCTGATTCTTGAGGCGCCAGTGACAGGGCTGTGAACAGGGCGGATGCCGTTGGCAAGCCGAGCAGTGTCGCGCCCTCTGCGAGACAGGCTGCTCTGGAAGCGCTCAGAAAAAGAAGACGCTGTTGCGAAAACGTGGCCGGCAGATCGGGTGAGGAGGGGGGACTCACGGTGACCTCAGCCAGCCGCGGGCGCGGAGGACTCGGATTTGAGCAGATGCGGTCGAAGGCGAAATGGGTCGCCTCGGCGAGAGCACGATCGAACTCTCTTTGGATTTGTTGTGTCTTCGACTGCAAACCCGCAGTCATCGCATCGGACAGAAGAAGAAAACCTTCCAGAAGGACAAAGATCAGCGGGGCGAGCAAGAGGAGCTCCGTCAGTGCCACGCCTTTTTCGTGCTGAAGTGGGGACGAATTTGGCATCAATGCTGGGCATCCTTTGTGATGATTTCAGGGCACAACATGGACACTCCATCGGGGTTCAAAGCCAGCCTCCCAAGCGCTGTTCAATTCTTTTGCAGGGGAGGGCAGGCTCGGGCAGGGTAATTTGATGTTCGCCACCGCGCTGTGGCAGAGGCGCGGATGCACAATGAACACGATCTCTCTCAGCAGACGATGGGTTCGCGACGTGAGCGGGTTTTGCTCTTTGGCCGTTGGCGAGCGGAATGGAGCATTCAGATTGAAATTCACAAATCCCTGCCAAGAGACGAGTGTGCGGGGCAAAATATCAAGAAGTCCAATGCGGCGGTAAGAAGGCGGGGCAAGGACGGCTTTATTGAGTGCCAAAGAACACTCCTGAAGATTGTGGATTGCTAGCGGATGAGAAATGTGGGTCGGCGCGCGTTCCGAGTTTTTTGTTCTGAGAAGCGCGCAGAGAGAGTTTGTCAACAATTCTTCATTCAACTGTGTCTTCACCGAGACAGGAAGAAGATTAAGAAGTGTTTGGTTCTGTCGAGCAAGCCCGAAGGTTTTCTCCCAAACGAACCTGTCGACTGTTTTTGCCGGCCCCAAGGGATTAAAAGGGGATGGAATCGGGACACCCTTTTCCCAAAGGAGACTCGACCAGATCAAATTCGAGACGTGG
>JBEGJP010000247.1:0-2834 GCA_041184525.1 Pseudomonadota bacterium | reverse complement strand
CGTGTCTGCATGGGCTATTTCAAAATGAACGATGTTCCGGGGCAAAGTGTCGGGGTGTTGATGAGGGAGCAAATTGAATGCAAGGGAGCGGCGACGACCTATCGTTTCCCTGATGCGAGAATGAGCCATCTCACACGCAGCAGAACCCAACATTTTGATTACGCGTTCAGCTCAGAAGGATACTCGACAAAAATAAGGAAACCAGACGTTTCTAAAATCTGGCTCGGAACATTTTAATTTAACGTTTCACATCCGAGTTTAACGCCGTCCCTTACGTTGCACTGGAACCGGTCCTTTGTCAGACGAAGGGCGGCGCGCATTTTCTCTGGAAGGCTTTCCACTGCGCGGCGCAGTCGATGAGTTTTGCCGCTGCGGACGTGAATCGGAACGCTCGCCGCGCGCCGGACGTCCCTTGGGTTGCGGACGTGAATCGGAACGATCGTCTCGAGACGGGCGACCTTTTGGCTGCGGACGTGAATCTGAACGCTCGTCTCGTGACGGGCGGCCTTTGGCCTGCGGACGAGAATCCGAACGCTCTTCGCGAGTCGCACGCCCCTTAGGCTGAGGACGAGAATCCGAACGCTCTTCGCGAGTCGCACGCCCCTTGGGCTGCGGACGAGAATCCAATCGATCCTCCCTGCGTGGACGATCGGAGGTTTGCACAGGACCGTCGGCCACCTTCATGCTTTCTGACGCCTGAACGCGTTGTTTGCGCTTTTCGGATGCCTCTGCGGCACGACGCGAAGCTTCGAATGCATATTCGTCGTCGTTGAGGTTCAACTTCTTTTTCAACCGGCGCTTGGCACGTGTGGCTTCATCCAATGCCACTGCTTTGCTTTCGCCCGAAGAGCTCAGCATATCGGACTTGATTTGTTCAAGGTGTTCTTGCGCCTGCGCGTCAACTGCGATGATGGACCCAGGTTTCAAAGTGGCAGGCAAAATGATTTCACCAATCCCCGTACGCACGAGGCGCACCACCTTCAAACCAATCGCCTCTGCCATGCGGCGGATGAGGCGGTTGCGCCCTTCGGTTACGACAAGCTCGAGCCATTGCCCGCGTGTGGCGCCCATTCTCTCTTTGTTCCCCATGCGCACGCTGACGGCCTTTGCCATGCCGTCATCAAGCATCACACCGGCGCGGAGCTTTTCTACGTCTTCAATGGTGACACCGTCAGAGACCAAAACGGCGTATGTTTTCTCGACTGAGAATCGGGGATGTGTGAGAGCGTAGGCCAGATCGCCATCATTTGTGAGCAAAAGCAGGCCTTCACTTCGGTAGTCCAAGCGTCCCACAGCCTGCACGTTGGGAGGAAGATTTTTGACTGCTGCAAGGTCGAAAATAGTGCGACGCATTTTGGCATCAAAACGTGTGGTCAGACACATGTCAGGCTTGTTCAAAATGTACACGACTTGAGGAAGACTCTTGCTCGAGACGAGCTTTCCATGGACGTGGACCTTGTCGGTGCGGGAAATGCGTGTCCCCAATTGAGTGACGGATTTTCCGTTCACTTTCACAACACCCGACGAGATCAGTTCATCCGCTTTTCGCCGCGATGCAATTCCATTCTCCTGAAGAAAAACGTTCAACCGGACATCGCCGGACACTTCAGCTGGGGATTTTCTGTTGCGGTCGCTGCTCATGATGAACTCCTGCTCGTGACTCTTTCACCGTAGCACAAAAAAAAAGCCCTGCGGGACACAATTCTCCGCAGGGCATCAAAAAAACAGCTCCCGAGTGTTCTCAGGTCTTCAACCTAAAAACAAACAGGCCATCGGATCTTCGAAATACGTTTTGAGAGTCTTCAGGAACTCGGCTCCTTGGGCTCCGTCGATCACCCTATGGTCGCAGCTGAGCGTGATCTTCATACGCTGCTCGACAACCACTTGACCTCTGTCATCGACTGCGGGCACAGCCGCAGTGCTGCCGACTGCGAGAATCGCAGCCTGCGGCGGATTGATGATGGCAGTGAATTCCTCGATACCACTCATGCCGAGGTTCGAAATGGTGAACGTGCCGCCCGAGTAATCGTCAGGCTGCAGCTTGCCATCCCGTGCCAACTTGATGAGCTCACGGTTTTTCTGAGCGATTTGAACCAGAGACAGCTTATCCGCATGACGCACCACCGGAGTGATGAGGCCTGCAGGCAGTGCGACTGCAACACCCATATGGACCGAGTTGTATTGAGCTATGAACTCACCCTGCCACGAGGCGTTGATATTGGGGTGCTTGCGCAGTGCGCGCGATACCAAGAACACGATGAGGTCGTTGACGGAGAATTTGTCCGACTCCGGCAACTTCGCCAGTGTGGCCTTTCGCCACGCAAGCAATGGGCCCATGTTGATGCTGACGGTGAGGTAAAAGTGCGGAGCCGTGCTGGTGCTCTCCACCAAGCGGCGTGCAATGGTTTTGCGCATCATGCTGAGCGGAATTTTTTCCATCTCGGCCAGAGGCGCTGCAGCAAAAGCAGAACCCGTTGCGCCTGAACCTGCGGAAAGGTTTTCAACGTCGCGAACCACGATACGGCCGTGAGGTCCACTTCCCTGCACCGTGCGCAGGTCGATTCCCTTGTCGGCAGCCACGCGCTTCGCCAAGGGGCTTGCCCGCAAACGGTCTTGTGACACTGCAGCTGTTGAAACAGCGGTCGTCGCAGGTGCAGATGGTGCTGAGGCCACCGCCGCAGGAGCTGCTGCAGCGGGTGCGGCTGCCGGCGCTTTGCCAGCAGGAGCTCCGCCTTTTTTCTTGCTCAAATGCTTTTCAACTGCTTCCTGCCAATTCTCATCAGCTTTGCCGATAACAGCGATAGGAGCGTTGAGCTCACAGGTTTGTTTGTCGC
>JBEGJP010000246.1:0-6655 GCA_041184525.1 Pseudomonadota bacterium | reverse complement strand
CAAAGAATTCAGAACGTGCCTTCACAGCCAATTCCGCAGTTTCTTTTGCGCGAATGAGTTCTTGGTTGTTCTTTCGGATATCGATGCGGGCCGTATCAAATGCCAGAGCGAGATCTTCGAGCTCGTCATCCGTTCCTGTCGGTGAGCACGCCTGCCACTCGTCCATGGGGACAACAACTTTGCTTCTCAAACTCAGAATGGGATTGGCCAATTCCTGACCAAACCTGCGTGCAAGAAAAATGGCGAGTATCGAAAAGACAATGGAAGCACCTGCCATTTGGATTCCCAATTGCGCGATGGGCCTGTAGAAAACACTTTGCGCAATGTTGACTCGAATTTTTGCCTCCAGATTATGAAGGTGTGGAAACTCGAGAGATGCCAATTGAACTTCGGTTAAAGAGAGGTCCTCTCGTTTGAGTCCGGGACTCGTCAGTGTTGCTCCCCCTTTCAACTCCAGCGACATCTGGAATTCGTTTTCTTTCGAACTCACATGTTCCTTGAGAGAGAGAAGGGGGAGCAAAGCAACAATCGCTCCCTGCGGTTGGTTGTAAATAGAAATGGGCTCCACAATGACAATCGATTGCTTGTCAGGTGTGATGTCGATGAAGTCATCCGTGTGTTCCAATGCAGGCTGGAGAAAGGCACTTGTCAGCCAAGGAAAATTCCAATTCTGGCTTGTGAAAATGCTCTGTCCGTTGAATCCGAAGATGGCACTGTATTTGAAACCATACGAGTTGTTTGCGTCATGCAGGAGTCCCGGCAGATAGGTTCTTTGTGCTTCGGGATCGATGAGACTATTCACAACAAGTCTGTTTTCACTGAGGGAATGGGCTGCACGCACCGCCGTGCTCAGGCTGTGCTCAAGTCCCTGCATCGAGAGAGTGGTTTGCAATTCAAGCGCTCTCTTACTTTCACTCGAAACAATGAGCGCTGCGCGGCCACCAACGAGCAAAAGAAGAACAAGGTTTGATGCGACCACAAACAACGCAAATCGCCACATCAGTTTGCGGCTCATTTTTCCTTTTCGCGGCGAGCGGAATGTGATCATGGCACTGGGCTCAATGGCGATGGAATCACTTTTCCATCGTCAGAGAACTGAGCAAGAAAAAAGCATCCTTTGTCGACGGCTTCGTGGCGTTGGGGTGTGAACGGGGGGCGTTGTGAACAGGCGACACCCTTAAATTCAGCCAGCGATTCGAGTGCATCGCGTATTTTCCCTCTCTCCGCGCTCTTAGATTTTGAGGTTGCAGCACCAAGCATGAGTGTCAGGTCGTAAGCATGTGCAATTCCCGAGGCCGCATCTATCTTCCCGTTTTCTGCCTGCGGAAGATGTTCTTTCAGCTTTTTGAGAAGGGCATCTTTCTTATTGTTCTGAAAGGTAGAGAATGAAAACGGCTGAAAGAATTCGACCTTCATCTTTTTTAATGATGCCGATGCGAGTTTGAAGAAGTTTTCATGTGCGATCCCCCAGTGAGACAGAACTCGAAATGGAGTGCCTCGTTCGGTCATTGTGTTGACTGCGAGCGCACCTTCGGGCGCATTGAGAGCCATGATGACCACATCCGGATTTTTTCTCTGCAGCGCGGAAATCTGGACGTTGACATTGCTGTCGGCGCGGTCGATCCACTCCACGGCCACAGGTTGAATCTTGCGGAGTGCCAGTGTCTTCTTAAGTGCTTTCAGGTTGCTTCTTCCCCAGACGGTCGATTCGAGGAGAAGGCCGATCCTCTTCCCGTGCTTGAGAGCTTCTCCGACAAGAAATTCGCCCACATATTGGTCTCGTCCTCCGAGACGAAAAACAAAATTCGGGTGTCTGCCGTTGTCAACGAGTTCATCGGCCGATGCCCAAGGGATGAGATAGGGAATTTTTTTAGAATGGATGACCTCAAGTTCGGACAGAATGACGTTGCTATGGATGCCTCCAACGATTCCAATCATGTTGCTCAGAGCGCCCAGTTCTTTGACATTTTCGATGCCGCGCAGAACGATGCCGCCGTGGTCCCGCGCCTCAATCCGAAGCTTTCTGCCCAGAAGCCCCCCTGATGCATTGATTTCGTCCGCGGCCAAACGGACTCCGAGCAGAATGGCTTGACCAGCTGAGGCGCCACCGAGAGAGAGGTCGGCATCCACACCGATGACCCAGTCGCTCGGTGCTTGTGGACTGCCTGCGTTCAGAAAAAACGAAAAAATAAGAATGAGTGTCTTGGCCCTTTTCCACATGTCCCGCACTCCTTTGGGAAGGAAGTTGTCACAATGCGGCGAATAGATTCACAGGAGAATTTTTTTTCACAGTATTGGTTCTCTGCTCTTTGGCTCATTGTTTTCTTAAGGGAGGTTTTCATGACCCAAGGCGCAGCCCACGAAATGGAGAACTTTCAATCCTTTTTGGTTCGAAAAGAATTTGATGCATCCATCAAGAATTTCACCTCGCAGGGACTCTACGATCTGTTTCAAGAGATGGTAGAGGCATTTCTGCTGGAACGAGCAGAACGCTTCCACGATATTCATATCGCGTTGCGTACACAAAATACGGCGGCGCTGTCCCGCTCCGCACACGGGTTGAAAGGGTCGTTTCTCTCATTGGGCCTCGACAGCCTTGCAAGTTTGCTTTTGGAGGTGGAACGGCAAATGCTCAGTCCTAAGGCCGACTGGGAGATTGTTCAAAAATGCATTGCTCAGCTGGATGTGGCAACGGAGGAGCTGGTCCGAAGGGCTGATTTGTTGCTTTTGAAGGGCTCGGGAGGAGCAACAAAACATTGATTTTCGTTTGAATTCGATTCATGAAAGGACGAGTTCATAGAAAGCTTTTTCGGCTGTCAGTTCGGTAAGGAAAGGTTGCACGTGCCATTTGAAAGCTGGGGGGTCGGACTCAGACCCGCACATTTTCCTGAATGGAAAAATGTTTCTCAGATTCCTGTGCTCGAGTTGATGGCAGATAATTTACTCCATCACAAAGGGGGCCCTGCTCTCTGGCACACAAGGCAGCTGGTTGTTCGGGCGCGTGGTGTCGTGTTGCATGGAATTGGTTTGAACATTGGAGGAGCGGATCCTCTGTCGCAGTCCTACCTGAGTGGATTGCGTCATTTGGTTTCTGAATTCAGACCTTCTGTGGTTTCAGACCATCTGTGTTTTACGCAAGCTTTGGGTGTGCAATCCTACGAGTTGCTGCCTCTTGTTCTCAACCGATCCGCGCTGGAGCACGTGGTAGAACGTGTCGATGCTGTGCAGAACTTTTTAGGTTGTCGTTATTCACTCGAGAATGTTTCGTCTTACGTCGACTACAAGGAGAGCCGCATTCCTGAAGGCGAATTTTTAAGTGAAGTGGCGCGGCGTACGGGCTGCGGTATCTTACTCGATGTCAACAACGTCTATGTTTCTGCCAAGAATTTCGCACGCGATCCTGAGGCCGATCTTGAGCGTTACAATCTGGAATCTGTGACTCAAATTCACATTGCCGGTCATTCAAAAAAGGATGATTTTCTGTTTGATACACACGATGAAGCTGTTTGTGCTGACGTCTGGACGCTCTTAAAAAGTGTACTTCAGAAATTGAGTCAAGCGCGCGGCAATGAGCAGGTGGCTGTTCCCGTCATCCTCGAAAACGACAATCCCGACACTCCACTGGCTCAAGTGCTGGTGGAATGGGAAGAGGGGAAGAGGCGCTGTGTTTGATTATCAAAAGCAATTCCTCGAGTGGCTTACCGCGCTTGACGAGCGCACACCTGCTGAGAGCGACATCGGGAATTATTTAAACGAGAGTTCTGTTTATCGATTGAACGCATATCAGGAAAGTTATTTGGGACGGGTGACCGCGAGTTTGTCAGAAACAATTTTTGAGTCGTGCGAGCATCTTTTCGGCAAAGAATTTGTGGCGCAGGTGCTTGCGTCGTTCTTCAAAGCGCAGCCTCCGACGGCAGAGTCGCTTACGTCGGCTGCCGAAGCACTTCCACATTTTTTGCGCACTTTGAATAAGGAGTCCCGCGATGCATTGCTATTCGCGGATATGGCAGAAATCTCGATGCTGCGATGGCGATTGCTGACCTCCGTTGATCCGATTGTGGTTGCTCCCTCAGCATCGGCCTCGCTTTCGGAATTGCGCCTCGTGCAACCTGCGGCCTTTGTTGCGCCGAGCGGCCACCATTCACTCGAAAGGGCATGGGAATGCTCTCAGGCGCCGCATGACGAAGAGTTTCTTCCTGAAGGCATTTTTGTGGAGCAACGAGGAGTTCTACTGGTCAAGGCATCAGCATGGGAATTTTCCGTTGTGGGCGTGCCTCAAGCTCTGGAAGTGTTTGTTTCCTCTTTGGTGGAGGGGCGGACGGTGGAGGAGGCTGTGGGCTGTTTGGAGCACGAAGGCTCAGATGAACTGGCCGACCTTGTCCAGCAGATGATGGCCCAGTTGATGGGCTCTAGGCTCCTGAGTTTGTGAGCAACAGGAAGGTTTGATCAATAACCCAGCTTTTTGTAGCGGGTCATTTGCCGTTCGGACAAGAACGGAAATGAAGCTGTCATACAGCGAATCAGGCCATAGGATCGTGCAGCTTCGTTGGCCGTGACAAATTGAGGATCCCATCCCAAATCAAAAAAGTAGGCATGCCAACGTTCTTCCACTTGAAGCGCGTACTGTTTGAATGGTTCGCCCCAATCGGATGGCACTTCGAAATGCGGTAGAAAAACTTTCTTCCGCTGTGTTCCCAAATTGGCCAGCAGTGCATTGGCAGGGCTGATATAAACAGCCTGCTTTTCTCCACCTTGGTCTACTTGATAAATGGGCGGCAGCATGGTGAGTCTGTCGACGCGATAGCCATATTGCTGAGCCAATTGAGTGGCCTGTTCATTGAGAAAGTCCCGTGCTTTTCTGGCTAAAATCTTTTCGTTTTCGAAAGCCAGAGTTGCAATCCCTTCATCCGTAATCTCAGGCACCATGAGGTGAAGTTTACCGAGTGCAAGAACAAAAAGATCAATGTGGCGCGTGCCTTCGCCGGGAAGACTGGGGAGTGTGATGATGTTTTCTGGTTTGACATCAAGATATTTGCCGAGCATCGCCTTGACCTCATCAGGCAATCTGTACTCGAATTTATCTCCCAGTGGGTTTGGGGAATAGAATCCATTGTCACCGTATATTTTTTCAAGCGATTCAGCAGAGTATTTTTGTCCGGATTGATTCAGGAATCTTGCGTAATTCGGGGAGTTCTGTTCAAAAATATGCTCGGTGAGAATGAGGTGATCGCCTGTGGCAATCAGATTCCCTCCTTCCATGAGGATCGGCATAGGCAAAACAGAAATTGTTTCACTCTGAGCTCCTATCACCTCGTTGTCGATCTTGACCAATTTAGCATTCAGCAGTTCTTGATCCCGTGAATCAGATATGCTGCCGTTGAAATTGTTTCTCGCTTTATTGATAGATAGATAACTGATCAAGCGCGTCTTTCCACCGGCTCGCGGATCGGCACTTTTGATGGCGATAGGAGCGTAATCGCGCATCCACACCATGCTCACACCACCATCGGTGCTGCCTTTGTTTCCTCCTGTCATTGAATACTCAACGCGTTTCTCCATTTTGGCCTCGGGAATGGCACGGGAAGCAAAATCCGGCAGGAGTTCTGAGCCGACTTTGTGAAACGAAATGCGGGCGACAAGTTCGTAGTTTGGAATAGGCCCTTGGGGGAGCTTGTTGAACCATTCGGAAAACGATTCAGGCAATGTGGACTCTTTCAATTGGCTCTGGCCTGAGTCATTGAACAAGCGGGGGAGGCAGGAGGATAGAAGGAAGCCAGAGACAATGACTGCAATTGTTTTCGGTGCCCGTGTTCGCGTCAATCCGCTCATGAGGTTGATTCTCCCGCATCAGAATTCAGCTCAGGTGAAGTGTTCTCGAAATCCTACTTTCTCGCAATCACCTGAACCACAGCGCTCAGGCCTGTGTGCCCTTGGCCTTCCAAAACTGTCCGTTCGATCTCTTGCCCGACGATCAGGTGAAGGCCGCTGAGCTCTGTGCGGAGCCCCTCCAGCGTCATGAGCATGTCCTCTGATTTCGGCCCTCCGGTAGTGTGCTTCAACTGTGCAGGTGTGTAGGCTTCCAGCAGAAAACTGCCATTGGGTTTGAGTGCGCGTACGACTCCCGCATGCACCCGCTTGCGCAATTCTGAGGGCAAGTGGCACCAGATGGATACAATCGCATCCCATTGACCAATGCCGAGGTCGAAATCGTTGAGGTCTGCACAGACTGTTTCAATGGTCACGTTTTTTTCGGCAGCAAGAAGGTGAGTTTTCTCTAATCCAGTGCTTGAACCATCGACCGCAGTCACCTTGGATTGTCGAACGGTGCTGGCAATGAACACCGCATTGCGGCCCTCGCCCTCAGCGAGGCACAACACTCTACTGCCGGCCTGAATTTGGTGGATATTTTCTCTCAGAAAATCGTTGGGATCTTTTCCATAGAAATAATCTTTGCCGGAATAGCGCTCATTCCACATCTTTAGGCCTCGCTGGCACAGGAAGGTTGTTGGGGTGAGAGTGTGCTCTTTTTACTCGGCTGTCTATCGCGGTCTTTTCATATGAGACGGAATGGGGCTCATATTTTCTGATTTAGAATCTCATTTTCTCGTATTTAAGTCTAAATTTGTCTCACCTTAAAAATACTAAAATGCAATAA
>JBEGJP010000245.1:0-3084 GCA_041184525.1 Pseudomonadota bacterium | reverse complement strand
GGATTGGCGGCAGCGAGCGATGACGCAGGATCATCCGCTGTCACTTGGGGAGACATCGACCTCAAATACTACCCGAGCACCGGCCTCTGGCGGCCCTTTCTCGAGGGGGGCATGGCATTTGCACTCGGGGCAGGCAGCACAGGCAGCGGACTTTCCGCGGGCAGCCCGTTTGCCGGCGCAGGGCTTCTGTACTCCGGCTCGACGGTGCTTTTTCACTTGGGTGCTGATTATAAAATCAATCAACGCGTTGTTTACCCTGCCGCAGGATTTGGCTTCCGTTTGTAAGTCTGCTGTTTCATTTCAATAGCGGCATCGATGCGGCCCACGGCATTTCGACGAAATGTGTTTTCAAAGATCGATCGTATCCTCCCGTGGCTTTCCAGTTTTTGAGGAAGGCATTGAACGCATCGATGAGAGAATGATCCGCACGACGCGCCGCCACACCAAAATCTTCGACAGTCAGGACATCCTTCAGCAAGACCACCTTCGCCGCATTGCGGGCTGAAAAAAGCTCCAAATAGGGTTTGTCGTAGATGAAGGCATCCATTTTCCCGAGCGCCACGGCGTTTGCGCAGTCGGACTCAGCGTCCAACTTGCGGATGGTGGCCTTCGGAAAATTTTTGGCCGCATACTGGTCGGCTGTCGTGCCCACCTTCACAGCAATGTTGATCCCTGCCTGATTCAAGTCGGCCGCAGATTTGATTTTGTCTTTGTTCTTGCCCGAGACCAAAGCAAGAAGTCCGGCTCGGTAGTAGGGTTCCGAAAAGAGAAGTGTGCGTTTGCGCTCCTCCGTGATGGTCATTCCGGAAACAATCAGATCGAACTTTTTTGCTACCAGAGCGGGTATAATGCCCTCCCAACGGGTGTCGACAAAGTTGGCCTTGGCTCCCACGCTGGCCGCAAAGGCGCTGATCATGTCGACATCAAAGCCAATCATTTCTCCTTTGGGTGTTTTCATTTCGAAAGGGATGAACCCGGGGTCGAGCCCGACCCTGAGCTCTTTTTTTGACTTCACATCGGACAAGGTGTCGGCTTGCGTTGCAAGCTGAATATGAAATGAGAACAGGGAAGCAAAAAAGGCGATCGTGAGGCGAGACTTACGCCGTGCGGACTGCAATGGCAAAACCATGGTTCCCTCCTGAATATTTTCGAGGCCGTCTGGCGAACTTTTCCATTTTCTGTCAAATTTGCAAAGTTTTCTTCCCACAATTTCATCCAGCCTTTGAACGGCCCGTGGAGTGCGCATGCTTGAAGAACGCCCCAGCAAACTCTGGACGTGGGCCACTGTTCTGGTCTTGCTGACTCTCGCCATTTCTTTGTGGAAAGGCTTTACTGCACTCGATTACGATTGGGACTTTCTTTTTCTGCGCGATTTTTTTTGGATCGCAGAAAGCAGCACCCCCGGCCTTCTCCTGCAGGGATTGTGGGGGACGCTCTGGGTGAGTGTTCTTTCCATTGTGCTGGGTTCTGCCATCGGCCTCCTCGGTGGGATTGTCCTGCACGCGGGCAATTCTTTTTCGCGCACGGCGGTGCGCTGCTTTGTTGAGATTTTCCGCAACACTCCGGTGCTCGTCCAACTTTATGTGATGTATTTCGTGATCGCATCGGCGTTCCACATGACCGCGGAACAGGCGGGCGTTGCCACCTTGAGCTTGTTCTGCGGCGCCTACCTGAGCGAACTCGTCCGCGGGACACTCGCCAATCTGGACCGTGGTCCGCAGGACGCAGCCCTTTCGTTGGGACTCACGCGTTGGCAGGCGGCCCGTCATGTGACTGCTCCGCTCGCGTTGCGCCGACTCATGCCCTCGCTCGTCGGACAGTATGTGAGTCTGGTCAAAGACAGCAGTCTTGTGAGTGTCATTTCCATTGTGGAACTCACCAAATCGGCGAGCAATATGGTGGCCGTCAGTTTTCGCAGTTTTGAAGTCTGGTTTCTTGTCGCCGTGATTTATTTCGTCATGAATTTCCTACTCTCTCACGCGGGCCGTTGGATTGAAAAAAAGATGTCAGGAGATCTCCATGCGTGACAACAACACTCCTGCGGTTGAAATGAAAAGTGTCAGCAAATCCTTTCAGACAAAAGGGGCTGCGACGCTGGCACTCGATCACGTCACTCTCGATGTCGCGGCCGGAGACATCGTCACTCTGATTGGCCCCTCGGGCTCCGGAAAAAGCACATGTCTGCGCACCATCAATGGCCTTGAGACGATCTCCTCGGGCGAGATCCGCGTTTTTGGAAAGCCCTACGGTCGGTCCAAAGATGCATTTCTCGTGCGTCGCGACACGGCCATGATTTTCCAAAGGTTTGAACTTTTTCCTCACCTGAATGCACTTGAGAATATTGCTTTGGCTCCGCGCGTGAGGCTCGGAAAAAGCAAAGAGGAGGCTTTTGAAACAGCACACGCGTTGCTCAAGAAGGTCGGGCTGGAAGCACACGGGAGCAAATTCCCGCGCATGCTTTCCGGCGGCCAGCAACAACGTGTGGCGATTGCCCGAGCTCTGGCTGTCCAACCCAGAATTCTCCTCTGTGATGAACCCACCAGTGCTCTGGATCCGGAGCTCGTGGACGATGTGCTGGAGCTTCTCAAAACAGTGGCTTCCACCGGAATGACGATGGTGATTGTCACTCATGAAATGCGCTTCGCGCGTGATGTTTCTAAAAAATGTTACTTTTTCGATGCAGGACGGATCGTGGAAACAGGTCCCACGGATGCTCTCTTGGGCCACCCGCAAAGTCCGCGGCTGCGCACATTTCTAGCCAGCCTGCACAGGTGAGGCAATCGAAGCCACTCACCCCATTCTTCAATTCAATGATTCACACTGCGGGAGTGGAATCGTCGCGGGCGGTAAAACCCACCGAACCTTTCACCCAAGCGGCAAACGACAGAAGCACCACGCCACCGAGAATAAGAATGGAGCCCAGCAACATGAGCGGGGTGAGGGTTTCGTGCAGAATGACACCTGAAAATGCCAAACCGAACACTGTTTGAAGACAAACAAAGCCACCCACCAAACTGGGCCGCACACGCTGCAGGGCCCATGAGTTCAGGAGATAAGTGGCCGCAGTCGCGCCGAGCAGCAAAA
>JBEGJP010000244.1:0-8786 GCA_041184525.1 Pseudomonadota bacterium | reverse complement strand
GCCTTGGACAACATCATCCATCCTGAACAGTTCGCTTTGCCTTGGATCATGCCGGCTGAAGTGAATGAGTTGTGTCGTTCTATTCTGCGGCAAGACAAAAAGAACACTTCGAAAACAACTGAGACGGTGCGCTGTGTGATGCCCCGCTGCGGATGTCTTGCGCAGCCCCTCGCCGCGCTCGATCGGCAGCAGTGTGTTCAGGACAACACCAAAGACATGCCCGTCGAATCTCTTCTTCAAGCCCTGCGTCAGACGGGAATTTTCCAATGAAGGTCCACTCGAATTCAGAAACTCTTTCTCTTCTCGACAATCGGCTCACTTTGACCCTCCACAGCGACGCCCGTTATGTGGTGTTGCGTTTCAACGATGCTCCTTCACGCAATGCCGTCTCCTTCGACATGGCAGCGGCGCTTTTCGAGATGGTCAAAATCGCGCAAGACCCGAATGCGTCGCATCCGCTCAGCCGCGGTATCCAAAGCGGCAATCTGCTGGCCATTGTCTTGAAATCCGAACTGCCGCAGGTGTTTCTGTCTGGCGGGCACCTGAAAGAAATCGTCCGTTTCACGGCAGACGAAGGGCAGCATTTCACACACTGCATGAACACCTTCACAACGTTCCTCCGCGCGGGTCCGCTTGTGTCTGTCGCCCTTCTCAATGGTGTGGCGGCAGGCGGCGGGAGCGAAATTGCGTTGTCTGCCGACTACCGCATTGCATTGAACGCGCGTGCGCAATTGGAACTCGCACAAGCGCGGTGGGGTGTGCCGGCAGGATGGGGCATGATGACCGACCTCCTCAATAAAGGTGTCTATGCATCGGAAAGACGACGCTCGCTGGCAGTGTTGAGTCAGGAAAGCTGGAATCTGGAACGACTCCTGCAACTGGGTCTCGTCGATGCGCAATGCGACGAGGACAAAGAAACAGAGGCAGAGGCAGAAGCAGAAGCAAATTGGCAGCACTGGTTGAACACGCTCCTCAACAAGGTCGCGGCCTGCCCCACAGAACTCCGCACGGCGCTTCTTCAGACTCGAAACTCCCTTACGGGCGACGCGCTCCAACATTTTGACGAAGAACTTTTCAAACAATTCTGGCTCAGTGATGAACATCTCAGCCGTGTGTCAGGCTATCTGGAAAACCGGAAAAACAAACTCAAGAGTGAATGAGAAAAACGACATGACGATGCATCCAACCGCACCAACTCTAATTCTCCTCGTCGCAGCCGGTCTGGGCCCCTTGCATGCCTGCGGAGTGAAGGCACCGCCCACTCCTGTCCTGAGCGCGCCGCCGAGCCCCCTTCAGCTGGAAGCCGAGAAGCGCAAACAGGAAAAATTGGAAAAAGCAAAAAAGCAGAAGACTTCTGATGAAAGTGCCAAACCATGACTGCATCATCCCTCTGGCCCCGCACCCGCTTCTTCGATTTGTTTCCGCACACGACTCATCCCATTGTGCAGGGAGGGATGGTGTGGGTGAGCGGCGGTCGCCTTGCCGCTGCCGTTTGCAATGCAGGAGGCCTCGGTCTCATTGGTGCCGGCTCCATGAAGCCTGACTTGCTCGACCACCACATCCGAAAAGCGCAATCACTCACCCCTCTCCCGTTTGGTGTGAATGTCCCCCTCCTCTATAAAGATGTTCAATTGCAGCTCCAGACGGCCCTCGACGCGGGGGTCCGCATTTTTTTCACCAGCGCGGGTTCACCAAAAACGCATACAGGCTGGTTGAAAAGCCACGGGGCCAAGGTGGTGCACGTGACATCCACTCCCGAATTGGCTCTCAAGTGCCAAGATGCCGGTGTAGATGCTGTCGTGGTGGAGGGATTTGAAGCCGGTGGCCATAACGGACGTGATGAACTCACCACGCTTGTCCTGCTGCAGCAATTGGCGGGCAAACTGGAAATCCCTCTGATCGCCGCAGGAGGGATAGGCTCAGGCGCGGCTATTGCGGCTGCATTGGCCATGGGAGCCGACGCCGTTCAAGTCGGAACTCTTTTTGCAGCCACGCAGGAAAGCTCCGCGCACGACAATTTCAAAAAAGCCATGCTGGAGGCCGGCAACACGGCAACTTTTCTGCGCATGAAAAAGCTGGTTCCCGTGCGCCTGCTGAACAACCCCTTCAGCGAAAATATCCGCACAGCAGAAGAACAATGCTCATCTTCTGAAGCCCTCAAGGAACTCCTAGGAAAAGGCCGCGCCAAAGCGGGTATGCTCGAAGGCGACATGCAGGAAGGTGAGCTGGAAATAGGGCAAATTGTGTCCAATGTGACTTCTCTTCCCACCTGTGCACAGCTGATGAGCTCGTTTTTGAGCGAATTCGAGCAGGCAAAATCGAGACTCTGCAAGTAACAGAAAACTGAGAAAAATTTTTATCTTTTTTAAATTTGTTAAAACATTTTTTAACAAAGTTATATGCGCCACCAGCGCCTTTCGCGGCACAATTTTCACCCCCGAAAAAAAATTTTTATTAACTCTTTTCCAGATGTTGTGATTCAACGCGTAAAAACCCGCTAAAGACTTCCCACCTGAGCCCGAACAGTACGGTGAAAGTTCTGCAGTGCTGAACGGAGTTCAAAAACACCAGCGGAGCTTGAGGGCAGAAACAGTCATTGGGATTCAGGGAGGAATCGATCATGGGTTTGCGCATCGCCAGCAATGTTCAGTCACTCACAGCTCAGAGAAATCTGGGTGCCGCCACAGAGGCCAACAATGCGAGCATGGAAAAGCTTGCCTCCGGTATGCGGATCAACAAAGCCGCAGACGACTCGGCAGGGCTCGCCATCTCGGAAAAATTGAAGGCTGACATCCGCGGCCTCAACATGGCACGCAAGAATGCCAGCGACGGTGTGTCGCTCATTCAAACTGCCGAAGGCGGGCTCAACGAAGTCGGCAACATTCTCAGCCGCCTGCGTGAGTTGGCCGTTCAGGGCTCATCCGACACCGTCGGTGATACCGAACGCGGATTCCTGAACAAGGAGTTCTCAGAACTCAAAAATGAAATCACCCGTATTTCTAAATCAACAGAATACAACGGAACGCTTCTGATTGCCGGCGAAGGCGACGGCAACGATGAAAGTCTCAGAGCGCGGAGCAACGGGTATCCTCTGGAAGTCCAGATTGGGAAGAATTATTTCGCCTCGGTGGACTCCAAGGACAACGGCACGCCCGTGAACGTGTTGCGCATCGACCTGCAGGACATCAATGCAACGGTCGGTGAAAACGGCCTGAACTTGGGCGACACGTCCGCAGAAGGTGCGCACGTCAGCGATAAGGTTTCCGCACAGACGTCGATCGACATGCTCGATGGCGCCATCACCAAGGTCTCCGGCTATCGCGCCACCCTCGGTGCTCTGCAAAACCGACTCAACTCGGCCATGGCGAACCTCTCGGTTCAGTCTGAAAACGCCAACGCTGCCAACAGCCGCATCCGTGACACGGATTTTGCTGAGGAAAGCGCAAAACTGACGCAGACGAACATCCTCAAGCAGTCCGGTGTGGCGGTTCTTGGCCAAGCCAACCAAACCCCGCAATTGGCCCTGCGATTGCTTGGCTAATCGCACGCAAAGTGACACATCTCTCCTTGAGTGGCATGTCCCACAATGAACAAGGAGAAGCATCCATGAATGTTGCCCTCATAGGTGCTGGTGCAGCAGGCGCAGCCTGCGTCTCGGTCCTGCGATCCCGCAGGGCCGACTTTTGCGTTTTTGAAAAAGCGCGCGGAGCGGGAGGACGACTCGCCACCCGTCGTGTCTCGGGAATCCTGTCTGATCAGGACCTGAGCTATGATCACGGGGCTCCGAGTTTTGAGTGGCCGCACTCACTCGCCGGTGAACTGAAAGCGGTTCTGTCGCAGCAAACTGTACAACCCATCAGCGAAACTCTTTTTGTCTCGGCACCCCACATGCCGCACTTGGTGAAAGAATTGCTTGCCGACGGAAAAGTCAAAACACAATGTGAAATTGATGTTGTCGAACGCTGCGAAGGCAAATGGTTTCTCGTCGAAAAACAACTCACACCCGCAGCGCCTGCAAACCGTCATGGTCCGTTTGATGCACTGGTGATCACAGCGCCCGCCCCGCAAGCAAAAAACATTCTCAGACAAGTGAGCTGCAGCTGGAAGTCTGAATTGGATCGCATCGAATACCACCCCTGCTGGGCACTCATGCTCAGTGTCAAAGGGCAACTCCATCTGCCCAACGGTGAGAGTCTTCCCCACGTTCAATCCGTGACTGCCCAGCAGAGCAAACCTCTCCGTGCGCAGCATTCACAGCTCACCAGTTGGGTCATCCACATGACTCCCGAGTGGAGTCGAATGAATCTCGAAGCCGATGCCGCGGCAGTCTTGGAACAACTCCTCGACCACCTCTTGCCGCAATTGAGTTGTGCGCGCGGCGACGTGGTTCATGCCACGGCACACCGTTGGCGCTACAGCACGGTGGCCCAATCGCTGGGCTGCACACTGTTGGCTGATCGCGAGTTGCAGATTTACTATTCAAGCGACGGTTGCGGAAGCGAAACAGGAGAACACGGTGTCGCCGCTGCCGTGCGCAGTGGGCTGCGCACGGGTCAGATGCTTTTGGAGCACAGTCGCTCTTAGAAGCAACTCTCCTGACGGATGGGAGTGCAGTAGCGCTCGATTTGACCAAAATCCAAGGAGAAATCAACCATCACCGCCTTGTCATTGGAGTCGGTGTCGATGTTGCCTTTCGTTGACTTGGAACCACTCTTCAAACCAAAAACAGGAGAGTAGCCATCGCCTCCGTTGCCACCGATGGCTGTCACGGGCGCATTGACCTGAGTCGTCACATTGGGTGCGCAAGGACGATTGATCTGCAACGCACCGCCGCGGAGGATGTCGGTCATCGAAGCAAAAGTTTGTCCGCCCATGGCAACGCCGCCATTGCCGTTGGGCCCGATATCGGCTCCCTGAACGCACATCCAACGACCGTCACGCCCCAACTCGTCCTGCATTTGATCGCGGACTTGCGGACCGTAAGAGTCGGCGACCGCACTTCCGAGTCCGTCGTAGTTGGTGTTGTTGATGCGAATGTTCCTGTTGTTCCAGATCGCATTGACAGAAAGTTTATCCACACACAGTGCGTTTTGACTGATCCCGTTGATGGCATTTCCATCTGCCGAAACCGGTCCGTTGACACTGCCGATATCGCTGCTGATATTGAAGGGTCGCGCATCCTGCGAACTGACATTCACACAGGTGTTTTGGCTGTCATTGCTGGAAACAGCAATCGCATCTCCGCCCTGTCCGCCGGGTGAACCGTCGGAGAGCTTCTTGAATTTGTTGATGAGCTTGGTGTCCGAAGTGAAGTCGCTCACCGTGTTTCCCCACGACCACAAACCGCCGACTCCAAAATGGCCATTCCAATATTTTGCGTTGCCGCACACCCTGTGTCCATGACAAAGGCGACCTTCTTTCCATTCGAAAACATTGATCGTCGAAGAGGCAGGAATTTGATACGATCCTTCATGGCAGTTGAGAAACATCGTGATCTCGCGACCGGCTGTTTTTCCGCTGGAGTCCTGCATGCGCAGCACAAGATCCTTGCATTCTGCCAAAGCCTCTCCTGATGCTGCCAAACATGCCACAAGCCCAAGACCAACTGTGACGGACACGGCATTGCGAAACATTTCAAATCCTCCATCGTAGACGTCTGAAAAAAGAAACGCCAAAGATAAAAATCATGCTCTTCTTGTTGCAACGGAGCGGATACTGGATGATGGACAAAGACAACGTCAAACAGAGTTCCCAGACTCTTTCTGATTTTTCATTTTCCGGAGCTTTCTTATGTCACCGCCCATCAAATCTTTTGCCTGCACCCATCCGCAGCTGGCGCAGTACACTTTCGATTGTTTTCAACCGGAAGATAGCGTTCTTGCCGAAACGCGCGAACGTGCCGCTCGCGAAGGTCTTCCGAACATTCATGTGGGCAGCATGGACGGGCTCCATCTCGAAGTCCTCATCCGTGCCATGGGAGCAAGAAAGGCGGTCGAAATCGGGACACTGGCCGGTTATTCCGGAATCTGCATTGCCCGCGCGCTGCCGCACGATGGCCACCTGCATACGTTCGAAATGTACGAAAAGAATGCGCGGGTTTCTCTGGAGAGTTTCCGCAGAGCCGGTTGTGAAAACAAGATCACAATTCATCAAGGCAAGGCACTGGAGAATCTGCCGCACATTGAAAGTGAGGGTCCGTTCGATGTCGTGTTCATTGATGCCGACAAATCAAACTACCCGCACTACTTGTCATGGGCCGAAAAAAACCTCCGCACCGGCGGAGTGGTGATCGCCGACAACACCTTTGCGTGGGGGCTGGTGTTGCAGTCCGAATTCGATACCGATGCCCAGCGAAAAGACGCCGAAGGTGTGAGACAATTCAACTCAGACGTTGCCGGAAACGGAAAATGGCGCGCCACCCTTTTTCCCACCGGCGAAGGACTCACACTTGCAGTCAAGGTGGCCAACTGAAACAATGGCGACTGAGCAATTCCAGCATGCATGGGGTGCAATTATGGACATCCGTAAAATCGATCGCATTCTTCCTGCCAAAGCTGTTTCCGAAGGTGCAGGAGTGACCGTCCGCAGGACCATCGGCACACAGTTGCTCAGAAACCTCGATCCTTTCCTGATGCTCGATCATTTTGGCAGCGACAATCCCAACGAATATCTTGCCGGATTCCCTGATCACCCGCACCGCGGCTTTGTCACATTCACGTATATGCTCGATGGCCACATGCTGCACAAAGACAGCATGGGCAACACCGGCGATCTGAAAGCCGGCGGAGTGCAATGGATGAAGGCCGCCAGCGGCGTTATTCATTCTGAAATGCCGCAACAAAAAGAAGGCCTCATGCGCGGCTTTCAGCTTTGGATCAATCTTCCTGCGAAGGAAAAAATGTCGGCGCCCGAATATCAGGAATTTTCACCTCACATGATTCCTGAAGTGAGCGGAGATGGATTCAAAGTCCGCGTCCTTTGCGGCCGCTACGAGAACGCATCCGGTGCTGTGCAAGACCCGAACACAGAGGCGTTTTATCTTGATGTCGCCTTGCAAAGTCAAAGGAGTTTCCACTATGCGACTCCTTCTGAACACACGTGTTTCCTGTACGTTTTCGAAGGAGATGTGCAGGTGGACGGTCAAGCATTGAACACGCACACTTTGGTGACTTTCTCGGCCGGCGCAGCTGTATCTATCCAGAGCAAAGAAAACAATGCGCGCTTCATTCTTGTCGGCGGCCGCCCTTTGAAGGAACCGATTGTGCAGTACGGTCCATTCGTCATGAACACACGCGAGGAAATCGAGCAGGCGTTCAGCGATTACCAAGCGGGGCGGCTCGTACGGAGCAAAGCACCGAGAATTGGCGAATAGCCACTCTCAATCGCACGGCCGCAACGCCGCACGGCCGTGTGCGGCAATACAGCAGGCGCCATCACGCGATTTCATGCCGGATGCCACACCGCAAGACGCGCAATCTCTTCGCCGGTGGGGGCGCGTTTTTGCCAACCCTCCTTCAACCGGCGCTCCTGCACCGCGTGCCACAGCGGCTGAATTCGATTCTTCCTTAAAAATCCCAATCTTTCTTTCACTGCCATTTTCTCCGGCCTCAGCCAGTCATGCCATGCCGCAGGATCAAGAACGACAATCCCTCGATCGTGCCCATGCTCAAAGACAACAGGATCGGGATCATCGGTGAGAAGAGTGAACGTCGGAATGAATTCTCCTGTGGCAGGATCCATCCAATCGTTCCAAAGTCCGGCTGCAAAAAGAATTCCCTCTGCCGGTGTGAAGCGGACAATCGAACCGGCACTGCGCCCGAAGTAACAAGACTCAATGGCTCCTGACACTGGCACAAGGCACGTCTGGCCTTGTGCAAAAGCATCGCGGAAAGAGGGCACGTCGCTGATGTCCTCCGTCACGGGATGTCCCCGTGCATCAAGAACCAATTCCGAACGTCCGTCCGCAACGGCGCGCGTCTTCTTGGGACGCGTCAGGCGCGCATTGTACGTTTCAAAAGGAAAAGGCCACGTCTTGGACCAATGCGGGCACAAGGAAAAAAACTTTTGCCGCACGGTGTTTTGATTTTGTGCATCGCGAAAAACAACAGGCGCTTTCTCTTTTTTCAGAAAACCGTGCACACGGAGCTCCAAGGTCTGCGTATCGAGGCCCTCAGGGTCACGGAGGGTCGAAAAAGTCCGCTCGAAGAGCCCCTGCGTCGTCTTGACAGAAATAATGCTACACATAAACCAACAATTCCAGTAATTTAAAAGGAACGCCAAGATCTCATACTAACATGGTGCCCGGAAGTTCCGAAACCTCCTCCGGAACTCGATCCAAGGAGGGATACGGACTTCCAAGTATGAGAACGCTGTCATTCTTTCTCATTTTTGTCGCATGGCTCGGGGGATGCAAACTTCCTCCCCTGACGCTCAACAGCGCCTATGATTCGCTCCGACCGAGCATGGATCAACGCCTGCAGAGCACCGGCGTGGTGCGCATCCGTTCGACCTATTCACTCCCCTCGGGAAATTTCAAATCGACTTGCACCGGCACTCTTCTCCATGCCGGCGACCAAAGCTTCAAGGATTGCGTTGTTCTTTCGGCAGCCCACTGTTTCAAAAACATGCCCAAGGGAACCGAGCATCGCATCGAGTTTCTCAACGATGAAGGACAGGCGGACAAAGTTTTTTCAGCCGATAGCCTCCATCTCCATCCGTCCTTCACGGCAACGGAGGCTGTTTTTACGCAAGAGCAAAGCGCTGTCGACGCAGCACTTGTGCGCTTC